>JASFVN010000296.1:0-5615 GCA_050049805.1 Gemmatimonadota bacterium
GTACTACTACGAAAGGAGAAGGTGGTTCTTCGGGATGTTCATTCTAGCATCAGGCGTGGCCGTAGGGGATCTGTTTTTAAAGGGTCAATCGCCAAATCTGATCTTCGCTGCCGTATATTCTGCCTTCTTCGTCGTTGGAATGGTAACCCAGAACGCCAAGTTCCACGGAGCTTTCGCTCTGCTACATCTCTTCGGAGGGATAGCCAGTCTCTTCAGAGAAGGTTGGGACATATGGATTTCGGGTTGAGTCGTTAGCCAATCCTTGCCCCCACCATACCCACAACCCATGATTCTTCTTGGTGGCTGACTGGGCTGGAAGGGGCCGTCATATCTTACCGGATCATCCGACATGGAACACGGGGAACGCCTGAAGGCTGCACTCGCTGACCGTTACCTGATCGAACGGGAGATCGGTAGCGGGGGGATGGCTACAGTCTACCTGGCTCAGGATCTGAAGCATGATCGGCAGGTGGCTGTGAAGGTGCTCCGCCCCGAAGTGGCCGCCTCACTCGGCACCGAACGGTTCCTGGCCGAGATCCGTCTGACTGCCCGTCTTCAGCACCCGCACATCGTACCGCTTTTCGACTCAGGGGAAGCGGACACCTTCCTGTACTACGTCATGCCGTATATCCAGGGTGAGTCGCTCCGGGCACGTTTCGAGCGCGAACAAAGGCTCGATGTCGAGGGGATGCTGGGCATCGCCCGGCCCGTGGCCCAGGCGCTGGGCTACGCACACGAACTGGGCGTGGTCCACCGGGACATCAAACCGGAGAACATCCTGCTTTCTCGGGGACAACCGTTCGTGACGGACTTCGGGATCGCCCGGGCCGTAAGCGTCGCGGGAGGCGAGCGCCTGACGGCGACCGGCGTATCCGTGGGGACACCGGCATACATGAGTCCGGAGCAGGTGCTGGGCGAGGAGTCCATCGATGAACGAAGCGACGTGTACTCTCTGGGCTGTGTGATCTATGAGATGCTCTCCGGGACTCCCCCCTTCAGCGGGGCCACGGTTCAGGCGCTTCTAGCCAGGCGGTTGACGGGCCCGCCACCACAGCTGACGAACGTGCCGAGCCCGGTGGACGAGGTGATCCGCCGATCGCTGGCCACGGCCCCGCAGGACCGGTTCGGAACGACCGTAGCGCTGGCGGACGCGTTGGTGGAGGCGGCGCGGAGGACGCCAGCAGGCGACCTCTCTATCGTCGTACTCCCTTTCGAGAACCTGAGTTCTGACCCGGACAACGAGTTCTTCGCGGACGGGCTGACGGAGGAGCTGATTGCCGAGCTTTCCGGAGTCCAGGCCCTTCGTGTGATCTCCCGAACCTCCGCCATGCAGTTCAAGGGCGGCAAGAAGGGTGTCCCCAGCATCGCCAGGGAATTGAACGTTCGCTACGCACTGGAGGGAAGTGTGCGCCGGGCCAGCGACAGCGTGAGGATCACGGCTCAGCTCATCGACGCCTCGACAGATTCCCACCTTTGGGCAGAACGGTATACGGGAAAGCTCGAGGACGTGTTTGATCTTCAGGAGAAGCTCGCGCGGCGCATCGTGGATGGTCTTCGCGTGGCTCTCACTCCTGCGGAAGACCAGCACCTGGCCGACCGACCTCAGGTAAGCGGTGCGGCGTACGAGTGCTATCTCCGGGCGCGACATGAGACCGCGCGCATGACTGAATCGGGGCTGGATCGAGCCCTGCAGCATCTCGAGGCCGCCATCGAGATGGAGGGCGAGAATGCGTTTCTGCTGGCGAGCATGGCTCAGGTCCATACCGCCTACCTCTGGGGCGGCTTCCGGATCGACGAGGAGACGCAGAACGCCGCAGAGCGCTACGCCAAGCGGGCCCTCGCTCTAGACCCGGCGGTGGCGCCGGCCCACGGAGCCCTTGGCGGGTTGGCCTATATGACCGGCGACCCGAAGAGCGCCTTTGTCCATCTGCACCAGGCGGTATCGCTGGGAACCGACGACCCCAACGATTTGGCTTGGTATCTGTTGACAGCCGGTACGGTGGGGCGGACATCGGCAACTGGCCCACTTGTGGAACGTCTGGTTCAGACTGATCCGCTGAACTCCGTTTCGCACTGGTGTCGAGCTGTGCACGAGTGGTTCGAGGACCGTTACGAGACGGCGCTTGAATCTGTGCTGGTTGCGCTCCGGCTCGACCCCGCGAACGTCCTGAATCGCTGCTTTGGTGTGTACCTGATGGCGGCCAACGGGCGGCTGGATGAAGCCCGCGCGTTGCTCGATGAGTGGCTAGCCGACACACCCGGACACGACTGGGCTCAGTCCATGCCCTTCTGGCTGTACGCGTTCGAAGGTCGACGCAACGAGTGCCTGAACATCCTTGAGAGGTTGTTGGCGGACGAGCAAGGGCGATCGGCAGCGGAGGCCGACGCCTGCGCTGTACTGTGGAACGTCCAGGCTTTTTCCCTGATCGGGGAGACAGATCAAGCCCTCGAGTGGTTGGAGCACGGATTGGAGATGGGACTCATCAACTATCCGTTCCTGGCCGAGAAGGACAGGTTGCTGGCGAACCTGCGCGGCGATTCGCGCTTTCAGCGGCTGATGGAGCGGGTGAAGAAGGCGTGGGAGGAGTTCGAGGCCTGACCCATGCCCCCTCCCATCCTCCTCCAACGCCTGAAAGAGCGGAAGCTCGTGAGGTGGGCGCTCACCTATCTGGCTGGTGCCTGGGTTATTTATGAGGCTGTGGACACGATAGGGGACCGCTGGGGCCTCACGGACAGCTTCTTTCAGGGCCTGTTCGTTGTCCTCGCCATCGGGTTCTTCATCACGCTTGTCCTGGCGTGGTATCACGGTGAAAAGGGACGCCAACGGGTAAGCGGACCTGAACTGCTAATGTTGTCAGGCCTGTTGGTGGTGGCAGGGGTTGCTGTCACGCTCTTGGGAGGGGACGAGGGATTTGGGAGAGCTTTCGGACCCCAAGGGGAAGACAGACCCGTTCCGCCAGAAAGTGATGTGGCCGAAGCCCTGCCAGAGGACTACGTGGCCGTGTTCCCCTTCGAGAATCTCACTGGCGAGGGGGACCTGGACGACCTTGGCCCTTACACGGCTTTCGTGATCACCGAAGGCTTGCGTCGTACCCCCGAGATTAATCAGGCTGTAGCCTTTAACACAGTGGCCCAAGCTCTTGAGGCGAGCGGAGGGGCCATTACTACTCAGGAAATAGCAGTGGATCTCCAGGTGGGGACCGCTATTACAGGTGTCTACGCGATGCGAGGGGACTCATTGGAGTTCCTGGCCGAAATCAGCCGAATCCCCGGTGGTGATCTGATTGAATCAGTCCAGGCCTTGGGCGCTGTCGAAGACCCAAGGAACGTGATCGATGAGTTACGACAACGGATCACGGGGGCAATTGCAGTCTCGCTGGATGAGGCCATAGAAATGGGGCCCTCCAGGCCCCCCACTTATGAGGCGTTCCTAGCATACAGACGGGGTTATGAGGTCTTCTTGAACCGCGACTGGATGGGCGCTTTACCCCACTTCCAGGAGGCTTTCCGTCTAGATTCAACTTTCCTTTTGGCCCCCACGATGATCGGGTGGGTGTACATCAACACTGGCCAGAGAGCGAAGGTTGATTCGCTCCTGACTTGGGCAACGGAACGATGGAATGAACTCTCCCCCCATGAGCGGCTTGTGCTTGAACACGGGAGGGCCTTCGCGCTGCGTGACCGAGAGGAGGCATTTCGAGTTCGGCAGTCAATGTTCCGGATGGACCCAACCTCGTATGCCGATGACCTTGGCCACGACGCGGTTCAGGCTGGCCGACCCCAGGCCGCACTTGACGCCTTGAGCCACTACGACCCTGACACTCCCTCCCACCGGGGCTCGACTCGGTACTGGTACACTCTGGCTCAGGCGAACCACATGCTGGGGCTTTTCCGCGAGGAGTTGGATGCCGCCCGTCAAGGTCGGGAGCGATTCCCTGACGATCTTCAAATGCGTTGGTATGAGATGCGGGCGCTGGTGGCCTTGAGCCGACTGGATGAGATCGAACCACTCCTGGGGCAGATTGAGGAAATAGAGCCCAACGTGGTTGCTGGGACCCCGGGCGGGGTTTTCACTCTTGTGGCGGCGGACCTCGCCCGGTTTCGGCACTCCGAAGAAGCTCGTGTTGTTGCCGAACGGGCCATCGCCTGGTATCTGGCTCGTGACCCGGACGGGTTCCAATCGGAGAGAGCCTATGCACTGCTGTTGGCAGACCGACCCGCCGAAGCACTGACGCTCCTCGAGCCTTTGGTCGAACAATCCCCTGAAAACCTGGACTACCATGGCTTGCACGGCATGGCGCTGGCGCTCACCGGGGATAACGGGGGCGCAGAGGCCGAAGCGAGATGGTGTGAGGAGACGGATCGGCCCAATCGGGGTGGAGTCAACAAAATCTGCCGGGCTTCAATCCTCTCACACCTGGGTCGAGAGGAGGAAGCCACGGACCTCGTGCGGCAAGCACTTCAGGAGGGTCTGTCTTTCTGGGGTCTCTCCGACTACTTCGTCCTCAATCGCCTTTGGGGGTACGAACCCTTCGAGCGACTGATTTCCCCCAAAGGCTGACCTATGCCCACCCCCTCCCTCCTCCAGCGCCTGAAAGAGCGGAAGCTTGTGCAGTGGGGAGTCGCTCGCAGCCCACGAGCCGTTAGACGGCACGCCTGGAATAAACCCGCATAGCGAGGTGAGATACCGTGAAGAAGGTTCACATCCCTTGGGCAAGAGCGGGCGCGGAGTTCATAGCGATCCTTGCGGGCGTGACGGTGGCCCTGCTTGCCGATGACTGGAGACAGTACAGGAATGATCGGGAAGAAGAACAGGTAGCTCTTCAAGAGATCCACAATGATTTGGCAGCCGACTCGGTTGCTCTAAATAAAATGCGGCAGCTTGCTCAGGCGCAAACAGAAGCCGCCTTCTGGGCGCAGGAGAATTTTGAAAGGGACCTTCCTGCTGATTCGGCACTTCAAGGGATCGAACCGCTGGGGTTCCTTGAGCTTTACCAGCCACCCAAATCAGGATACGTCGGCCTTCGAGATTCAGGCCGCTTGGCCCTCGTTTTGAACGGAGATCTGCGCCGCAGAATCGTGACCTACTACGAATCCACGCAGACCTACATACAGCAACTCGAAACCCTCTACCATCCGCGATTGAAGGAGTATCTCGACAATAGGATGGAGGATATTCTGCTGGTTCTGCACGACAGTGCCGGACGGTTGGGATCCCAAGACGGTTTCCATCAAACCCTAAGGCGTCCCTGGCGACAGATATCCAGCGAGTTTGAGTTCCAGACGGAGACGACCTACCTGGGATTACTGGCATCGAACTTCGGATACAGAGTTGATGAAGCTATGAAAGAGAACCAGCAACTGAGGGTTGCTATCACACAGGAACTCGGAACCTGACTTCGGCTTCACCTCCCGCCCCCAGGCCCTGCTGGAGGAATACCGGGATGACGTGGAGCACTGACTCCACCGACTGAGCCCTCCCGCCACTGTGTCCCGAATGTGTCTCTGAAGGCGGCGAAACCCGGCGGAGACACAGGCCCAGAGCGGCGAAAGTCGCCGGAAAAAGCCCGAAAAGCGGCGAAATCCGCCGGATTTGGCCCCCTGGGATCTCTCTT
>JASFVN010000297.1:0-5603 GCA_050049805.1 Gemmatimonadota bacterium
TTAAGAGAGAATCCAAGAAGTATAGCGTGGCTAGGTGAAGTAGGGACGGTAGCCGCCCGAATGGGGAACGGGGAAGAAGCACATCGAATCGCCGCTGAGCTCGCTGAGTTGGACCTCCCCTACACCAGAGCGTCTCGCACAATCCAGAGGGCGCGTATCGCTGCAATTCTCGGGCAGAGGGACCGGGCTGTGTCCTTACTCAGAGAGGCGCATGCTCAGGGAGCATCCTACGGACTCTGGTTGCACACAAACATCGACCTCGAACCACTTAGGGAATACCCAGCCTTTGAGGATTTCCTTCGCCCCAAAGGCTAACCCGCGCCCTCTCTCCTTCGACGCCTAAGAAAAACGGAACGTTTCGACTGGGCGGCTCGGACGTGAAGGCATGAGAGGGTAACGCCCGGTTCAAGCTCGCGCCCCAGATAGCGGCGGACCCGGGTGGCCTGTCGGAGATCCACGGCGCGGCCCTCCGGGATCTCGCCGGAGAGAAGCAGGTGGAAAATCCTGGTCCCCCGGATGCCCGGCTCCGATCTTGAACCGAAGGGTTCGTTACGAGTCGAATGGGGGAGCTGGAGTCATTCAGCAGGCAGGGACCGCGTAGAAGCTACGAGACTTTCCTCACGACATCGAGAACAGCCTTCGGGTGCTTGGAGGCCACGCGGAGAAGCACCTTCGCCGGGCCCTGGGGTTTCCTCCGCCCCTGTTCCCAATTCTGCAGGGTCCGCACGCTGATCCCGAGGAGTGCTGCAAACTTTGCTTGAGAGAGGCCATACTCTTCGCGGATGGCCGCAACGTCCGGCTCCTCTACGACGAACGTGCGAGCTGCTTCCTCCTCCTCACGGAGAATCGCCCCCCCTTCGCGCACGCTGGCTTCAAGTTCGTTAAAGAGTTCGTCGTTCATGGGTACTCCTCCTGAATCAGCTTCTTCAATACAGCTTTCTGCTTCGGGGTCAGGTCGTCCTGTTGGGCCTTGCCGGATATGAGAAGCAACAACATCACGTCCTGCTTTTGAGCCCAGTAGTAGATCACCCGGACGCCGCCGCGCTTTCCACGGCCGCTGCCCTCCCACCGGATCTTCCTCAAGCCACCAGTTCCTCGAATCAGGTCTCCGGCGTCGGGCTCGGCAACAAGCCGGAGTTGCAGAAGTCGGTAGGACTCCTTGTCCAGGAGCTTCTGGACCTGTTTGGTGAATACCGAGGTTTCCTTGATGACCATGTCAAAGGATACGCCAATGGCGCCCATACGTCAATGGCGTAGTCCTGGAGAGTTCTCGGAGCTTTGCCAAGGGGTACTATGCCCACCGGGTTCATTCGACGTCGTAACGCCCGTTTCCCGCTGATATGAAAGGGTGGTTGTCAATAAGCTGAGGGGACCCGAGGCGAGCTTCGACGATGATCCTACTGATATTCGCCGGTTAAGCGGGATTGGCTCAGAGCGGCACAAAGAGAATTCGTCAGGAGCGTGCTCATTCTCGGATGGGTCGGGTTAGGCTACGGGGGCCGTACCGAATGCGGGAAGCGAGCGTTGCTCGGATCGTGCCTCGGGTCCCCTAGACGCATCAGGCGGCAGACCGAACTTGGGCTGCATCCTGGACCTCGAGATCCTGCATGACGGCCCAGAGAAAGCCGACGAGCTCACGGGCAGTGGCGACGGCAGCGACCTGGGATGGCTTCTTGGCGTTGATGCGGTGGAAGAGGTTGAAGAGACGGTGTTGAGCCTTCCAGGCATGAGCGATGACGTGGGGCGGCTGGCCCATCTGGCGTTTCTTGAGTTGAGCCGAGACGGCAGGCCGGTATCGATATTTCCAGGCAGCCTGAACGAGGACGTGACGACAGCGACTGTTGCCGGCCTTGGTGATGGAGCCCTTGCGAGTGCGATCTGCTGAGGAGTCTTCGGAAGGGACGAGTCCGAGGAAAGCCATGAGCTGGGAGGGTCGCTCAAAACGTCGCCAGTCACCGATCTCGGTGACGAGGGTCATGGCGGCCAGGGTGCTGATGCCCCGAAAACAGGTGAGCCGCTGGATGAGAGGTTTATACGAGGAAGAGAAGGCGATGGTCTCGATCTGTTCGTCGAGGTCGTCGCGGCGGCTGGTCTTGTAGTCGAGGAGAGCGAGATACTCAGCAAAGACTGCGCGATCCTCTGGGGCGAGAGAGCCGGGCTTCAGAAGACGCTGCAGCCATTTTCGGTGAGCCTGACCCCAGTGACACGCATCGCGGAAGATGAAGTCGCGCCGGCGCAGGAACTTGAGGATGTAATGACGAGAGCGGAGGATTTCGCGCTGGAAACACTGGCGGCAACGCACGAGATCACGGACCCGCTCTTCGGCAGGCGAGGGGATACGAATGGGGGTGAGCTCACCGGCTCGGTAGAGCCGACCCAGCTGGGTGGCATCGTAGCGGTCAAACTTGCGCCGTTGGCCGGGCCGGGTGGGAATGAGGGAGGGAGCGATAACGTCACAGTGGACTCCCCAGGCGGTGATCTCACGGTGAAGCACGTAGCCGGCACCACTGGCTTCGTAGCAGGCACGGACCTCTCCCCGGCGGGTCCATCGGCTGAAGAACCGGCGGAGCTTGGTGAGGTCATTGGGGAGTTGCTGGACGATCTCCGGTTTGGGATCATTATCGACGAAGACGGCAACCATGATGGTGTCCTTGTGGACGTCCATTCCAATGTGAATGATGGAGCGAGACATGGGGCTGGTCCTCCTATTGGCTGCGACCTGGAGTGTCGCATGTGGCACTGGCGCGAAACCGGATCGGGGCCGCGCTAACCCACGGTACACCGATCAGGTTGGGCCAGCCCTTTCATAACTTCTCGGGCCCTTCTATGTGGCCGCATCTGTCAAGGCTCCGGGGTTCATGCGCACGACTCCAGGGTGGATGAGGCGGCTTCCGTCATCCACCTGGTATCCAGATTGAGACCGGTGGCTCCTGTTGAGGCGTCGGGCTCCCAGCTGGAGCCTCGGACGACCTTCTATCCGTGCCGGTTTTGCGTCCTGCGCTTGGTCACCTGATGCTCTGTCCGCCGCGAGGGCGTTGGGTGAAGCCAGGAATAGGAAGCGGACCCCTTCTCAGAATCGAGCAACACCCACGGTGTGCCCCTAGCCCGTAAGTCGGGCCGCCCCCCCGGTCCTTCTTGATCTTCCCGTGTTACGCCTTGAGTGTCGCACCTTCCGGGAGCGCACCTGTCTCGAGGTAGCGCCAGAGCTCGATGAGCAACCGGCGAGAAAGGGCGACGATCCCGATCTTCTTCACTCGACCGCTCCCAGACCCGAAGCGTTCGTCGTACCAACAACTCAACTCGCTGTTGGGCTGGTGGCGCAGCCAGGCCCAGGCGATCTGGACGATGGTTCCACGCACGTGGGCATTGCCGGCCTTGCTGATGCCCTGATCCCGGTCCGTCGTTCCGCTCTGGTAGGCCGTGGGGGTCAGGCCGGCCAGGGCCCCGACCTCGCTACGATTGCGAAACTGCCTCCAACTGAAGAACTCCATGACGAAGATCCAGGCGCTCCTGTGGCCGATGCCATTCAACAGCATCAGTTGTCGCACCTGCTCGTGGGGACGGGCGTCGGAGGTGCGGAGCAGGGTCCGCTGTTCAGCCTCCAAGATCCGAATCCGCTCCGTGAGCCAGAGCCGCTGCTCCCAAGCCCGCTCCAGCCGGGCATGGAGCCCTGGCGGAAGAGGTGAGCCATCCCACAACCGGATCAGGGGTACCTGCTCGGAGAAGTTCCTCAGGTTCTTCACCCGGATGCCCTGGGTGGCCAACAAGCCATGAAGTCGGTTGGTCACCCGCACCCGGTCACGCTTCACCCTGTCCAGCTCCCGATGCAGATGGCGAGCATCCTCGGCCTCCACGGATGGAATCCGAACCACGCTCCACACGCCCCGTTCTCCGGACTCGTACCGGATCAGCATTCTGAGCAGTTTCTTCCCGTCCGGCCGATCGGCCTTCACCCGGCGCTTGCGCCGGTCCACTTCGATGCTTGCCGAATCCACGACGAGGTTCTCGATGCCCTCGGACTCCAGCCACCGATGGAGCCAGAATCCCTCCCGGCCCGCCTCGTAGCAGGTCACGATCCGCACCTCAGCCTCCAGCCCGAACCGCCGCTTCGTGTCCTGGATCTCCCCGAGGATCGCGCTCCGGTCTCGAGGTCGTATCTGCCGCTGCCGAGGTTCCCGGCGCATCCCTGTTCCCATGGTGAGAGTCCAGTGGAAATCGTCCAGTTCGAAGGCCACGTGCAAGACCGTCTCGGCCCTCGTACCTTTCTCCCTGCGGGTCGTACCTGTCCTCATCGGACTCCTCCTCTTCTCATGGCGATGAGTCGTTGGAGTCTGACAGGTGCGACCCGCTGCAGTCTCACGGCAAGCGGCCCTCATAGCATCTTAGCCCTCGCTTTCGCTCTGAACTCGGGCGGCAGTATCCTGAAGACCACGGGCCCGGCCCTCCGGGGCCTCACCGGGCGAAAGCTGCAGGATAGAGGCGATCAGGTGGGCGCCCGGCTCCCTTCGGGAACCGAATGGGTCATTACCACTGCAATCGGTGAACTCGCCTTCTATCCTCAGGCCGTATCGGCATTCCGATCACCGTTCCATCCAACCGTCCCAAGGAACCCTTGATCTGCCAACGTGGTATCATTTATGATACCGCATGAGACGAATCGTCTTGGACACCAACGTCGTCGTCTCAGGGATGCGCTCCAGAGACGGCGCTTCGTATCGGCTCCTCCTCGAGCTCGGCGGTGACGCCCGGTTTCGGATCTCTGTTTCTGTCCCACTCGCCATGGAATATGAGATGGCTCTGAAAAGGGTGCCGGGGCTCGGGGAAGCGGATGCGGAGAGGCTGGTCAATTTCTTGTGCGAGGTGGGAGAAAAGAGGGAGATTTACTTTCTCTGGCGCCCCCTGCTCCGGGATCCGAAAGATGAAATGGTCCTGGAGGTTGCCGTCGAAGCGCAAGCAGACGCCATCGTCACACACAACGTCCGAGATTTCAAAGGGGTTGAGGAACACTTCGGCATTCGCATCGTGAGGCCTGGCGCATTCTTGCTGGAGCTGGAAGGAGAGAAGGAATGAGTACAATGAGCCTAAGGCTTCCGGAATCGCTTCATCAGCGGGCGCGGGAATTGGCCAAGAGGGAGGGGATCTCAATCAACCAGCTGATCGCAACCGCGTTGGCGGAGAAGATCTCGGCCCTAGATACCATCGAGTATCTGGAGGAGCGGGCTGCCAGGAGTTCCCGGGATACCTATCTCGAGATCCTCAGCCGGGTCCCATCCAGACCACCGGATCCCGGCGATGAGCTTCCCGAGGAATTGGGCAGCGAGATTCAGTGACCCCTTGGGGCGATTGCATTTGTAACGCCCGTTTCCCGCGCGGGCCCTCAGCCCTCGCTTTCGCTCTGAACTCGGGTGGCAGTATCCTGAACCCCACGGGCCCGGCCCTCCGGGGCCTCGCCGGGCGGTAGCTGCAGGATAGAGGCGATCAACTGGGCACCCGGCTCCGGCCGGGAACCGTTTGGTTCGTTACGCGAGGTCCCCGAAATCCCTTTTCAGACCCCGGGAGTGCATGCGATGGGCGGCATACTCGGTTCTTTCCTTCTGGGACGG
>JASFVN010000298.1:0-5568 GCA_050049805.1 Gemmatimonadota bacterium
TAGACGTGTCGGATCCGGCTGTGGCCTTAGATTGATCCATGCCCTTCGACATCGCCCACGACCCCGCCCTGGTACTGGCCCTTGCCCTGGCCGCCGGGATCATCTGCCAGATGCTGGCCCGGCACCTCCGGGTTCCCGGCATCGTCCTCCTCCTGGCCGCTGGCGTGCTCCTGGGCCCCGAGCTCTTGGGGGTCATCGATCCCGGATCCCTGGGCCACGCCATGCACGATGTGGTGGGGTTCGCTGTGGCGGTGATCCTCTTCGAGGGAGGGCTGAACGTTGATATCCGCCGCCTGAGGCGGGAAGCTCTCTCGATTCGTCGCCTCCTGACCATCGGGGCGTTGGTCACCCTGCTAGGGGCGACGTTGGCAAGCCAATGGCTCCTGGAGTGGAGTTGGAGTCTGGCCGTTCTCTTCGGATCCTTGGTCATCGTCACCGGCCCCACCGTCATCAACCCCCTTCTCCGACGCATTCGGGTGGACCGGTCTCTGGAGACCATCCTGGAGGCCGAGGGGGTCTTCATCGACGCCATCGGCGCCATCCTGGCCATCGTAGCCCTGGAAGTGGTGGTCCAAGGACCCAATACCGAAAGCGTGGCCCAGGGGCTCATGGGCCCGCCCCTGCGCCTGGGGGCAGGCGCCCTACTGGGCTTGGTGGGCGGCGGCGTACTGACCCTCCTCCTTCGGCCCCGGTTTCTGGTGCCCGAAGGTATGCAGAACACCTTCAGCCTGGCCTGGGCCGTGGCCTTGTTTTTCGTAAGCAACGCCTTGGTGGAAGAGACGGGTATCGCCGCTGTCATCGCAGCAGGCCTGGTGGTAGGCAACACCACCGCCGCTCCGCCCCTCCGGGAGCTGAAGGAGTTCAAGGAGCAACTGACGGTTCTTCTCATCGGGCTCCTTTTCGTGCTCCTGGCTGCGGATGTGGCCGTAGGCGATATCCAAGCCCTTGGCACCGAAGGCATTGTGGTGGTGCTTCTGCTGATGCTGGTGATTCGGCCGCTGTCCGTAACTGCCAGCACCGTGGGCTCGGACCTCACCTGGCGTCAGAAGACCTTTCTTTCCTGGGTAGCGCCCCGGGGCATCGTGGCTGCGGCCATCAGCTCCCTCTTTGCCGACCGCCTTCAGGACGCGGGGATGGCCGGCGGCGAGGAGCTCCGGGCCATGGTATTCCTGGTGATCGGTGGCACGGTGGTCCTTCAGGGTGGCTCCGCCTCGTTTCTGGCCCGGGTCCTGGGCCTCCGCCGCCCCACCAACCAGGGCTATGCCGTCCTCGGAGCCCATGCCCTGGCTCGCCTTTTCGCCGTACGGCTTCAGGACTCCGGGGAAGAGGTTGTGATCCTCGACGCAAACCGTGACAGCACGGAAAAGGCCCAGGAGCAAGGACTCCGAGTGGTGTTCGGCAACGCTATCGAGGAACGGGCCATGCTTTCGGCCCAACTCGAATCGCGGCGAGGCATCGTGGGGCTCCTGGCCAACTCGGCTCAGAATATCCTCTTCGCTCGAGAGGGCCGAAAGGAGGGAGGGGCCCCCCGGGCATGGGTCGCCCTGCAACGGGGCCCCGGCACCCCAGAACCTGGGGCAGTGGAGGATACGGGGGCCCACCTCCTTTTTGCCGGGCCCCAGGACATCGAGCTGTGGGCCGTCCGAATTCGGCGAGGTCTGACCCGGCTGGAGACTTGGGAATGGACCGGATCATCCGACGGAGCTGCACCCGATACGGCGGCCCAGATTCCCCGGGAGAGCCGGAATCAACTCCTGCCCCTTCTCCTCCGCCGCGGAAGGAGGCCCCGGCTCATCGACGAAACCACCACCCTCAAAGAGGGCGATCAGGTGGAGTGGCTGGTTCTTGCCGAGGCCACGGATCCGGCTCATGAGCTTCTTCGGGGTCAAGGCTGGAGCTTTGTCGAGGAAGTCGGTGGGGTCTCAGGGGACGATTCGTGAGCGGGTCTACTGATGAAGGTGCCGAGCGCGTCAAACGCCTCCAGGCCGTGGCCCGGGTCCTGGACGATGCCGTGGAGGTGCCTCTGCTGGGGTTTCGCGTAGGCCTCGATCCTTTGCTGGGACTGATCCCCGGAGCCGGCGACGCTGTGAGCGCCACCTTTTCCGGCTGGATGGTGGTTACCGCCGCTCGTTTGGGCGCCACACCTGCCACCCTGGCACGAATGATCGTGAACTTGGGGCTGGATCTGCTCCTCGGGGCCTTACCTCTGCTGGGCGACATCTTCGACATCGCCTTCAAGGCGAACCGTAGGAATCTACGGATTGTGGAGAAGCAAGTCCTGGACCCCCATGGGACCCGGCGCCAAAGCCAGGCCCTGGTGGTTGGTGCATTTGTCGCAGTGGTGGGAGTGATCCTGGCCTTGCTTTCTTTGATCGCCTGGGTAGGGTCGGTGCTATTTGGTTCGGTCGTGTAAGAATTCAGGAGGGCCCGTGAAGACAATGCTTTCTCCAATCCTCTGGCGTGACTGCGCGCTACTTCTGGCCCTGGCGGCATTGAGCCTCTCGCCCTTGCACGGATTCCAGGAGGACCACCTCCGACTCATGACCTTCAACATTCGGTACGGAGCGGCGGACGACGGCGAGAATTCCTGGCCCCAACGCCGTTCCCTGGTGGCGGAGACCATTCGCCGGGAGTCCCCGGACGTTCTGGCCATTCAGGAAGCGTTGGCCTTTCAGCTGGAGGACCTCTCCGATGCCCTGGAGGGCTATCGGAAACTCGGCCAGCATCGTGATGGTGGGCTACAGGGGGAGTTCTCCGGCCTGTACGTGAGGACGGACAGGGTCCGAGTCCTGGACTGGGGCGAGTTCTGGCTCTCACCGGCTCCGGACTCCGTGGGATCCGTGGGCTGGGACGCGGCCCTGCCCAGGATGGCCGCCTGGGCAGACGTGGAGTGGATGGGGCGGAGTGGAGTTCTACGAGTTTACGGCACCCACTTCGATCACCGGGGAGCACAAGCCCGGGTGGAGAGTGCCCGCCTCTTGCTTGCCCATGCCGACGGGGGGCCCCCGGCCGTTTTCATGGGCGATTTCAACGCCCACGAGGAAACGGAGCCGATTCTGACGTTTCTGCGGAAGGGCTACCGATCCGCCGTCCTGGTACTCCATCCCGAGATCGGCCTGGGAACCTTCAACGGCTTCAGGGACTCCACGGGTGGACAGCGAATCGACCACATTCTCGTCGACCCGAGGCTGGAGATCGGTGCAGCGGCGATCCTCGCAACCGAAGGAGAAGAGGTCTGGTCCTCAGACCACTTTCCAGTCACGGCCACGCTGCCGGGGGGCCTGAGTCAAGCGCTTTACCTGGCAAAGGCTGGACTTGAAGGGCGGGAATCCGGAGATAGGATCCAGCCCCGCGTCGGGTATCAGTTGGTTCACGTCGGCCTCGGCCCATCCGTGCGGTGCGCTCACTACTCCTGGAGCCAGGGAATCGGTGACGGTGGCCCGCATCGTGATCTTCCCGAGGGGAGAGGAGAGGCTTACCGGGTCACCATTCTTGATTCTTCGGTCGGCTGCGTCCAACGGATGGATCTCCAGGAGCGGCTCGGGCTCCCGGTTCCGGAGGACCTCCAACTGCCTCCCCTGTGAGTGGGTGTAGTTCCTGGTCCGGGCGCCAGAGGTGAGGACGAGGGGGTAGGAACGAGCTAACTCGGGTGCCGAGACCGGGCTCCAGTAGGGCTCCTGGTAGATGGGAAGACCGTCGTGCCCGGCCTTCTCCAGGATCGTAGAGACGAACTCGACCTTTCCGGTGGGAGTGCCGAATCCCGTCGCCAGGTAGCTTCGTTCGGGTGGGGCCTCCATCGGTAGCTCGAGAGGACCTCCGTCCTCGGGAAGATCTGCCAGCGAAAAGCCTGCCCCCTCCAGGCGCCGTTGGAAGCTTTGCCGAAGGCCTCCGTTCCAGAAACTATCGTCCATTCCCATGGCTCGAGCCAGGTCGAAGACCAACTCGGAGTCACCGATGGCGTCTCCCCGAGGCTGGACCACAGGACGCCTGTGTTGGATTCGTCCGGTCCCTGAAACCACAAGTGCTTCCCGCTCAAGGTGTGTGGCAGCCGGGAAGAATACTGTGGCCAGGTCGGTGGTAGGACTCTCGAAGAAGTCACAAGCGGAAAAGAACTCCAGGGATCCCAGCGCATTTCGCAGACGTCTGGAGTTCGGCCACATCATCAGGTTCATACCGACGGAGAAAACTGCCCGGATCTCACCAGCCTCGATGGACTCTGCCAGCCGCATCCCCTGGCCCTCGCCGTAATGGGCCGCAAAGACCGGGTGGTCATTGGATCCAACGGCCGGTCCAAGGGAGGATACTTCGGCAGGGGGCAGGTCAACGCTGGATTCGATCAGCCTGTGTCCCCAAGGCCGGTTCCCTCCTTCCACGTCCAGGTTTCCGCAGATGGCCGGGAGCAGAAGGATGGCCCGGTGGTTCTGGAACCCGTTGGAGTGATGGGTGGTCGCACATGGCGAGATGGTTACCTGAGCCGGGCGGGAACGGGCATAGAGCGTCGACGCGGCCTCGATGGTCTCTGCCGGAATTCCGGTGATTCGTGCCGTCTCACCGGGTGTGAAACCTGATACGTAATTCCGAAAAGCCTCCGCCCCATGGGCGAACCGACCCAGGAAATCCTGATCCTCCAGCCCGTCCCGAAAGATCACGTGAGCCATCCCCAGGGCCAGGGCGCCATCGGTGCCGGGACGAGGCTGCAGGTGAATCTCGGCCCCTTCGGCCAGCGGCGTCCTACGGGGATCCACCACGATGGTAGGAACCTCGGGCGCATCGAGCAGAAGGTGATGCCGCTGGTAGGGCAGCCGACTCTCGGAGGGGTTTGCAGACCAGACCAACCGGCACCTGGTGGCGGGCGACGGACTCCGGGAGGGACCGAGGAAATAATCGTACTCCTTTCCCAGCGTCAGGGCGGCGGCGACGAAGCAGGAGCCGAAACAACAACTCGACTCGGTGAGATAGTGAGGCGATCCGAAACAGTGAGCGAAGCGTTGAAGGTAAGGCCTGACCTCCTTGGTGAAACCGACAACGAACGCGACGGCCTCGGGGCCGTGACGCCCCTGGAGCCTGGTCAGCTCTGAGCCGGCTACCGAGACGGCCTCCGCCCTGGGGACGATCCTCCATGTTTCCCGGGGCGTGGATCGGATGCGGGCATTCACCCATCTCAGGGAGCTCTCGCGCTGTTCCAGCATTCCCTCGGCCCGGACACAATCAGGATGGTCGATGGAGAGGATGTTCTCGCCCTCCGTCACCACCGTGATGGGACAGTCCTCGGTACACATGTAGCAGGTGGAGTGGACGGTCCGTGTGCACACGTGGGCTTCTCCGTGAAGGAGTGGGTCAAGAGGTTGATTTCCTTCCTGCCGGATTCAGAACATCAAGATGTTCCGGGGGAAGGTGGGTGGCAAACGGGGTAGGCAGATCAATGCCCTGCGATATGCATTGTCGGCAGATGCTCCGGCGGGATGGCCTCTTTCGTGGCATTCGGGCTCAATCAGGGGAGCCGGCCTCGGACGGTGGTATTCACCTACTAGTTGCAGTCTTCTGGTCTGCCCCCCGGAAGGTGAGTCA
>JASFVN010000299.1:0-5567 GCA_050049805.1 Gemmatimonadota bacterium
GTCGGGTCGAAGCTCAAGCCGGGCATGTTTGCCAACCTGACCATCGAGGTCAGCAAGAACGGGATGGCGCTGGTAGCTCCGTCCGACGCGGTTCTCGACGACTCGGGCGAATACCTGGTCTTCGTCAGGGTGGACGCGAACCGCTTCCAGCCTCGGCATGTGACCCTCGGAACCCGTGAGAACGGGCTGGTGGAAGTCGTGTCGGGCCTGGACGAAGGTGACGTGGTTGTCACGAACGGCAACTTCCAGCTCAAGTCCAAACTCTACGAAGCCATCCTGGAAGCCGGACACGTCCACTGACCGTTGGCGGAGAACCGCAATGATCAATCGCATCATCAGGTATTCCCTGGACCATCGTCTGCTGACGGTCTTTCTCGTTGTCCTTGCCTCCATCGTCGGGGTCTTTGCCGCCGTGAGGATGCCGAAAGACATCTACCCGGACCTCAGCCCTCCCGTCGTCACCATCGTGACCGAAAACGAGGGGATGGCGGCGGAGGACGTGGAACGGCTGATCTCCTTCCCCCTGGAGGCACTCCTGATCGGGGCTCCCCACGTCGCCCGGGTCCGGTCCGAGTCCGGCACCGGCGACTCGGTAGTGACGGTGGAGTTCGAGTGGGGGACCGACATCTACCTGGCCCGGCAGATCGTCTCGTCCCAGTTGGATATCGTGGCCGGGAGCCTCCCCGCGGGCACGGAAGGGCCTCATCTGGGGCCCGTATCCTCCAGGATGGGGGAAGTCTTCGAGTTCGCCGTGGTCGGGGAGGCTATCGATCCCCTGGAGCTTCGCTCCATCGCCGACTGGACGATCCGGTACCGGCTCCAAGGCGTCCCTGGGATCTCCTTTGTCATCAACTTCGGAGGGTTCGTAAAACAGTTTCAGGTCTACCTGAGGCCTGAGCTTTTGAAGCACTATGACATCACCATCGACGACGTCCGGGAAGCCGTCGAAAACAGCAACCGAAACTTCTCTGGCGGGATTCTGGCCCGGGGAGCGGAGGAAGAGCTCATCAAGGGAATCGGGAGGATCACGGGCCTGGAGGACATCGAGGGAATCGTCATCACCTCCAGGAACAATGTTCCGGTTCGGGTCAGGGATGTGGCCGAGGTCCGGGTCGGTGGGAAATTCCGCCGCGACGACGCGAGCTACAACGCCGAGACTGCCGTGGCCGTCACGGTCCAGAAGCAGTATGGCGGGAACACCTTGGCCGCCATCGGGCGGGTGAAGGAGGTCCTGAGCCAGATCGCGCCGGACCTGCCCCCGGGAGTTCGAATCGAGCAGTTCTACGACCAATCCATCCTGATCGCAAAGTCCATCGGCCATGTGAATCGATCCATCATCGAGGGAGCGATCCTCATCATGCTGGTCATGGTGGTCTTCCTCTGGGACATTAGGAGCTCCTTGATCGCCGGCCTCACCATTCCCCTCTCGATTCTGATTGCCCTGATCATCCTGTGGCTCTTCCGGGTCGATCTGACCGTGATGTCGTTGGGGGGCCTGGCCATCGGCGTCGGGAAGGTGGCCAGCGGCACCATCATCATGGTGGAGAACATCGTCCGTGTCCTTCGGGAGAAAAAGGGAGAGGCCTCCACCGTCGAGTTGACGTATGAAGCGGCGAAGGATGTGGGAAAGTACCTCTTCGCCACTTGTCTCATCATTATCCTCGTCTTCCTTCCGCTCCTGAGCCTCCAGGGGATCGAGGGGGCCATGTTCAAGCCCACCGCCATCGCCGTGGCCGCGGCCCTCTTCGGCTCCTTGATCCTCAACCTCACGCTGAAGCCCCTGCTCTGCTCGGTGCTTCTCACACCCGAGTACCTGAAAGACCGGAGGAATCCCACCGTCGAGTTCCTCTCCAGCAAGTATGAACAGGCGTTGCAGTACGGGTTGGCGCGGAAGCGGGCCGTCATCATCACTTGTTTGGCGTTGACGCTCGGAGCTGCGGGGCTCTATCAACTCCTCGGAAAGGAGTTCGTCCCGCCCCTGGACGAGGGCTCCATCATGGCGTCGACTGTTTTGCTGCCGGAGACCTCTCTGCAGGAAGCGGCTCGGGTCGGGAGTCAACTGGAAGAGATGTTCCTTTCCTACCCGGAGGTCGTCTCGGTCACGCGGACCACCGGGTCGGCCGAGGGAAGCGAGCACGTTCACCCCGTCAATCACAGCCACTACAATCTGCTTTTGGTTCCGAGAGAGGAAAGGGATCGAGGCTATGAGGAGCTGACCGAGGCCATGCGGGCGGATCTCGCCCAGTTCCCGGGGGTCAGGTACATCTTCGAACAGCCCATCGCGAACAAATTGGCCGAGATGCTGACGGGTACAGCGGGAGAGCTCAACATCAAGCTCTTCGGAACCGAGTGGAGTGTTCTCAACCAGAAGATCGAAGAGATCCGGCACGTCATGGACGAGGTCGAAGGTGTGGCGGACCTCCAGGTGGAGCAGACAGCCGGAATTCCACAGTTGGTGGTGGATCTTCGAAGGCCAGAGTTGGCTCGTTTCGGGATTCCCGTGGGGGACGTGGCAGATCTGGTCGAGACCGCCCTCAATGGCATCGAGGTCACCGATGTCTACGAGGCGGATCGGATCACCTCCATCCTACTCCGGCTGGACGAGGAGTACCGGCACAGTGAGGAGAGGGTGAAGAGCTTGCTCGTTGACGCACCCAACGGGGAACGGATTCCCCTTTCCCAACTGGCCGATATCTACCATGGGGAGGGGCCTCAGGAGATCCTCCGGGAGAACCTGATGCGCCGGAAGATCATTCTCTTGAACGTGGTGGATCGGGACGTGGGGAGCCTGGTCGAGGAAGCTCGTTCCAGAATCGAAGCCGAGGTGGATCTACCCCTGGGATATTTTGTCGAGTTCGGGGGATCCTACGAGAACCAGCAGCGGGCCATGCGGGATCTCTCGGTCCTGATGGTGGTGGTCCTCCTGCTCATCTTCGTGGTGCTCTTTTCCTCCTTCGGCTCCCTGAGGCAGGCGTCCCTCATCATGGCGACGATTCCTCTTTCCCTGTTCGGAGCCGTCGTCGGCCTGCTCCTGGCCGGACAGAGCATCAACGTTTCCTCCATGATCGGCCTGATTGCACTCATGGGGGTGTGCGTGCAGAACGACGTGATCCTCATCGCCAAGATCAACGAACTCTTGGCCAAGGGTCACAAGCTGAGGGACGCCGTCATGAAAGGATCCCTGACGAAATTCAGGGCTATCTTCATGACCAACCTGGTGATGGTGGTGGGATCCATTCCCCTGGCCTTCCACGTCAGCACCGGGTCGGAGCTTCACAGGCCTTTGGCCGTGGTCTACATCGGAGGTTTCCTGGGGGCCATCGCCATCCGCATGATCGCCATGCCTGTCCTTTTCGAAGCAGCCACGGAAGCGGGGAGAACGAAGACAGCCTGATTCCCCGGCTCGGGTGGCGTCGATCCCTCGGGAGAGGCCTGCCCTCAGCATCCCCTGCCAGTCCGATCTGGCCGCATACGGCCTGGCGGATCGGGGACTCCGCTCTCACTCCCAAGCCACGCGCACACACCGAGGGAAGGACGGCCACAAAGGCTAAAAACACATTAATATTGCGTAACAAGAAAGATAAACTTATCTTAAAGCGTGGACGAACTTGCTTTTGAAGAACTGGAACAGCTCTTTGCCGCCCTGGGCCAGCACTTGAACGCCGCCGGGGGGTCGGCTGCCATCGTCGTTGTTGGGGGAAGCACCCTTGCATACCGGGGCTGGGTGGACCGTACCACGAAGGACGTCGACGTAATTGCGCAGGCGACCGTCTCACCATCTGGAAAAAGCCTTTGTTCAGCTGACCCCCTGCCTAAGGCCCTCGTGGATGCTGTCAAACGTGTCGCCCGGGACTTTGGATTGTCGGAAGACTGGCTGAACACCGCCATCGGCGCACAATGGGATTTCGGACTTCCAGCGGGATTCGCCGAGGAGATCGAATGGCGAGAATTCGGCCCGCTGACCGTGGGGTTTGCTGGCCGACAGTCAATCATCGCCTTGAAGCTTTTCGCAGCCGTCGACCAAGGGCCCGAGAGCGTTCACTTACAGGACCTCATCGCTCTGGAGCCTCGTTCGAGTGAACTGGAGCGGGCCGTTGCTTGGGTATTGTCCCAGGACCAGGCTGAGGCGTTCCCCGCTCTAGTCGAGGAAGTGAAGGAATATGTCCGACGTGCCCTTGGCTAACGCAGCGACACAGGCGAGAGAAGCGTCGATCCGACTCTGTTGGACCCAGTGGCGGTCGATGGGCTCTCTCGGGTCTCCGGCGGGGACCAGCCGGGCCGAAGCAATCATCGATCCAGAAGCCCTCATCCTGCTCAGTCTCTATTGTCAGCACGAGGAGCGAAGGCTCACCGACATGGTGGCTTGGTGGGCCAAGGTGGGCTCTCGCCTTACCAGCCTTCAGAGGATGCGTCAGGTCGCGAGGCGGTTTCCAGGCCACACAGGAACGGATGGGTTGGAGTTCTTCGCTAGCCTAGCGGATGCGTCGGGCGATCGTCGCTGGAGAAGGCAGGCGCCGGCCCCTGTTCCTGAGTGGGTAAGGCCAGCAAAGGGGCCTGAAGAGCCGATGTTGATCGAATCGAGCGCACTTTGGCCAAGGCTTCGCGCGGCTTTCGGCGTGGGTGCAAAGGCCGACATTCTCGTGTTCCTGTTGGGTTTGCAGGGGGCCTGGGCGAGCGCAAAGGTGATCTCTTTTGCAACTGGGTACAGTTCTGTCGCAATTCGAAGGGCCGCAGGAGAGATGGCCCTAGCCCACTTGATTCGGGAGGCAGATGGGCGTCCTGCCGAGTACGTTGCGCCGGCACGCCAATGGGCGGAATTACTAGAGCTTTACCCTGCCGCTGACAGGGAACCGAAACATCCTCAGACGCCAGCTTGGAGGTTTTGGGCCGAGATCTCCGCGTTCTTGGTCGGAGTGGTGGAGTTGTCCCACCGGAGCCACGATGACCAGCCTCCTGGCCCGTATGTGATTGCCTCCAGGGCCAGGGACCTGGTCGAGCGTCATAATCGGGCGTTCAGCTTCAACAGCATCCCGACCCCACCGCCGAACGCCTTCCTTGGCCGCCAAATGGAGGATGGCTTGGAGGAGACCGTGAGGATCGTCTCAGATTGGATCGCAGATTCGGTCTAGACTTCCAGGAAGACGCCTGGGAGTGATCGTGTTCTCACCTCTTCATTCATCTCCCCGGTGGGCCCGTTTTCTGATCGCTCAAGCGACCTCTAGGGTGCTGAGGAGCTACAGTCTGTGTTTCTCGGCTCGACGTGGAAGACCCGCGGCACGGTCCAGCCTTGCCAGACCTCGCCGACCTTTGCCCGGACCTTCCAGGTCCATCCAAAGAGGTTGTGGCCGGCAACATAGCCAACTGAGCGGTACTCGAATTCAGTTGCGACAACGGGACAATTGACCAGAGGGAAGGTGGCTGTGGGCCCCATCACGTACAGGTGATAGAGAGAGGCCCCTGGTACCTCGCTCCACTCGAAAGCCCATTCGATCCAGTCCGATCCGGGGTAGCAGCCGTTATCGAGAACGTGATCCTCCGCGGGGACCAGAAGAGTCGGGACGGCCCCA
>JASFVN010000300.1:0-5559 GCA_050049805.1 Gemmatimonadota bacterium
CGTGCGGGTCTACGTGGACGGCGATACCAGCCCCTCCATCCAGGGCACCGGCACGGAAGACTACTTCCTCTCGGCCTGGGGCCTGGCCGAGCACCAGTATCCCTATTTCGGCTGCACGTATCTAAGCGACGATCCCAGCAACCTGGGAATGAGGGCCACCTCGTACCGGTGGCACATAGACGATCCCATCCGGTTCGAGAAGTCCCTCCGGTTCGAGATCGAGCACACCGGGTGGATCTCCGCCGACGAGACGGAGACGGGAGAAGTGGATGGCCACGTGGAACGGGAAGACGATATCGCCACGGTTGCCTTCTGGTACCAGACGGGTCGCGCCAAGCGATTCACCACCCTGCCCGCGCTGGCCGAGAGGATCTTCCCGGACCACGATCTCGTCATCGAAGGCAAGGACATCCTCCCCTCGGCCCGCCACTCCCGGGGCGCCCTCGAGCTCCAAGCCGGATACGACTGGACCGGCGACGGACAGCTTTTCTTCAATCCGACGTCTGGCACCGGGACCCTGGAGGTGGACTTTCAGATCACCGAAGAGGAGTTGAGAGGCCTGGTCCTCCGTCTCACCCATGGGCCGGACTACGGGCGGTATCGAATCTTCCTGGACGGCACCGAGGTGGAGAACCTCCCGCACTACCCGGACTGGAATCCCCTGGGAGCCAGGGACTTTTTCAGCGAGAGTGTAGAGGTCCGGGACTTCTACCTGGGTAGCTACGTGTTGTCCCCCGGAGGACACACGCTTCGATTCGAGTCCGTGGAAAAGAACCCTCTTTCCAGCGGGGGCATGCTGGGACTGGATTCGGTACGCCTACGGGAACGGTGGCAAAAGAAGAGACCCTCTCTGCGGCCCCAGGATGGTGGAGAAGGGCCCTTTGGGCCTGCTACAGACACGGTGGATTCAGGCGATCGGTAGGGGAGGACGCCCCATGCGTCCTGACCCGAGCGGAACTGCGCGACGTCAGGAGGCGCGCTGAGATTTCCTGGCGGACCGGGCGAGAAGACGGAGTGCTTCGTTCACGGCCGCGGCGTCTCCGAAGACCTCAGCTACATCGGGATCGAGTACGATCACGCTACTTCCTTCAGCGAAGCGAGATGCATACTTCCCGCGAACTCCCTCGCTGAAGTCATACTCCCCGCGCATCTCAGGTTCTCGGACCTTGTCTTTTTCACTGCTCATAGGACTTTCGCTCGGCTGAGGATGAAACGCGCCTCACCGACCGAATGATCCGGGTCCGGGATGGTGACGGAAAGAGGATCACCGAAAGCTGTCGCGGCCTCGGCGAAGGTCACTCCGTGCTTCTTCACATTGGAGTCGGCCTTCTCAGGATCCCAGTCAAAATAGAGCACTCATTCTCCTTCCTAGTCAACGTCCCTGGAATCTTGGCTCGCGCACCCGCACTTTCAACCATGCTCGTGCTCGGGGCGCCGAGTCTGATGGCATATTTCCCAAAATCTCACCCAAAGGATTGTTCTCTCATGAGCACAGAAAAGTGTGGCTGCGGAGCCGGGGGATGCGGGAGTGGAGGGGCAGAGCGAGAAGACCGGTCGAGGGGGGACGGTTCCGCGGGGTCGCCTGAGACGGGGGGACCGCCAGAGATGGACCGAAGGGAGTTCGTGGCCACCGCCGCCGTGGGCGGCGCCGCACTTGCCACCTCACTGAAGGGGTTTCCCTTTGTGGCGGGGCCGTTTTCCCGGCAGGAAGGGGTGGACCACTTCATCCCTCTGGAAAAGCGCCTCACCGAAGAATGGATTCAACTGCTCTTCAAACGGGGGGAATCGACTTGGTACTCCGGTGAGGACCTTCGTACCATCGGCATGCCCGTGGGTGGAATCTGCGCCGGGCAGGTCTATCTGACCGGGGACGGCCGCCTCACCTCCTGGGACATCTTCAACCAGAACCTGAGCACGGGGGCCGGGGCCGCCAACTACGTGGTGGGCCGCACTCCCGACCAGACGGTCCAGAGGGGAACCCTCGTCCAATGCCCCGATCTTCAACAGGGGTTCGTTCTCCAGGTCCGAACGCCGGGAGGCGACGTGCGCCGGACCCTGGATCGGGAAGGCTTCCCCGGAGTCCGCTTCTGCGGAGAGTACCCCCTCGCCCGGGTGCGTTACACCGACGAGACCTTTCCCGTCCAGGTGGAGCTTCTGGCATTCTCTCCCTTCATTCCCCTGAATGCCACCGACTCCTCCCTCCCGGCCACCGTCCTCCGCTACACCGTGAGGAACACCGCTGACGGGCCCGTGGAGGTGGATCTCGCCGGGTGGCTGGAGAACGCCGCCTGCTATCACAACGGCCGCCTCTTCGGTGAGGGGATCGTTCGGAGAAACCGGACTCTAGAGACCCCGACCCTCACCGCCTTTGCCGGGGAAGCCGAGGCAATCCCCCTTCCCGAGCCCGTAGAAGAACGGGAGCCAATCGTTTTCGCCGACTTCGAAGGAGACGACTATGGTGACTGGATCGTGGAGGGGGAGGCTTTCGGCACCGGTCCGGCCAGGGGCACGCTGGCAAACCAGAATCCGGTGAGCCGCTTCGACGGGGAGGGGCTCGTGAACACGTTCCTTGGTGGTGACGGGCCCCACGGTCGCCTCACATCACCGGCCTTCACCATCGAACGACCCTGGATCGCCTTCCTGGTGGGAGGAGGGGGACATGAAGGACGCACCTGCATGAACCTGGTGGTGGAAGGGGAGATCGCGCGCACCGCCACCGGTTTGAACACGGAGGCCCTGGAGCCCCACAACTGGAACGTAGAGGATCTCCTGGGCCGGGAAGCGCGGCTGGTAATCATCGATGAGGAGTCCGGCGGGTGGGGGCACATCAACATCGACCAGATCGAGTTCCGGGACAGTCCCCGGCGCCGGGACCCCGGAGAGCTCCACGAGTGGAACGACTTCGGAAGCTTCTGCCTGGCCGTCCTGGGAGAGGGCCGGTGTCTACCATCCCTCCCGGAGGGGGCTCCCGAGGACGGGGCGCTGGGCGGCGCAGTCGGTCCTGAAACGAAGCCCCTGGATGAACGCCTGGTGGGAGCCGTCGGGAAAACCCTCCGCCTGGAGAGCGGCGAGGAGGGGGTCGCCACTTTCGTGGTTTCCTGGTTCATGCCCAACATGTACCGGAACGACGACCTGGTGGGAAACCACTACGCCAATCGCTTCGACGGCGCCGACCAGGTGGCCTCATACGTGGCGGACAGGATCGGGGAACTGGAGGCCCAAACCCGGCTCTGGCACCGGACCTTCTACGATTCCACCCTCCCGCATTGGCTCCTGGACCGGGTCCACTCCACCGTCTCGAACCTGGCCACCGCCACGACCCAGTGGTGGAAGAACGGCCGGTTCTGGGCCTGGGAGGGAGCTGGATGCTGCCGAGGAACGTGCGGCCACGTCTGGAACTACGAGCATGCCATGGCCCGCCTCTTCCCGGAGCTGGAGCGATCCGTCAGAGAGATGCAGGACTTTGCCCCCGGCGTGGGCTTCTACCCCGAAACCGGAGCCATCGGCTTCCGGGGAGAGGGGTGGACGCTATGGGCCGGGGACTCCCAGGGCGGCTATGTCCTGAAAGCACTTCGGGAGCATCAAACGTCCCCCGACAGCGCCTTCCTCGAGCGGAGCTGGCCCAACATCAGGAAGGCCACCGAGTTCCTCATGGAACAGGACGGGAATGCCGACGGGATCCTGGAGGGAGCACAGCACCAGACCTACGACGAGAACTACTACGGCGCCAACACCATGGTGGGGTCCCTCTACCTGGGAGCCCTCCGGGCCGCCGAAGAAATGGCGCGAGACGTGGGTGACGACGGGTTCGCGGAGCGGTGCCGGGAGATCTTCGAGGCGGGCCGGACCCAATCGGTGGAGCGCCTCTTCAACGGCGAATACTTCATCCAGGATGTAGATCTGGAAGAGCACCCGGATTGGCAATACGGTGACGGATGCCTGGCCGACCAGCTCTTCGGGCAGGGGTGGGCCCATCAGGTGGGCCTCGGCTACCTCTACCCGGAGAACACGGTGCGTACCTCCCTGGAGTCCGTCTGGAAATACTGCTGGGCCCCGAACATCGGACCTCAAAACCAAGCACACGGTCCCGAGCGCTGGTTCGCCCTCCCGGGAGAGGCCGGCTTGTTTACCTGTACCTGGCCCAGGAGCCGCCACATGGGCCCACGGTCCACGAGGTACCGGAACGAGATCTGGACCGGGATCGAATACCAGGTGGCCGGCCATATGGCATGGGAGGGCATGCTCACTGAGGCCCTGGCTATCTGTAGAGCCATTCACGAGCGCTATCACCCCTCGAAACACAATCCGTGGAACGAGATCGAGTGCGGTGACCACTACGCCCGGGCCCTGGCCAGTTGGACCATGATCACGGGCCTGAGCGGGTTCGAGTATCACGGTCCGAAGAGACAATTGGGGTTCGCACCCCGCATCACCCCGGAGGATTTCCGCTGCCCCTTCACGGGAGCCGAGGGCTGGGGGAGCCTGGCCCAGACCCGAACCGATGGTGGTCAGAGAAACCACATCACCGTTCGCTGGGGACGCCTTCCCCTGGGGTCGCTGGCTCTCGAGGTTCCCGATGCGGCCAGGGTCCAGGGTGCGAGGGTGATGCTGGACGACCAACCGATCCAGACGTCCATGAGGCAGGAAGGCCGGCAGATCGTGCTCGCTCTCCCGGAAGACACCGTCATCGAGGCGGGTTCCACCCTGATCGCAGGAATGGGATGGTGAGCGGAAACACCCCCTACCGAGAAGGAAAAATGAAACCCACACCATCCACCACTGGGGTCTCCGGCCCGGTCCTCCTCCTGCTTCTGAGCTGGTTCCTGCTGGCCCTCGCCACTCCGAGCCCTTCAGCAGCCCAGACCTACAAGCCCACCTGGGAATCGCTGGACAGCCGGCCCATTCCCCCTTGGTTCGAAGACGCCAAGTTCGGAATCTTCATCCACTGGGGCGTGTACTCGGTCCCCGCTTGGATCCGAGTCAGGGAAGGCCGCTACGCCTCCTACGCCGAGTGGTACTACGCCCGTGTCATGGGAGAGCTGAAGGGCGACGAGGACTTCCACGAGCGGACTTTTGGGGAGGACTTCGAGTACCGGGACTTCGTTCCGATGTTCACCGCTGAACTCTTCGACCCGGACTTCTGGGCGAGTCTCTTCGCCGAATCAGGAGCCCGGTACGTGGTCCTGACCAGCAAGCACCACGATGGTTTCTGCCTCTGGCCCACGGATAGCCCTTTCAAAGAGGGGTGGAACAGCATGGATGTGGGCCCGAAAAGGGATCTGGTGGGGGATCTCACCGAAGCCGTCCGGGCCCGAGGGCTCCGAATGGGCCTCTACTACTCCCTCATCGAATGGGAGACGAACCGCACCGGCCGCACTCCCAGCGGCCGGTTCATCCCCCAGGAGGCCATGGAGAAGTACGGAATTCCCCTGGACCGGTACGTGGACGACCACGTGATCCCCCAGCTCAAAGAGTTGGTGAACCGCTACGAGCCCGCCGTCCTCTTCGCCGACGCGGGAGAGTGGGACGAAGACGAGGATTTCTGGCGCACCAAGGAAT
>JASFVN010000060.1:0-18087 GCA_050049805.1 Gemmatimonadota bacterium
CCCCCAGAGGAAGCTGGCCGCCACCAGGGCCACCCAAACCAGAACCAGGAGGGAGAGGAGGGCGACCTCCAGGGGGGTGACCCGTTGGGGCCCCTTTTCTCCGTGGAACCAGGCGATGATTCCCGAGCCGATCAAGCTGCAAATGAAAGTGGCCAGAGCGGCTCGGAAGTAAGGATTGCCGAAGACGTCGGCCAACTGTCCCACGAAAGAGAGAAGGGCAAAACCGACGATGAACGTGACCACGACGGTCTGAGGCAGCCGACGCTTCAGCAGAGCTTCCACCACCGTCAGATCTGCTGCCGGCCCCGTGGTACCGGTTCCTTCGCCTCCTGCTCCGGCACCGCTGCGAAGGGCCTTCGCAACGAACGCCGCCGACGGCCGCTTCTCGGGCTCCTTCGCCAGACACCGCTCCAGGAGCTTCGCCAGAGCTGGATCCACCCCGGGCCGCAGGTTTTCCAGAGGAGTCGGGGGTTCCCGAAGGGACCGCATGATGGTCTCCCGCTGGGTGTTTCCAGTGAAAGGTCCCTGGCCCGTAAGGAGCTCGTAGCCCATCAATCCCAGTGCGAAGACATCGGTGGCTTCGGTGGCTGGCTCGCCCTTCAACTGTTCAGGGCTCAGGTATCCCGGGGTCCCAATGATCTCTCCGGTCCGAGTGATCCTGGCATCGGCGTCCTGAGCCTCGGGCCGGATCCCTGCCAGGCCGAAATCGGACAAGAGGGCCCGCTCTCCCTCCCGATCGCAGAGGACGTTGGCGGCCCTTACATCGCGGTGCACGAAGTGGAGGTCGTGGGCGGCGGCCAGAGCCTCGGCCGTGTTGGCGAGAATCTTCTTTGCGTCCTTCTCCGGGAGTGGCCCTTCCGCCTCCAGTTTGTCCTCCAGGGTGCCCCCGGGCACGTATTGCATGACGAGGTAGGGGACTCCGTCGGTCAGATGTCCGAACCGGTACACGGAAACAGCGTGAGGGGTTTGCAGCGCCGCCGCCGCCTTGGCCTCCCGATTGAAGCGTGCCTGGGCGGACTCGTCCCGTGAGATCTGCCGGGAGAGAACCTTCACCG
This sequence comes from Gemmatimonadota bacterium, assembly GCA_050049805.1. Classification (GTDB taxonomy): domain Bacteria; phylum Gemmatimonadota; class Gemmatimonadetes; order Longimicrobiales; family Gaopeijiaceae; genus JABDNZ01. The sequence goes on from JASFVN010000060.1 coordinate 1,056, forward strand.
CCACGAGCCGGTCCAAGGATGCCTGGCGGGCCAGGTAGACCTCCGCCATTCGCCCGGTTCCGAGAAGCCGAATGACCTCCAGATCCGGGGCCAATTCCTCCTTCAGCGTTGCCAAGCGCTCGGCCATGGCTTTTTCGTCTCTCGGCATCCAGCCTCCGAAAGGAGAAGAACACAGGTGTACCTGCGTGTAGCCCACAGATACCAATAGGGAAAGGTGGCTGCCGGCACAAGAAACCCCGAACAACCGGCCTCCCCTGGCAGGACGTACCGTCTCGCTGCATCCTACCTCCGACACGAGCCGTAATCACCGGCACCCTCCTGCTATCTAGGAGTCGGATCATGAGACTACACTGTCTCTGGCAGCCTCTTTTCACCCTTTCTTTTTGTGTCCTCGCTGCCGTGCCCGCGGACCTGACCGCCCAAGGCACCCTCGAGGACTATCAGCGAGCGGACAGCTTCGACGCCCGTAGCCGGGGGTTGGTGGTGGACGTGGCGGAAGACCCGAACTGGATCGGGGGCACGAGTCGGTTCTGGTACAGAAAGTCGGTGGAAGGAGGAAATCGGTTCGTCCTTGTGGATCCCTCCGGTCCCACCAAAGGTCCAGCCTTCGATCACGGCAGGTTGGCGGCTGCTCTCTCGGCTGAACGGGGGGACACCCTGACCGCTACCACACTTCCATTCTCCCGGTTCCAATTCGTCGACGACGAAGGGGCGATCCGCTTCACCCTGGAGGACTCCACCTGGGTGTGCGGGCTCCTGGACTATGCATGCGAGAACCAAGGGCCGGTGCCGGAACGAGAGGGAAGGCCAGGTGGAGGCGGGAGTGGGGTCGGGTATCAGGCGGGCCCCGGGCAGCTCTGGAGGAACAACACGGGGGAACCGGTGCCCTCTCCGGATGGTGAGTGGGAAGCCTTGATCCACAACCACAACCTGGCTGTCCGAAGGGCAGGGGAGGAGGAACACCGGCTCCTGAGCCACGACGGATCGGAAGGGAACGTCTATACCCGCCGGTCCATCCTGTGGTCACCCGATTCCCGGAGACTCGTGGTCTACCGGGTCATCCCGGGTCATCAGAGGCAAGTCCACTACGTGGAATCGTCACCCGACGATCAACTCCAACCCAAGCATTCGACGCTGACCTACGCGAAGCCCGGTGACGTTCTGGACAAAGAGCATCCGGTGGTTTTCGACGTGGAAACCGGCAGGCAGATCGATGTGGACGACACCCTCTTCCCCAACGCCTACACACTGTCCCGCCTGAGTTGGCGGGAAGACGGGCGGCGCCTGACCTTCGAATACAACCAGAGGGGTCATCGGTTTTATCGGGTGATCGAGATCGATGCGACCACGGGATCCACCCGGGCCGTGATCTCTGAGGAGCCAGAGACCTTCTTCGACTACTCGGGCAAGAGATTCCGGGAGGACGTGACGGACGGGGAAGAGATCATATGGATGAGCGAGAGGGACGGCTGGAACCACCTCTACCTGTACGACGGGGTCACCGGGGAGGTGAAGAACCAGATCACGAAGGGAGAGTGGGTGGTCCGGGGGGTTGATCATGTGGATGAGGACAACCGTCAGATCTGGTTCAGGGCCAGCGGGATGGACCCTGACCAGGACCCCTACTTCGTCCACTACTACCGCATCAACTTCGATGGAACCGGGCTGGTGGCCTTCACCGAAGCCGATGGCACCCACACCGTGACCTACTCACCGGGCCGGGAGTACTACGTGGACCGGTGGTCCCGGGTGGACCACCCGCCGGTGGCCGAGCTCCGACGGACCTCCGACCAGGGGTTGGTCATGAGTTTGGAAAGGGCAGACGCCTCTGCCCTGCTGGCCACGGGTTGGCGATACCCCGAGGTGTTCACGGCCAAGGGCCGGGACGGCGTCACCGACATCTGGGGGATCATCGTACGCCCCACGAACTTCGACCCGGGTCGCACGTACCCTGTGATCGAGTACATCTACGCAGGGCCCCACAGCTCCCACGTGCCCAAGTCATTCAGCACCCAACGAGGCATGCAGGCCACCGCCGAGCTGGGCTTCATCGTCGCTCAGATCGATGGAATGGGTACATCGAATCGTTCCAAGGCCTTCCACGACGTGTCCTGGAAAAATATCGGCGACGCCGGGTTCCCGGACCGGATCCTGTGGCACAGGGCCGTGGCTGCCCGGCACGGCCATTACGACATCAGCAACGTGGGGATCTACGGGAACTCCGCGGGGGGGCAGAACGCCATGGCGGCCCTTCTCTTCCATCCTGACTTCTACAAGGTTTCCGTTTCCACCTCCGGTTGCCACGACAACCGGATGGACAAGATCTGGTGGAACGAGCTTTGGATGAGCTGGCCCCTGGGACCCCACTACGATGCCTCATCCAACGTGGTGAACGCCCACAAGCTGGAGGGCAAGCTCTTCCTTTTGGTGCCGGAGATGGACACCAACGTGGATCCGGCTTCAACCATGCAGGTGGTTGACGCCCTCATCCAGGCCGGGAAGGACTTCGACTTCATGGTGGTTCCGGGGGCGAACCACGGCTCCGGGGGCTCCTTCGGCGTCCGGAAGCGATATGACTTCTTTGTCCGGCACATACTGGGCAAGGAGCCCCCGGCCTGGAATCAGATTCAGGACGCCGGATAGAGAGGGATGTTCCCCCGTCGGGGGTGGCCGCTTCCTCGTCGGGCGAAAGGGCCGCCCAGGGGGAAAAGGCCGGATCGGAGGTGCGGCTGATCCGGTAGGAAGATTGAGGCGACCCGCTAGCTCCAGGGCGCCGCTTCCACCATCTCCCCGATGACCTCCAGCGAGCGCTGAATGTCCGCCGCGGAGATTCCTCGGTAGGTCACGAACCGGACAACGCTTCCCAACCCGGCAAGCCCTCTGACCCCCCTGGGGTCCAGGTGGGACACGAAGGTGGCGGCGTCGATGCCGAGATCCGAGACGTCGAGGTTGACGATGTTGGACTGAACGGAGTCCAGGTCCACCGTCAATCCCTCCATGGCATTGACCCCCTCCGCGAAGACTCTGGCGTTTTCATGGTCTTCGGACAGCCGGTCGATGAGGGTTCGCAAGGCTACCAGCCCGGGGGCGGCGATGATTCCCGCCTGCCGGAGGGTCCCGCCGTAGGCTCGGCGAACCATCCGGGCCCGGTCGATGAAGGCCTTAGGGCCTGTCAGGACCGATCCGATGGGGGCTGAGAGGCCCTTCGACAGGCAGAAGGACACGGTGTCGGCGTGCCGCGTGAGTGTCCTTGGATCCACGCCCAGTGCAACGGAAGCGTTGAAGATCCGGGCGCCGTCCAGGTGCACAGCCATGCCACTATTCCTGGCTATGGCCGCCGCCTCGGCCATCTGCTCCGGGGCAATGACGGTTCCGCCTGCGGCGTTGTGAGTGTTTTCCAGGCAGACCAGGCCAGCTGTAGGGAAGAGCGTTCGGACCTTCCTCGTGGCGAATCGAAGCCGGTCGGGATCCATGGCACCGCGATGCCCAGGCACCGGGAGAACGAGGAGCCCGCAAGCGGCGGCGATTCCCCCGATCTCCGCTCCATAAAGATGGGCGGACTCCTCGACGATGGCGGTGGCCCCGGGCTCCACGTGGGTCCGCATGGCCACGAGGTTGGACATGGTTCCGCTGGGGTTGAGGAGTCCTGCCTCCTTTCCCATCATCTCCGCCGCCAAGGCCTCCAACTCCAATACCGTCGGATCTCCGTCCCGGGAGTCGTCTCCCAGGGCGGCGGATTGCACGCTCTCCAGCATCTCCTGTGTGGGCATGGAGAGGGTATCGCTGCGAAGGTCGACTACGGCGTTGCTCATGGGGTCCGGGCCTTTAGGGTCGTCAGGCTGGGATAGGCGGCTCACTGTGGCCGCAACGCTGCTCAAGTGCTGCTCCAATATTGTTTTTCTTACCGCGGGCGGGAGGAGGATGGCCTTTTGCGAGCCCCTCCGCAAGCAGAAACCTCACCGGGACGTTGCCCGGGCCTTTCTCGCGCGCGGGTCGGACTCTCCGCGGGTGGGCGTCCCCTTCTGATACTCGTCTGATCCCCCCTTCCAGGCTCGATCCAGATCTGAATCCAGTCTGATGCCTCCTCCTTAGTCTGGATACGAGATCATGGGAGGAAACCACCTGTCCTGGTCTCGATTGCCGGAGAAAAGGATGACGGCGGCCCGGCGCAACCGTGCCTGAAGAGAGGGGCAAAACCATGAAAAACCATTTGAAAGCGACGATCGTTCTGCTGCTACTGTTGCCTCTGCCGGTTCTCTATGCCTGTGGTAACGACGTGACCGGTCCCGAGGGCGGACTCCAGGCCCATTCCGGGCGGACGCCTGTTTTCCCCACGCTGGTAGTCTTCCCCGACTTCCTGACCCTCAAGCCGGGGGACTCGTCCCAGTTCGGGATTTTCCTGGAGAGGAGGGGCCCCGACCTGGTTCCCCCGGAGTTGAAGGTCATCTGGAGCAGCTCGGATCCGGCGGTAGCGACCGTATCGGAAAACGGCGAGATCTCCGCCCTCCAGGAAGGCTCGGCGGTGATCCAGGCGAACTATGGTGGCTTGACCGCGGAGGCCGGTGTGATGGTTTCGGACAATGTCGTACCCATCAATGATCACCATGGCTGAGGAGGAGCGAGGAATATGACCATGTCCAAGAGACTCTCCATGGTTGGTGGCACGGTTTCCTTCGTTGCGGTGGCCGTGCTCTCCGCCCTCAGCCTTGACATTGTGGAGGGGGAGGGGTTCTTCATGCAGGGGTTGTTTCCTTTCGAAGCGTGTACCCCTGCCGTGGAAGCGGATTCTCAGAACGTGGAGGGGGACTCGATTCGAACCCCCTCCGCGGAGAATCAACGCCGATGAAGCCAGGGACTGTCGCCCTACTTTCCGTGCTCTTCGTTTCCGCCCTCTCCTGTTCTCCTCCGACCCAGGACCCACCGGAGGGGCCTCAGGCCTATGTGCCTCCGTCGGATCCGCTGGTGAGGGAAAAGCTGGAGGAGTGGCAGGATCGCAAATTCGGCCTCCTCATGCACTGGGGCCTCTACGCTCAGCTGGGAATCGTTGAGTCCTGGGCTCTCTGCTCCGAGGACCAGCCCTTTCAAGACCGGGGGGGAATGCCCTACCAGGAATTCAAGGAGATGTACTTCCAACTGATCCGAGAATTCAATCCCACCCAGTTCGATCCAGAACCGTGGGCCAGGGCTGCATCCGACGCTGGAATGAGGTACGTGGTGTTCACCACGAAACACCACGATGGCTTCAGCATGTGGGACACCCGCCAGACGGACTTCCGGATCACCGGACCGGAAAGCCCTTTCAAGGATCACCCCAGAGCGAACGTGGCCCAGGAGATCTTCCATGCGTTTCGAAACGAGGGCTTCATGACCGGCGCCTACTTCTCCAAAGCAGACTGGCACCATCCGGACTATTGGTCCCCTCTTTGGGCCACGCCCAACCGAAACAACAACTACGACACGGACAAATACCCTGAGAAATGGCAGAGCTTCAAAGACTTCACGTATCGGCAGGTGGAGGAGCTCATGATCACCATGGGTCCCATGGACATCCTGTGGTTGGATGCGGGATGGGTTCGTCCGGACTCCACCATCAACGACGAGGTCCGGTCGTGGGGCTTCGACATAGCCAGATGGGAGCAGGACATCGATATCCCCCGCATCGCTGCCATGGCCAGGAGGCACCAGCCCGGTCTGATCGTAGTGGATCGAACCGTTCATGGACCGTATGAGAACTACCGGACTCCGGAGCAACAGGTGCCACCCGGGATCCTGCCCTATCCCTGGGAAACCAACCTCACCATGACCCAGAGTTGGGGGCATACCTTCGAGCCTCGATACAAGACCACGAAACAGCTAATCCACACTCTTGTCGATGTAGTCTCGAAGGGAGGCAATTTCCTTCTGAACGTTGCACCGACGCCCCAGGGAACCTTCGAAGAAGAGACCTACCGCCGGCTGGCGGAAATCGGCGACTGGATGGAGATAAACGGAGAGGCGATCTACGGTACCCGGCCTTTTCGGGTTTTTGGGGAGGGTGAGAATGTTCGCTTCACTTGGGCGAAAGATGGGGGTGCGATCTTCGTCATCGCACTCGAATGGCCTGGAGTGGATCTGAAGGTAGCCTCCCTGAATAGCCGGGATCTCCCCCTGGATCCGGGTACCCAGGTAACCCTCCTGGGGCATTCCGGGGACCTGAACTGGGTACAGGACGGGGGTGCCCTGCGGGTCGAAATACCGCCGGAGGCCAGAGATGCTGGCCCGGATACCTGGGTGGTGAAGGTCGGCTCGGTCCCCATGGCCCGCGAGGGGGGCTGAGGATTCTAAAACAGGCTTGACAAACAACCATCGAAAGCGAATAGGTACTAGTCAAACCCACAACACAAGGAGGGGCCCAACGCAATACCTTTGTCCGAATAGGCGCTCCCGAACCACTGTCCACGGGTGGCTCTGACCAGGCCGTCCCAGGTAGGGAGTTTTTTTTCGTTTCCCCTTTTAGTAAGGAGGCACCGCAATGCTACGACCCGGAGTACGTTTTGGGTTGTCAGCCCTCCTTTCCCTTCTGTTTCTCCTGGCATTGCCGTGGGCCGGTAATGCCCAGGAGCTTCGGACCGTGTCCGGAAACGTCACGGTTCTGGGAACGGAGCAACCATTACCGGGCGTCCAGGTTTTCGTCCAGGGGACGAGAATCGGGACACTCACAGACAGCCGGGGGAATTTTTCCCTGACCCTCCCGGCGAGCGCCGAGACCCTGATCTTCACCTACCTGGGGTACAAGACCTCAGAGGTTCCCGTCTCGGCGAACATGCAGGTGGAGATGGAGATCGAGGCTCTTGGCCTCGAAGGGATCACCGTCACGGCCCTGGGTCTTCGCCGGGAGAAACAGACCCTGGGCTATTCGGTTCAGGACATTCAGGGCGATGAGATCGCAGCCATCCCGGAGCTCAACATCGTCAACTCCCTGCAAGGGAATATTGCGGGCGTGAACGTGACGAACGCCGGGCCCACCGGCGGTCAGTCCAGGATCGTGATCCGTGGCGCCAGCTCCATCGGAGGGAACAACCAGCCCCTCTTCGTGGTTGACGGATTTCCCATCGACAACTCGGCGGTTGCCAAAGGCAACGGTGGGATCGACTACGGAAACGGAGCGGGAGACATCGATCCCTCGAACATCGAGAACATCAGTGTTCTGAAGGGCCCCGCCGCGGCTGCCCTCTACGGGTCCAGAGCCGCCAACGGCGCCATCGTGATCACGACCAAGTCGGGCACCGGTTCCCCCGGCGGCGGCCTGGGTATCACCGCGACCATGAGCTTTACCGCGGAAACCCCCCTCAAGCTCCCGGATTATCAGAACCAATACGGCCAGGGCGTCAACGGGGAATTCCGGTGGGTGGATGGCCAGGGTGGCGGCCTCAACGATGCCGTGGACGAGAGCTGGGGGCCGAAGCTGGACGGTCGCCCCATCGATCAGTTCACGGGTCCGGCACAACCCTGGGTGGCTCACCCCGACAACGTCCGAGACTACTGGGACCTGGGCAGGACGTTGAACACGAACATCGCCGTTTCCAGTGCCAGTGAGCGAAACAACGTCCGCCTCTCCGTCTCGAACGTCCACGTGAATGGGATGGCTCCTGGGAACGTCATCGACCGTCTTACCCTCGGTCTGAAGGGTGGAACAGAGATCACCGATCGACTCAGGGCCGACGCCTCCGTCACCTACATCGATTCGGATGCCGAAAACCGCGTAGGGACCGGCTACACCGACGACAATCCCATGCAGTCGTTCACCTGGTTCGGACGCCAGGTAGACATGAACAAGCTGAAGGACTACCGGTGTGATGGGGACGAACCGACGCCCTGCATCATCGGTGGGCAGTACAACTGGAACTACAACTATCACAACAATCCTTTCTGGGAGCAGTACGTCAACGAGAACTTCGACGAAAAGGACCGGGTCCTGGCCAACACCAACCTGACCTACCAGATCAACGACTGGATTTCGGCCACCGGCCGGGTCGGGCGGGACTGGTCCCGGGACCATCGGAAGAGGGTCACGGAGGTCAACAGCCTCGAGAACCCCGACGGTGGATTCGGTGAGAACACCATCTACCGGTCCTTGACCAATGCCGACCTCCTGGTTAGCGCCACGAGGCAGCTGACTCCCGACATCTCTCTGGATGCTACGGCGGGCGCTCACTGGGCCTACGACAAGTATGAATCGTCCAACGTGGCGGTATCGAAGATCACCGTGCCCGGACTCTTCACCATCGACAACGACAAAGGCACGGTGAGTCCGACCGATTACCTGCGGGAATGGGAAACCAGGAGTCTGTCCGGCTCCGTGAGCCTGAACTATCGGGGTTGGTGGAACGTGGACGTCACGGGCCGTAACGACTGGTCCTCCACCCTTCCCGAAGGAAACAACTCCTACTTCTATCCCTCGGTCTCCTCGGCCCTGGTGTTCACCGATGCCTTCGACCTGGCCAGTGATGTGTTCAGCTCCGGGAAGGTCCGGGCCAGCTGGACACGGGTGGGGAACGATGCCGGCCCATACCAGCTCGCATCGGTATACGGCACGCTCCAGCCCTGGGGCGCCACGCCCATGTTCAACGTCCCCAACGAGCTTCCGAATGAAACCCTGAAGCCGGAGGAGACCACGGCGTGGGAGGTTGGAACCGACCTTGGCTTCTTCAACGAACGCCTGGGGTTCGTACTTACCTACTACGACCGAACCACGAAAAATCAGATCCTGGGCGTCGAAATCTCCAGCACCAGCGGCTACACCAATCAACGGCTGAACGCCGGCGAGATCCGGAACTACGGTATCGAGCTCCTCTTGAAAGCCATGCCGGTTCGGCTGGATAACGGGTTCCGCTGGAACGTCACCATGAACTGGAGCAAGAACTACAACGAGGTGGTGGACCTGTACGGTGATCTGGCGACCCTCCGCCTGGGCGGTCAGTGGAGCATGAACGTCGAGGCCAGGAAAGGCGAACCGTATGGGCTCTTCTTCGGAAACGGCTACCTGGAGTGCCCGAACCCCGACCACGCTGATATCTGCGCCGGGATGAATAAGGGAACCTGGATTCTGGACTCCTCGGGACGTCCGCAGAGGGACCTCAATCGCCGCATCCTGGGGAACTACAACCCGGACTGGCTCGGTGGCATCCAGAACCGCTTCAGCTACGGGGCCTTCGACCTGAGCGTGCTGGTGGACGGCCAGAGGGGCGGGGACATCTTTTCCATCACGAACTGGTTCGGTGAATACGCCGGTGTCCTCAAATCTACCCTTCGAGGCCGGGAAAACGACTTCTGTGATCCGGGCATCGTGGTGGACGGTGTGCTTCCTGACGGCTCCCTGAACGGAGACGGTGTCGACGACGTGTCGGTGTGCCCCCAGTCCTACTTCGGCAGGAACTACGGGAACCAGGAATCGGGCATCTTCGACGCCACCTACATCAAGCTCAGAGAGCTACGGCTGGGCTATGAGCTTCCTGGATCCTGGATGGCCCGGTTGGGATTCTCCAGCGGGAATGTCGCCCTGATCGGACGAAACCTGCTCCTCTGGGCTCCGAACATGCCCAACATCGACCCCGAAACGGCCTTCGACAACAGCAACGTCCAGGGCCTCGAGTCGGGCCAGTTCCCATCGGCCCGGAGCTTCGGGATTTCCTTCACCATTACTCCGTGACGGCAAAGGAGAGACTATCATGAGAAACAAGAGCAGAATGGTTGCGCTTCTTGTCGGTCTCGGCTTGGCCGCCACCGCATGCAACGATGGATTGACCGACATCAACACCAACCCCAACGCCCCGACAACCGTCCCGGTGCAGTTTCTGGTCCCCACCGCCATTCAGAGCGGCGTCAGCGCCGTCCTGAGCGGCGCCTCCATGATGTCGCATACTTCGGTCTGGGCCCAGCACTACGCCGAGATCCAGTATCCCGACGAGGAAACGGGAAATGTCCGGGATTCCCGCATGGATGGCTACTGGACCAATTACTATGCAGGGAATCTGAAGGACATCCAAACGGTCATCGAGACCGGCGCCGAGGAAGGACTTGTGAACGCCGAGGGAGTGGGGAGGATCTGGAAAGCCTTCCTCTTCCACCACGTGACCGATCTGTGGGGCGATGTCCCTTACACTGAAGCTCTGATGGGGGCGGAGAATACCACCCCGGTCTACGATGCTCAGGCGGATATTTATGCGGACCTGCTCGCCGAGCTGGAGGCAGGGGCGGCTCTGTTGAGTAACAGCGCCCAGGGCTTCGGCGACGGGGACCTCATCTACGGCAACGATTTCACAAAGTGGAAGAAGTTCGCCAATTCTCTCCGCATGCGTCTGGCCATGCGCATGTCGGAAGTGAACCCTTCCGGGGCTCAGGCTGCGTTCGTGTCGGCGTACAACGCTGGCGGTTTCACCAGCAACGACGACAACGCCATGATCGAGTGGCCGGGGGCTCCCTACGAAAACCCCTTCTACGAGAACTGGCAGGGCCGGGACGACCACGCCATGAGTCGTACCCTCATCAATATTCTGAAGGACCTGAACGATCCCCGTCTGTTCTCTTATGCCGAACCCGCCGCCAGTGACGGTGAGTACCGGGGGCATGAGAACGGGAGAGACGATCTGCCGCCGGGCGTGTCCTTCGCGGACATCTCCAGGATCAGTGATTTCTGGAGGGCGAACGGAGCCGCCTCACCCACAGCTGTCATGACCTACTCCGAGGTTCTCCTTTTGGAGGCGGAAGCGGCGGCCCGGGGTTGGATCGGCGGGGATCCGGAGGCCCTCTACCTTGAGGGCATCGAGGCCAACATGAACCAGTACGACCCCTGGGGGCATGGCCCAACCGATGCCCAGATCGCCGAGTACCTGGATAATCCCGACATCGCCTACACCGGCCTGGAGGACATCCAACTCCAGCAGTGGATCGGGCTCTTCATGAACGGTAACGAAGCCTGGTCCAACGCTCGCCGGACCGGGGTGCCGGATCGGCCAGTTGGTGCGGATCTAGTGTGGCTCGGGAAGATTCCCACGCGGTACTCCTACCCGCCCGACGAGCAATCGTATAACAATGATAATCTACAGGTGGCTCTGTCTGCCCAGGGGATGAGCAGCCCCGACATCACCACAGAGGTGTGGTGGGATCCAGCAGGAAACTGAGTTTTTCTCCACCCCAAACCCAGCGCCCCCCGGAGCCAGCTCCGGGGGGCGCTGCATTCGTCTGATGCTGGAATGGTGGGGGGGGACTACTTCCCGGCGCCCCGGAGGAAGACGAGGATCAATCCGTGGGCGTGGGTCGCGTACCCCGGGCGCATGGTCACACCCATGGGATAGATCTCGATGGATTCAACATTATCGGTGGTGAGCTGGTTCAGAATGCAAGTGTCGCCCGTTCGCGTCCCGTCGACGTAGATCAGGGGGTCGATGGGCGAGTTATAGGGAATGTGGCTGCGAAGGGTGACCTCCGGGCATCGGTCCGGGTGCCGCTGGATCTGCATTCCGGGCACTCGGCCCTCCATCGTATCGAGAAGAGAGCCTCTTCGATCGTCAAGGGCTCTCCCTGAGATGATGGTCGCACCATTCTCATTCCGGATACCACCGTGTGTGCGGCTGCTCCGGGCAGGGTTACTGAGCACTGCGCAGCCCGATACGATCAGGGCACAGCCAAACAGGGCTGGTATGCGGGATCCGGTGACCATCGGTGACTCCTTACCTCTACTCTTCCGCCAGGGCTTCCAGGACACTTCCGGGAGGACCACTCGAGGCACTTCGTCAGGAACCGTTAGCTCCACGGTCTTGACGGGATTTGGCTCCATCGGGGGGTCGACCCAGTTGTTGGAGAATACGACGGCTCGATGGATTTGTTTCTGCCCGCCCGGTCACCGTCTGGCTCCGAACGTCACATCCTCTCTGTCGGCGACTTCCATTGCCAGGGCAAAGGTGAGCCGCGCGGCGTGGACCACCTTTTCATAGTTGATGGTCTCAGGGTCGTCAGAGGGCTCGTGATAGTCGGGCCCCATGAAGCCCCGGGTGATGAGAATCGCCGGTACCCCCTTCTGCATGAACGACATCTGGTCGCTCCGTTGGACGTGGGCGTGGGGATCCGGGCCTTCGTTGAGCCTCCAATCCAGTGGAGCTCCTACCCCGGACTCGTTGACCTCACGGATCATCTGAAGGAGGGCGCTTCTCCCGGTCTCCGACGCCATTGCCAGCAACACATGGGGAAAGTCCGGGGAGTTCCTGCCCACCATGTCCAGGTTGATGTTCAGAACGATCTGCTCCATGGGTATCGGTGGAGTGGCCGCGAAGGCCTGGGAACCCAGCAGCCCCTTCTCCTCGGCCGTCAGGAGGACGAAGATCAAGGATCTTTTCCCGGGGGCCATTCCTGCCGCCTCGGCGGCTTCCAGGACGGCCGCAGAACCGCTGGCGTTGTCGTCGGCTCCGTTGAAGATGGCCCCATCCTGGATGCCCACATGATCCAGGTGAGCGGTCACCACGACGTACTCGTCCTTCAAGACCGGGTCCGTCCCGGGCAGGAGCCCCACCACGTTGGGAGATGAGTAGGCGGGCTCTACGGTGTGCCGGGTGTGGAGGGAGACTTGAACCTCCTCCATGATGCCGGTCACGTATTCTCCGGTTTCCGTCAAGGGATTGAACCCGACGTCCGCTAACAGCTCCGTGGCCGACTCCGGCCTCAGGAGAACCAGCTCGGAAAAGGCCGGACCGGGGGCCCCGGTCTCCGACTCCTGTACCAGGGGCTTGACGGAGGGCGTGTTGGCCTGGCTCCTGATAAGCTCCCATAGGCTTGTGGACGCCGAATCGAGAACCACCACGAGGGTGGTAACGCCGTGGTTCATGGCGGCCTGAAATCGGGCATTGGCACTTCGTTGCAGGCTGCTATACAGCTGATGCTGCTCCTGGGGTAAGATCGGCTCCCCATTTCGGAGGGGGGCTCCTACGACCATGACCCCGATCCGTCCCTCCGCATCCAGATCCTCGTAGTCGTTCCACCCCAGTGTGGGCTCCTCGATACCATACCCGAGGAAGACGGGGGCTTCGGTGGTGGACCGATCAGCGCCAGAGGCAAGGAACTCCTGAATCACGAAGTCCTCTCCCCGGACGAGATCCCGCTCCCTCCCACCAATGGCGAAGGAGAGGCTGGTTTCGGAATTCAGTGTCGACGTGCCGAACTGGATCTGCTGGAAGTAGGACGGGGAACCCGTGGAATCGACGTACATGGCCTCCAGGCCGGCCTGATCCAGATGGATGGCCGCATAGTCCGCCGCCAGTTGGTAACCGTCGCTGCCGGTATCCCTACCCTGAAGGCGGTCCGAGGCCAGGAAGAAGATGTGATCCCTGAGTTCGGCCTCGGTGATGGACTCCAGGGCCTGGTGGGTGGGCTGGCCGGCTGCATAAGTCGGGGGTGTTCCGAGAAGGGCCATGGCGAGCAGGGCCCGTCCCGAATAGGATCGTACGCTCACGGAAGTGGCTCCGGCTGATGTGGATTACCGATCCCCCAAGATAATCCGCGGCTATCCGATCCTGAAAGCCATGGATAGTCCGATGATGGCCACCGCGACCCCGACGAACAGGTACTTGGCCACGGGCTCCCACCAGGCTCCTACCGGTCTGTCCGCCCCAATGTTCACCTGTTCCCTGGCCCGTTTGATACCCAGAACCCAGAAGAAGAGGATGCCGGCGATGGCCGCTCCGAAGGGAACCAGGTAGACCGTCACCAGGTCCACGAAGCTGTCGAATCGTCCCTGGTTGATGGCTAATGGGATCCCGCACAGGAAGGCGACAACCGCGATCCAGAGGACGGCGGTTCTCCGGCTCCAGGAGAACTGATCCATGGCGGCCTCCACCACCGCCTCCTTGATGGCCAGGAGGGAGGAGAGGGCGGCGAAGAGAACACCCACGAAGAAGAGGACGGCGATGATCTGACCGCCGGGCATGTTCTGGAATACGCTCACCAGCGTGATGAACAGGAGAGGAGGTCCCGCGGCAGGATCGATCTGGTAAGCGAAGGCCGCCGGCATGATGATGAGAGCCGCCATCAGAGCCATGGATGTGTCCAGCGTCACTGTATTCAGAGCAGCATTGGGGATGTCGAAGTCCTTCTTCAGGTAGCTACCGTACACCAACATCCCGGCACCGGTGAGAGAGACCGAAAAGAACGCTTGTCCCAGGGCCATACCCCAGGTGAGGGGTCTCCCGAGGTACGACCAGTCGGGAACCAGGAGATACCGAATCCCTTCCCCGGATCCTGGAAGGGTCACGGACCGGATGAGCAGGATTACCAGGAGTCCCAAAAGAAGGGGCATCATGATCTTGGTGGCCCTCTCGATCCCTTTGGAGATCCCGAATACCAGGATTCCGCCGGTGAGAAGCACGGCTACGGCCTGCCATGCTATGCTCTCTGGGCTGCCCGAAAACTGGTTGAAGTATTCCTCGGCCGGTCCTGCACCGAGCAGGCTGCCGGAAAGGGCCGACACCAGGTAGCGCAGCACCCAACCTGAGACGATGAGGTAAAAGATCAGCACCCCAAGGAGGACCAGGATCGGATAGGCTCCAAGGAGTCGCCCGAAGCCCCAACCCCTTTCCCTCAAGACCTTGTCGTAAGCCCCCATGGCCCCTTTTTGGGCCCAGCGTCCGAAGGCGAACTCCTCCATGAGTCCGGTGGTGCCCAGGACGTAGACGAAGACCAGGTAGGGGATCAGGAAGGCGGCACCGCCGAACTCGCCGAGCCTCCAGGGAAACATCCAGAGGTTTCCGAGACCCACGGCGGATCCGGCCGCCGCCAAGATGAAGCCCCACCGGGTGGTGAAGGTGTCCCGCTCTGTGGGTTGGCTCATGGTTTTTGTCGGCTTTCTGAGAAAGGTGGGAACGAAAGGGATGTCCCGATTCGTTCGAGGACATCGAATCATGGTTGCTACGACCGAGAAAATTCAAGGAAAACGTCCGCGATACCGAACGATATCCATCTCCTCCGCATTGACTCCCAAGATCGGTCTCTCCATTCTCTGGGGCCCCCGGACCTCTCTTCCTTCGGATCCATACCGGGCCGCCCGCCACGTGTTGAGAGATCTGAACGCTCGCTGGCACCCATTGAGAGATGGGGTGGACCTTCTCCTCGGCGACGGCGTTAGTACTTTCTATGACGCTGTGAGGAGGTGGGGGATTCCTCCGGTCGGTTCCGGTGGTGGGGCTTCGACGAGAGAGAACCCAGGGACGGGCCAGGGAGGCTGGCTGAATCAGGCAAGTCTCAGGGCTCCAACTCCTGGGGGAGAGACAAGCACTAGGCGAGAGAAAAAACGTGTCGGAACAACCCTTTGATGAACATGCTGCCGAATACGACAGCTGGTTCTTGAAAAACAGAAATGTTCTCCAATCCGAGGTAGAGCTCCTGGCGGCTGTCCTGCGGGACCCGGGCCGGGCCCTGAGCGTGGGGTGCGGGAGCGGGCTCTTCGAGATGATCCTGCGGGACAGCCACGACATCGACGTCCATTTCGGTGTCGAACCTGCGGAAGGAATGGCAGAGATCGCCGAGAAGCGTGGGATGGAAGTCAAGCTTGGCCCTGCCGAGAATCTCCCCTTCGACGATGACTCCTTCGACACGGTCCTCTTCAACGGCACGCCCAGCTACATCGGGAACCTGCAGGAGGCCTTCGAGGAAGCGTACCGGGTGTTGCGCGAGGGTGGGCAGATCGTGGTGGCCGACGTCCCCGCCGAGAGCTCTTACGGGACCCTCTATCGGCTTGCCGCCATGGTGGGTACCTGGGACGACGACTCCCTTCGGGCGATTGCGCCCGCGGTGCCCTATCCCATGGAGTTCGCAGCGGCGGCGAAGTGGCGGACCACCCAGGAGAAGCTCGATCTGCTGGAGCAGGTAGGATTCTCCTCACCCGAGACGACCCAGACCCTCACACTGCATCCGAAGTTCTCCGATGACGCCGTGGAGTCCCCCGTCCCCGGTCATGAACGGGGGGACTACGTGGCGATCCGAGCCAGGAAGTGACAGGCTTTCCGTGAAGTACCGGCACCAGATCGTCATCGACTGTCCCGTGTCCGAGGTGTTCGCCTATATGGACGACGTGGAACGGGAGAAGGAGTGGCAGCCGGGGATCAAAGAGGCCTCCAAGGATCCTCCGGGGCCGACCGAAGTCGGTACGCGGAAGCGGTATGTGAGCGAGTTCCTTGGTCGCCCTGTCAGGAATACCTATGTGACCTCGTCCTTTCAGCCGGACGAAAGGGTGGTTTACGAGACCACTTCCGATTCCGTTCTGAGAGCTCGCGTGGAACTCACCTTCGAGCCAACGGAATCTGGGACTCGGGTGACCATGCAGGTACAGGCCAAACCCACCGGGGTCCTCCGCTTCATCCCTCGAGCCATACTGGAAGGCACTGCAAGAAAAGAGTTGGAGACGTCCTTCGTGCTTTTGAAAAGGGAGTTGGAGAAGCGGGAGGAGTAATTCTGCCTTGTGCGGATAGCCTGTGATAGTGCACAATACAGGGGTCCCACAAAATGATTTCACCACGAGACCGCTCGTCTTCGTTGGAAGGTCGTTGTCGGCAGGAGAGGTTCGCTATGAGGCACACGCCGCTCTCTTTCAAAACACCTCGCTCTGTTTTTTGCGGAGTCTTGCCTCTCGCTGCCTTGGCGGCGTTGGGAGGTTGGAATCCAGCCGAATCGGCCTGGGCCGGAGTAACACGTCAGGAACCCATGGGTCTCGCCCAGATGGAAGGCCACCTGGCACCCGAACCGCAGGCCGTAACGGAACTCTTCGCCTCCGATGAGGTGTTGGAGTTCGTGTTGGCCTCCGATTTCGATCGGTTGAAGAAGGACCGGAGTCAGGAGTCTGAAGAGATCCCAGGTCAGGTGGTGGTGCGTGGTCCCCAGGGGGAGGGCATCGAAATCCCCATTCAGGTGAAGACAAGGGGTAACTTTCGACTCCAACGGCGGATCTGCCCCGATCCTCCTCTTCGTCTGGACTTTCCAGAGACCGAAACTCACGGCACGGCCTTCGACGGGC
>JASFVN010000301.1:0-5468 GCA_050049805.1 Gemmatimonadota bacterium
CAAAGCCTCAGCGGGATCCTCACCGTGGAGGAAGAGGCGGGCGGATGGCTCCGGATGGACTTTCCGGCCGATCCTCCCGCGCCGGCCGACCCGCCGCCGGGCCTCCTGGAAGCCCTGGGCTGTCCTCCGGGCACCACGGCAGTTCGTTCGGTAAAACTCTGGCTCGTCCGCCTGGGCTCTGAAGAAGATGTCCTGGCTTTGAAGCCCGATATGACGGCACTCGGCGCCGTCGACCTGGGGGACACGCCCTTGGGCGTCTCAGTAACGGCCCCCGGCGCCAGCGGCACCGCCTTCGTGTCCCGCTTTTTCGGGCCCTGGGTGGGCGTCGACGAGGACCCTGTGACGGGCATGGCCCACACCGTCTTGGGCCCCTACTGGATGGATGAGCTCGGCTCCGAGGAGCTCACGGCCCGGCAGGTGTCGGCCAGGGGAGGTGACCTGAGAGTGAGAAGAGTCGGTGACCGGATTCAAGTGTCCGGTCAGGCGGTAACGGTGGTGAGGGGGAGGCTGAGTCTGTAGGGCGCCAACCTAAAACGCCGCCAGCACGCTGAAGAGGACGCGTCCGTCGTTGTTGGATATGGCGCCGCGGGTTTTGGCCCGGCTATCGAAGTTGTCCCGGACCGAGAGCTTCAGGCTCACGACCTCCGACAACCTGAAGGCCAGGCTGCTCTCGGCTTCCACGGTGTAGTCGTCGACTTGCTGGAACTTCGGAGAATAGTCGACTTTGGCCTCGAACACGGCCCGATCTTCCGAGAAACTTCTCTTAAATTCAGCCTGACCTGTCCAGCGCCCGGCCCATTCGGAGGTTCCGTCGTTTTCGGTCGTTCCAGACGTCTGCTCCACAAGAAGAGCCGCGGCAAAGTCCAGACGGGACACATCAGACTCGAGGGCCGTGAGTTTCGCTCCGCCTCCGGCTTTGTACCGCCGGTGGATTTTCTTCTCCAGGCTTGAGTGGGCGCTGCCGAAGATGTAGGGGTTCACCCAGGAAAACCCCCGGTAGTCCAGGTTCGCGCCCAGATCCCACGACCGCTTGTTGACGAAGTCGCCTCCTTCCTCGTCGGTGGATTCTCCGTAGAGGAAGGAAGCGTCTGTTTCCAACTCGAAGCGATGGCTGTCCCGGACCACTCCCAGCTCAGTGGCCACGGTGGTCTGGTCCTTGGCGCCGAAGAAGATGCTGGCCCCTACCTCCGTCTCGATGCTCCAGTCCACCGCAGGCGGGGCATCAGGATCTCCTGCCTGAGCCTGGGCCAAACCGGGTCCAGCGAGAAGAAGAGTGGCCATGACGGCAGCCGCTCCGGCTGCACCACCCTTGGGCCCCGATGTTTCTGGGCCCGGCCCGGCAGGGTCCCGATCCTTTCCGCTACCCCATGATTCGTACTCGTCTTTCGTCCATCGGAAAAACACGGCGCTTATCCCCACCCAGAAAATGAGCATTCCCGGTATCCACATGATCAAACCCCCGAGGCGCTGGTCGTCCAGAGGCGAAAGGGATGTAACCCTAGGTGCCACTTCATACCAGGGGTAGAAGACGGTGTCGGAGAGTGTGATGAATGCCGACACCACCGTAGAGGGAATCCCAAAGGCGAAGACGTACATCATGAGGAGGGGCCCGGTGGGAATCCGCTCCAGCTCCGGAGCCGGGTTCACCACCGGCCACCACATCATGGTAGCCACCGCCATGAACATGAGGTGCTGCACGATGTGGAGGTCGTGGCTCACCAGAGCCCAGTTGTACATCTGGGGAATGTGCCACCCGATAAAGGTTACGTTGTAGGCCAGAAAGGCCACTACCGGGTGGGTCAGAACGCGGGCGGTCCGGGCTACGCCGGGCCGCTCCAGCGCCTTACGGATCAACCAGGGTGGCACCCCCATGATCAGGAATGAGGGCATCACCAGCATGAGCAGCATGTGCTGCACCATGTGGGCGCTGAAAAGATATTCGTCGGAGAGCGTGTGTAAGGGGCCGTTCAGGGAGAAGAAGATGAGAGCCACGGCTCCCAGGAAGCTGGCCTTCCTCCATCGTGACACGGGGTTCGGCCACCATCCGTACTTCACCCGGGCCGGCCCCACGGCGAAGAGATACGCCGAGGCTAGATAGACCACCCCGATCAGGACCGATACGTGGACCTCGAAGCCGAGGATCGTGAAGCGGTCCCAGCTGGCTGAGGCGAAGAGGATTTCGGGCCCGGCAGGGCTTGGAGCCCCGGCCGCCCAGGGGGCCAAAAGAACCTCCGGAAGTAGCGTGGGTCCGCTCATGGCGGGTGGTACACCGGCCCTACCCCATCAGGTCGTAGTTGGGAAGAACGTGGTAGAGCATGATGAGGGCCACCGTCATGAAGGCCGCCAGGACCAAGCCAGCAAGGAACACCCCGGAGAAGATGCGGCTGTCGTACTTCAGGTGCATGAAGAACATGACCACCAGAACAAACTTGGCCGCCGAAAGAGTCAGAAGGATCGGGACCAGGACCGGAGCCAGAAACGGGATGTAGAAGACAGCCACTTCTACGGCGGTGATGACGGTGAGAATTCCTCCGATGGCCCAGTAGAACCCCGGCGAGGCGTGGCCGCCGTGGTCACCTGCCATTGCTTCGCTGCTCATTCCGCTCGCTCCCCTATTGAATGAGGTAGACCAGGGTGAAGATCACGATCCAGACGATGTCCACGAAGTGCCAGTAGAGGCCGGCGATCTCCACTTTCAAGGAGTCAGCCGACGTCAGCTTGCCCCGGGCGGTCAGGATCCAGAGGGTGCTCAGCCAGATCACCCCGCCGGCTACGTGGGCACCGTGGAATCCGGTCAGGACGAAGAAGGACGACCCGAACACGTTGGTGCTCAGCGTCAATCCTTCGTGGACGAAGTGGTTGAACTCGTAGACCTGAAAGCCCAGGAAGGTGACGCCCAGGAGAATCACGGCCCCGAGCCAGACCAGTGTCAGCTTCTTGCTCCCCCGTTGGATTCCGTCCAGACCCAGAACCATGGCGAGAGAACTCATGAGGAGCACGAAGGTGCTCACCGAGGTGAGGGGGATGTCCAGAATCTCTTCAGGGTAGGGCCCCACGATGCTCCGGCCCTTGTAGACCATGTAGGTCGAGATCAGGGTAGCGAAGAAGAGGCACTCGGAGCCGATGAAGGTCCAGAAGCCCACCTTCCAGCTGCTGAGGCCAGTGCTGGTGTAGTGGTGATCGTCGTGGGCAACGGCAGCCGCTTGAGACATGTTCTTCGTCCTTATCTGAAGGCCGGCTGGAAAGCCCAGCTGAAGATTCCAAAGGCGGTGAAGGCCAGTCCCAGAAGGGGCACCCACCAGATCCCTGTCATGAGCAGAATCCAGGTCGAGCTGATTCCGAGAGCCACCACGAAGGGCCAGAAGCTGGGGCTCGGCATCACAGGCTCGTGTTCCGGCTCAACCATCGTCTTCTCCTCCACCTCCTTCCGCTCCGCATCGTCCCAGAGGGGCTCCCGGCTTCGAACCTCGGGGAGCTCCGGGAAGTTGTAGTGGTGGGGGGGCGACGGAAGAGCCCACTCCAGGGTGCCTGCGCCCCAGGGGTTGGCCGAAGCCTTCTCACCCTTCCTCAGGCTGTGGAAGAGGTTCCACATCACGATCAGCGCACTGGCGCCAAAGATGAACGCCCCCACCGTGGAGAGCTGGTTCCAGGTCTCCAGATTCAGCTCGGCCTGGTAAGTCCAGGTCCTGCGGGGCATGCCGAAGAGCCCGCTTAAGTGCATGGGGAAGAAGGTCAGGTTGAACCCGATCATCATGGTCCAGAAGTGCCACTTGCCCAGCGTCTCGTTCATGAGCTTCCCGGTGACCTTGGGGAACCAGAAATAGAGGCCGCTGAAGAGGCCCATGATGGCCCCACCCACCAGGACATAGTGGAAGTGGGCCACCACGAAGTAGGAGTCGTGCTGCTGGAGGTCGATGGGAGCCGAAGCGTGCATCACGCCGCTGAGTCCCCCCACCGTGAATACCGCCACCACGCCTACCGCAAACAGCATCGTCGTGGGAAAGCGCAGAGCACCACCCCACATGGTGGCCAGCCAATTGAAGATTTTGATCCCCGTGGGGATGGCGATGATCATGGTGCTGGCCACGAAGAAGGAGTCGGCGATGGGCCCAAGACCCACCGTGAACATGTGGTGACTCCAAACACCCCATCCGATGAAGCCGATGAGGATCCCGGCGTACACCACCACCGGGTACCCGAAGAGGGGCTTTTTCGAAAAGGTCGGGATGACGTCGGAGATGATCCCGAAAGCCGGAAGAATCAGGATGTAGACCTCCGGGTGGCCGAAGAGCCAGAAGAGATGCTGCCAGAGAATCGGATCCCCCCCCGCCGTGACGGCGAAGAAGTTCGCACCGAAAAAGCGGTCGAAGGCCAACAGGATCAGGGCCACGGCGATGACAGGGAGAGCCGTCACCAGGAGGAAGCTGGTCACCAGCGTCATCCAGGTGAACAGGGGCATGCGCATGAGCTTCATGCCTGGGGCCCGAAGGTTGATGATGGTGGTGATGAAGTTCACACCCCCCAGGATCGAGCTGACCCCAAGGATGGAGAGGCCGATGATCCAGAACTCCACGTTCCTACCGGGGGCAAACTGCAGCGAGGTGAGGTTCGCATACCCGACCCAGCTGGTGTTGGGAGCCGCTCCGAAGAGGAAGCTGGCGTTCAGAAAGAGCCCGCCGAAGAGGTAAATCCAGTACGAAAGAGCATTGAGGCGGGGAAAGGCCACATCCCGGGCCCCGATCTGGAGGGGCACCAGGTAGTTGAAGAACGCCACCGCCATGGGCATGGCCACCAGGAACACCATGGTCGTGCCGTGCATGGTGAACATCTGGTTGTAGGTCTCAGCGGAGATGAAGGCGTTCTCCGGACGCATGAGCTGGATGCGGATGAGCATCGCCTCCAGACCTCCAACAAAAAAGAAGAAGAAAGAGGTCAGGAAGTACATGATGCCGATCCGCTTGTGATCGACGGTCGTGAGCCAGCTCCAGAGGCCCTTGTCCTCGGTGTGATGGACGCCAGGGGCCTGGACGGTCTCGGTGGCTACGGAAGTAGACATCGAAGCGTTACCTCATGCTGGAGAGATAGGCCGCCAGGGCCTGGATCTGCTCGTCGTTAAGACCGGTGGCCGGGTAAGGAATCCCGGCAATGGTGGCCCCGTAATCGGCACCAGGCATCTCGGCTCCGGGCTTTACGGAGAGGGGATCCCGGATCCAGCGCTCCAGATTCTCCGGGGTGTTGTCAAGCATCCCCGCGGCGATGGTGGTCCGGCTCCCAAGGCGGGTCAGATTTGGCCCGATGACCCCCGGGGCCGCCGTACCCTGGATGGCGTGGCAGAGGACGCAGGTGGACTCCCTGAAAAAGACCTGCCGGCCTCGGGTTACCAGGGGGTCCTCGGTGGCAGCCTGGGCGGCGACTGCTTCGCCACCCGCTGGAGCTTCCGCAGCTCCTTCCGCAGCCTCAGCGCCTAC
>JASFVN010000304.1:0-5426 GCA_050049805.1 Gemmatimonadota bacterium
ACGGGATTTCCCGTCGGGTGTCCTCGGAGTCGTACCCATCCAGGGTGTCGGTGGTGAGACTCTTGTCCATATCCCATGCGACATAGCCCGTGAAGCGAGTGCCGCCGTCATGAACCAGCGTGCCGTGGAGACGTCGTCCTGGAGCTGTAGTGCCGGAAGGCGGGGCTGAAAAATCCACTGACCGGAGATCTTCCCATTTCAGCTCCACGACCCCACCGGTAGCCTCGTTGACCAGGATCTCCCTGAGATCCCGGCCGATGTCTGTGGCTCCTCCCTCGAGCTCCACCACCAAACCCGAACGGAGTTCCAACCGGGCACGGTCCGAATCCACCACGGTCAGCCTTCTGATGTGCCCCATCCGTATCCCGGACTCGTGGTACTCGGGAAATTCGGGCTCGTCGTCATCCCAGGTAATCCGGTATCCTGCCAACTCGATGACCCGGTCCCGTTCCCGGTTTCCGGGGTTTGCCAGGTTCCACCAGTCCTCGAATTGAAACGGCTTGAATTCCTTGTTTCCGTCCAGCACGTCGGCCCAGGTGGCCTCGTTTCGGTCCCACCGGATGAAGCCTTCGTGGACATCGCCGGAAACCGTGGTCACCCGGCCCCAGAGCCGATCCGAGTCCTGGGCCTGGGCAGGCCTGATTGAACCGAGGGAAAGAATGAAAAGGACCAACACCAGGGCTGGGACCCGAAAAGAGGCCATGGGCTCTACTCCGAACACGGGACGCACGTCTCCCAAAGCAACCCTCCGTACGGCCTCCGGATAATCGGTGTTTCGGCCAACCCTAACGGCTCCAACCTGAACAGTCCCTTCGGCGTCCAATTAAAGACAGACCTTCCCCACCCACCTGGGAGGCTCCGGCCATGTTCGACCGCCTCGTGAAGGATCTGCAGTTCGCCCTCCGGCAACTCCGACGGCATCCGGCATTCTCCTCTCTCCTGATTCTCACCGTCGCTGTGGCTATCGGCGGAAACGTGGCGATTTTCTCCGTCCTCGAAGGCATCATCCTCCGGCCCCTTCCCTACCCCGAAGCAGATCGGATTCTCGCAGTCTGGGAAACCCCCGACGAACAGGAGCGATGGTATCAGCCTTTCACGGGCCCGGACTATCTGGACGTCCGGGAGGGAATCCAGAGCCTGGAGGAATTCGGCCTCATACACCTTCGCTACCTGAATGTCGCGGGCGAAGGGGAGCCTGTGCGAGTGGGAGCCGGGGCCGTAACCGCTAGCCTATTCAAGCTCCTGGGAATGCAGCCGGCTCAGGGCCGGTACATCACGGAGGATGAGGAGTTCGATGGAAACCATCGCGTGGTGGTCCTGAGCCACGGTTTCTGGCAGGATCAGTTCGGTGGCGAGGACGGTGTGGTCGGGCGCCAGCTTAGTGTCGACGGGGAACCCTACGAAGTCATCGGCATCATGCCCCCCGACTTCCGGGCCCCGACACCCTGGGGGGGAAGGGACCGAAGCAGGGTTTGGGTGCCTCTGGTTCTCCCCCGAGACGGATCGGGGCGCGGCATGCACTCGTTCGGGGCCTACGGGCGAATGGCCGAGGGCATGACTCCGGACGAAGTAGAAGCCGAATTGAACGTCATCGCAGAGCGACTCTCCGAGGCCTACCCCGACACGAACGCCATGACCCGGATGTGGGTCCAACCCATGATGGCCCGAACCCTCGGCGGTGTCAGCTCGGTCCTCCTCTACCTCATGATCATCGTGGGCCTCGTCCTCCTCATCGCCTGCGCAAACGTAGCCAGCATGCTTCTGGCCCGGGGCATGAACCGCGCCTCGGAGTTCGCCATCCGGGCGTCCATGGGAGCGGGCCGAAGAGGCCTCGTGCGGCAGCTGCTGACTGAAAGCCTCCTCCTCTCGGTGGTAGGTGGATCGGTAGGCGTTCTCCTGGCCTTCTGGGGCGTCGACGCCCTGAAGGCCGTCATGCCCGAATCCATCCCCAGAATCACCAGCATCCAGGTGAACATGACCGTCCTGAAGTTCGCCGCCGGAGCGACCATTCTCTGCGGACTCCTGGTGGGTCTCGCCCCATCACTCTTCGCCTCTCGGGCCAACCTGGCCGAGGTCATCAAGCACGGCCGGGCCTCCAGGGGTGGAGGCGCTTCGAGAAACCGCTTCCTCTCGGGGCTGGTCATGGCTCAGCTCGCCATCGGATTCATCCTGGTGAACGCCGCCATGGTCCTGTCGGTGAGTTACTCCAACGTCATGGAGCAACCCATGCACTTCGCCACGGACGAGGTGCTGGTGACGGAGATCTCCCTGGGAGGACCGGCTTACGGGGAACCGCAACTCAGGAGAGCTTTTTGGGAGGAGTTGGTTCAACGTGCGAAGGGGTTTCCCGGAGTGGTCCAGGCCGGCGTCACCAGCAAGCTTCCCCTCATGGGAGGGACCAACGGGGGAGTCCTGGTCCGGGACATGGTGTTCGATCCCAGTGTCCAGGACTACCTGGTTGAATACTCCTTCGTGGACCATGGCTACCACGAGGCCATGGGAATCCCCCTCCTCTCAGGCCGTCTCTTCAACCAACAGGACATGGAGGCAGCCGCGGTCTTCGCCGGACAGGACAGCGTGGTTGCACACCTCCCCCTCATCATCAACCGAGCCATGGCCGAAGAGCTCTGGCCGGAATCCGACGCCATGGGAGAGCTGGTCCGGCCCTACGACGCCGAACCCGGCTGGAACGCAGAGGTGGTTGGCATCGTGGAGAACGTCCGGCAGTGGGGGCCGGAGCGTCCGCCTCTCCCGGAGATGTATTTCCCCCACACCTCGGAACTCTGGGGACCCATCTGGGGACGTCTCATCCTGAGGACCTCGGGAGATCCCACGACACTGGCCGCAGGCGTTCGAGCCGCAGTCCATGAGATCGATCCCGCCATCCCGTCGGCCACCCCTCAAACCATGGGACGGATACTCGAGGAAGCCACGGCGGGGCGCCGTTTTTCCATGCTCCTCGTAGCTCTTTTTGCGGGCACTGCACTGCTCCTCATCATCACCGGCACCTACGGCGTACTCTCTTACGGCGTATCGCAGCGGACGCACGAAATCGGAGTGCGCATGACTCTTGGTGCAGACAAGGGGAAGGTCACGAGGCTCTTCCTGGCCAGGGCAGGGATCCTGGTGGGAATCGGGCTCGGAACTGGTCTGCTGGGCGCCCTCGTGGCATCCAGGCTCACCACGAGCATGGTCTTCGGAATCAGCGCCATGAGCCCGGTACACATGGCCGCCGCGGCTGGAGTTATGGCCCTGGTGGCCCTGGCTGCCACGCTCATTCCGGTGATTCGCGCGGCAGGGGTGGACCCCCTGGAAGCTCTCAGAGTCGACTAACCCCAAGGGCTGTCCACCGGAGAGTGGCTCCTGGGCCCGATCAGGACTACCCGATCAGGACCAAAAGGGTAGGGCTCCGAAACGGGTCACCAGCCCAGCGTGGTCGGAGGGTCGACGTCCCCCGGGGCTCGTCTCTCCGCTTGGACCCCGGCCCAGGACCTCAGTGGTCCACCCGGGCCACCCCCGGGATCTCTCCGTGGGCCTCACCGCCGGCCCCCCCAGGCCCCTGACGAAGATGAAGTCGATCCTCTGATCCAACGGCGTCGGCGCGTCCCTGAGGTGGGGGCTGTAGCAACAGGTGCATCCTTTCGCACCGCTGGGCTGGCGCGATGCTGCCCAGGTGTCCACGAACCCGGCCCCTGTGATCTTCTCGTAGGTGGAGGTCCAGCTATCCCGCTCAGGTGATGCGGCAGCGTCGGAGTTGAAATCACCCACGAGGATCGTGGCCACAACCGGTTCGGGAACCACTTCGGTCAGCAGCTCCCTGGTCTGCCGAAGCTGGACCGAGGAATGGGGCTGGGTCTCCAGGTGGGTGTTCACGAACCGGACCGGGAAGCCACCGACCTCGGCAGCCACCTCGATCCATCCCCTGGTCATCAGAATCTCAGATCCCGAAGGGTCGCGGCCCAGGTTGACACCGGCCTTGTAGTTCCCCTGCGACACTTCATCGATCCGAGCCGTTTCCCTGACCAACACGGCATCACGGACCGTCAGCTCCACCGAGCGGGTCGCGATGAACCGGTCATCATCCCGAAAACCCCGGATCGGAACCTCGGCCCGAGTGTTTTCGATCACCGCGGCGAAGGAATAGGGGAGCCGCCGGGTCTTGAGCTCCTCCTCCAGAATGGCCTGGAAGTCCAGAGTCTCGGTGGCAGTCCAGGCCCCAGTGGCCGAGTCTCGGGCCGAGCTGCGGAAACGGGCGAGTTCCTGAAAGCCCACCAGGTCCGGCTTGGCGGCCTGAATACTGCCCACAATAGCCACCGCCCGGTCTCTGAAATCGTTCTCCAGGATTTCGTTCCATACCTCAGCTGCGGTGGAGGCCAGGAGTTCTTGATCCTGAAAACCCACCTTCAGCACAGGGTCGATCTGAGCCCCGAGATACAGATTCCAGGTCATTACCGTGAGAGCAGGTTCGTTCAAGGTCATATCCGAAGATGGCAGGGCGATGGTCCGAGGTTCTCTACGTCCTGATACGTAGTCGCCTCAATAAAAACGCGTAGTCGGAAGGGGGCCAGGATACCGGCGCAGTCGAGGTCCAGGAGCTATACTACCGGGAACCGAAACCTTCGACCCATAGGAGAGCTTGACAATGGCCCGCTTCTCCGGTGTTCGACGCTTCTTCCTCGCTTCCCTGCCCCTGGGCTTCCTTCTCGCCCTGGCCGGTCCAACCCAGGCACCCGAGGGTACGTCCCTCCCCGACCGACCGGACGTCCAATCGTCCGACGGCCCCTGCACCGAATGTTGCACCAGCCTTCTCGTTGGCCGGGAAGCATCGGTGGACGGTTCCACCATGACCAGCCACTCCTGCGACTCAGGCACCGACCGGACCTGGATCAAGTTGGAGCCCAGGAAGGAACATGAGCCAGGATCCATGGCGCCCCTCTGGTATCAGCCAAAGCGGACCACCGGCCCCGACGACCCCGATCGCGTTCCCGTGGGTGAGATCCCTCAAGTGGCGGTGACCTACAAGTTCCTGGACGCTGCCTACCCGGTGATGAACGAACACCAACTCGCCATCGGCGAGACCACCACCGGTGGAAAGCGGGAGCTCAGAAGCACGGAAGGCCTGATCGACGCCCCGGAACTCTATCGATTGGTTCTGGAGCGAGCCACCAATGCCCGGGAGGCCATTCGCATCGCCGATGAGCTGACGAAGGAGTTCGGCTACAACGACTGGGGGGAATGCTTCACCTTCGCCGATCCAGGGGAGGTCTGGTTCTTCGAGATCCTGGGCCCGGGGCAAGGGAAGATCGGAGCGGTCTGGGCCGCTGTCCGAATCCCCGACGACGAGATCGCCGTAAGCGCAAACTCCCACCGCATCCTGGAGATGGACCTGAGTGATCCGGACCATTTCATGGCCTCCGACAACGTCC
>JASFVN010000303.1:0-5426 GCA_050049805.1 Gemmatimonadota bacterium
CGAGGCAATCCTCGCTCCGAGTCTTTCCGCCCTGTCGGTAGGGCTTGTCCAGCCGGGGGACACCATCCTCTTGTCAGGATCGAATTTCAGCCCTGACCCGGCCCTGAACGTGGTGACTTTCTCCGGCCTTCGGGGAACGGTCGTGACCTCGTCCACGGATGAACTCAGGGTCGTGGTTCCTGACTGCCTTCTCCCCAGACCATACCAGTTGAGGGTACAGGTTGGGGCCTTGTCGACCGATGCCGAGACCCTTTCGGTGGCAGGGACTCCCAGGAGTCTGCTTCTGGAGCGAGGTGAAGATCGGATTCTTGACGCATCCGAGGCTTTCGGGTGTTTTCATCTTCCCCCCGAACCCGGAAGCCTCTATTTGGTCATTCCCCACTCCACCAGTACGGTGGATGGGGGGGCCTACGACTTCTCGCTGATCGGACTCAGCGCGGATGGCGTAAGCCCACCCCTTTCCGGGCCTGTGGGGCTGCCCTCGGCATCCCCTGCAGTTTCCCTCCTCGATCCAGCCTATTCTTCCTTCGTAGAGAGCCTGGATGCCAGGGACCGCTGGCACGAGCGGCTGCGGCAGAAGGAGTCGGCGATTTGGGCCGGGGAGGGACCGAAGGTATTGGCTCGGCTCGCCGAGGCACCGGCGGAGACCGCCCCACAGCCTATCCCAGAGGTGGGGGAGACACGTGTGTTCAAGGTCCTGAACGCCCAGGACAATTTCGATCGGGTTACGGCCAGCCTTCGCCACGTCACCGAGCATTCCCTGGTCTACGTGGACGAAGCATCGCCGGAGGGTGGATTTCGAGATACGGACTTGGCGGCCCTGGCCCTGGAGTTCGAGGACCCGATCTACCCAACGGTGACCGGGATCTTCGGATCGGAATCGGACCTGGATCAGAACGAGAGGGTCATCGTTCTCCTGACCCCCGCCGTGAACCGCCTCACACCGCCCTGGTCGGACGGCTACGTCGGCGGGTTCTTCTACGGCCTCGATCTCCTGAGCGATCGGACAGGAAGCAATGAGGGTGAGATCTTCTACGCCATGGTACCGGATCCCGCCGGGGAGGAAGGCCCCAGCATAAGTCGCTTCACCGCCCTCAGCACGATTCCAGCGGTGCTGGCGCACGAGTTCGAACACATGGTTCACTTCAACCAGAGGATGATTCTCGGGGGAGCGGAAAGCACCGAATCGCTCTGGCTCTCGGAGGCTCTGGCCCAGATGGCCGAGGATCTGGTGGGTGAGGCCTTCCAGCTCAACTACAATTATCTGAAAGCAAGACAATACCAGGCCGGGAACTGGCAGCGTGCCGTGCGGTTCCTGGAGAACCCTGGAGAGGTGAGTCTCCTCGCCTCTCTTCCACCTGGGACGCTGGCGGAAAGAGGAGCGGGCTGGCTCTTCCTCAAACAGGTTTATGGGCGTTTCGAGCCGAAAAACGTCTTGGCGGATCTGGTTCGATCCACCCTCTTTGGCACCGAGAACATGTCCGAAGTGACGGATCTGAGCTGGCCGGAGTTGGTGGCGGACTGGGCCGGTTCTCTCTATCTGGATGGGTCGGGAGTCCCAGTGCGCCCGGACCTCCAGATGGCAGGTGTCGATCTTCGTGTCGCTCTCTCGGAGGGTGTGGGGTTCTATCCCCTCCAGGTTCGTCCTTTCGGAGAGAACTCGGATTCGCACTTTGGGACCCTCTGGCCCTCCGCTCCGAGCTACTTCATCATTGATCCTCCGGCTGGGGGCGGGATAGTCGTTGGCGCCGGAGGGGCCGGAGGTGGCTTGCCCGAAAGGACCCTTGGCTTGCAAGTTCTTGTGGTTCGTCTCCTTTGATGCCATGAATCTTACGAAAGACGATCTCGTAGGGATTTTCTGAGACAGCCTTTCCACCACCTGCGTGCCGACCAGAATGCGTTGCTCAACTTGCGGGGAAAACCTCGAGCCCGGAACCACGCGATGCCCCACCTGTGGTGCGGCCGTGTCGGCCGGGTTGCCGGTCCATTCAAGCGTCCGTCGCTGTCCCCGTTGCGGCTATCAGGGAGACGGAATTCCCTATTTCAAGCGATCTTCCCATGTCGCTCTTCTGATTGGGGTGAGCTTGTTCACGTACGGGCTCGCGGGCTTGGGCTACTGGCTCTTTCGACGCAACAGGATCATCTGTCCCAACTGCGGTCTGGCCTGGCACATGTACGCCGAAGCCCTCCCCCCTGCTCCCGAGGGAAAAAGTCATGCCGTGGTTGCCGCGGAGAATCTCCCACCCCTTCCGAGGGGAGGCCTGATGAGGAGACTCTTCGGTGTCGGCCTCATCCTTCTGGCTACCATCATGGTGGTGGTGGGGATCATCGAGACGGAATTGGCGGCCGTCGGGGTCGGGAGCGTCATTGGTGCCACGGGGACCGGATCATTCTGGTGGGGGCTCAAAGCCCTCAATGAGCGGAGGAAGGCTCTGATGCAGCGCCTTCAGCAGAAGGTCCTTCGGCTCGCCACACACAAGGGTGGCACCCTGACTGTCACTGAAGTTGCATCGGACATGAACCTTTCCCTGCCGGCTGCGGAGAAGGTACTCGTCTCCATGGACGACGGGTTCCGGGTCCGATCCGAGATTTCGAAAGACGGAGTGCTCTACTACGAATTCCCGGAGGTCTTGCATCGAGGAGAATTGGGCCCCGGCACCGAGGGCTGAAGGCCTTTTTTCACTAAACCCGCCGTTGTATTTCTAAGATCCTCCGGGTATTTTCCGAAAGCCCCCCTTCCTGGTGATCATACCCGGAAGTTATGGACCAATTGGATATCGTCCACATGGAATCCTACCGAGGCCGAAGGGAGGCCCGGTACAGGAAGACCCTATCTCTTCATGCCAGGGACAGGGACAGGTCCGGCATTATGGACCAACTCTGGCAGGTTGCAACCCTGGTGGGCGCAGATCGATGCGCTGTGGTATGGCTGGACGAATATGGGCCAGGGCTCGCACATCCCCACACCCTCCTCGATCTGGCTACCGACCGTCCCCGAAGGAGGTTCTCTCCGACCCCTCTCCGGACAACCTGGGATACCAGCGTTCCCGGCCTCCTCGACCTGCCTCGCCTGACTGGACAGGGAGGGAGGCCAGGGGCGGGAATCTCTTCCGCCTGTGTGGTTTCCCTCGGGAGTGATGGGCCTCGGTCCTGGTTCCTGGTGGCCGACTCCCTCACTCCTCGAGGGGCTCTGGACGAAAAGGCCACAGGGGATCTCATGTTCCTTGCCGGGGAGGTCGCTGCCCTCATCCTCCATCGGGACCTGGGTCTCCGTTCGAGAGCCGTCATGGATGACGCAAAGGGGTTCGGAGCCGCTGATTCCGGCTCCTTCCATGAACGATTCGCCGGATGGCCGGTCCTGAAGGACCTCGAGGGTAGGAGCCACGGAGACCCGGCCGTTTCCAGAATTCGGACGCGTTTCTTGGTGGCCAGAATCGTCAGGAGTTTGGTGGAGGATGAGCTGGTTGTAGATCCGGATACCCTCCACCGGCAGGTGGACCGGGTTCGGCGGGAGTTCGACGATGCCGATGGGGAAACCCCAGAGAAGGAGTTGTGGGAGAGGGTCCTTCAAACCACCGCGACGTCTGAGTGGGAAGAGCTCAATGCCTGCTTGCTGGATTGGGGCAAGGTCATAGCGGGAGCGGGGCACCTCCACGGGGCCGGCGAGGTCTTTCGCTTGGCTTTCGGGCTGGCCAGGCTGCTGGGTTCCTCCCATCCTGCGTTGGATTCGGCCCGCTACCTTGGGAAGATTCTCCGCACACGGGCCCAGTGGGAGGAGGCCCTGGCCTGGTATGGTGTGGCCCAGGGGATTGCAGAAGATCTCGAGGATCCGGGGAAGATGGCCGTGGTCCTGGACGGTCTGGGCAACACCTTCCGGGATCGAGGAAATCTACCCAAGGCAAGGGAGACCCTCCTCGAGGTCTTGGCCATCGGGCGGGCTACCGGGGATCGGTATGCCACGGCTGTGGGGCACCACGACCTCATGACTGTGGAAAAGCTCAGCGGAGACTTGATCTCGGCCATTCAACATGGCTGGCAGGCCGTACAGAATTACGATTCCCAGGAGGGGAGTCTGAGAGCTCTGTTCGACCTGTCAGGGGTTCTTCGGGAGTCGGGAGAGTTCCAGGCTGCCCGGGACGGGTATTCGGTTGTAGCCGACCGGGTGGCTGGGTTCGAGTATCGAGTGCTGGCCCTGGATGCCCTTGCCCTCATTGCCGCCCTGGAGGGGGACGTTCCTACCTACCGCTCCATTCGAGACAGGATGGAGGCAGTGGGGTGGCGAGACCTCTCCCCCGTCTATCAGGGCCAGGCTCTCTACTACCGGGGAGTCTCGAGCCGGGCTCTGGGTTGGGTGGAGGAGGGGAGAAAGTGGTTTGAAAATGCCCTGGAGTACGCCGAGGCCCACGAATTGAACAAGCTCATCTTCGATGTGGAGAAGGCCCTTTCCGAAAGCTCGGAAGTGCCCGAAATCCCGACTCCACCCCTGGGGGCGGAGCCGGAACCCTTCGGCGAGAAGATTCGTGGCGTTCGCTCTGGCCTTAGTGAGCTCCGGAGAGCAGAGGCGAACGCCAGCTCTCCGACCTAATTGCCGGATCCGATGGTGTGGTTGCCGGATCCGATGGTGTGGTTGCCGGATCCAATGGTGTGGTCTGGTCCAGTGGGAGAGGTGCAAGCCGCCGCACTCAGGGCCAGCGTGGCAACCAAGGCGGTCAAAAGCAGTCGAATCCTTTTCATGTCGTTTCCTCTGTGGCACTTGAGAGGTGGATCGCGGACTCCGACGATTTCTGATTAGATAGATTTAACGTTGGGCGGCCTCGGACGGGTTCGCCCACTCATTTCCCGACTAGGGTATATCTTTTCCGAAGGTCCTATGGCATTATTGGCGGTTTTGGCCCGTGACCGCCCGTTGGAGGTTCAACTGGCGGGCCTCGTTGAGCCCCATCACTCCCGGGCCATGGCCCGGTCCTGGGGTGGCCTCGTTCGAGTTGTTCGTGAACGCCCAAGCTCGGTGGCCGTCATCGATCTGGAGGCTCTCCCCTCCTACCCTTCGGCGGAGCGGGTATTGGCGGGCTTCCGAACGCAATTCCCTCATCTGGGCGTGGTCCTCTTGCTTCGTCTGGACCGGGATCCGTTCACTCTCTTTCGGATCGGAAAGGCCGACATCGAAAACCTGGTTCCCCTGCCCTCCATGGAGCTGGACCACGGACTTCTGCGGGCTGTTGCCCTGGCTGGGGAATGTGGAGCAACCGCCCTGGTGATTCGAGCTCTGAGCCGTCTTCTGCCCCGCCGTGAGCTGCGGGTCGCCTTCCTGGCCATGGATTCCGTGCACCGTCGTTGGTCCGCTGAACAGATGGCCGAAGAGGTGGGCCTCACCAGGCCTTACCTGAGTGAATGTTTCAAACGGGTCGGTTTTCCCTCCCTTGGCC
>JASFVN010000061.1:0-17751 GCA_050049805.1 Gemmatimonadota bacterium
CCGCTGTGCAACCGCCACCGTTCCCGTGCTAGCAATCGCTCCAATGAGGGCCACAGTGCCCACGAAAGGCCAGATCAGACCGCCACTCCCACCAATAAGGTTGGTAGCTCCAGCCACGAGGGCACCGCCGAGGCCTCCCCAGAGAGCCATGCGCCAGAGAGAAAGATCCCTCAATCTTTGCTGGCGTTCCGTGATGCTCAGTATGACTGCGAACGCACCACCGGCGACCAAACCCACAAATCCGCCGGTGAGCGCCAGTCCTGGTACGAAAGTCCCTCCGAAGACAAATCCGGCCAAGGTAAGGAGGCCAGCCAGACCTACGGCCCATGTGACTCCCATTCCGAGAATGCCACGAATCCGCCTGAGGAATCCCTTCATAGAAGGCTCCCTTCGGTCAGGTTGTATTGGTGATGAGGTAAAGAATCAGGATCTTGAAGCCAGAACGCAACAAAGACGCGACGGGGTTCTCGGAATCGGAGGAATGGGAGGAATCGGACAGGGGGCCCTCATCGAAAGATTCGCCCTGGAAATCCCTTGCATTCCCCGGAACCCAGCAGAGACTGAGACCGAGGTACAACTCCTTTGGCTTTCGTGACCGGGTAGCCGCTGAGTGACGTGGTTCTTCGTAACGCCCGTTTCCCGCTCGGGCCCTCAGACCTCGCTTTCGCTCTGAACTCTTGTGGCAGTATCCTGAATACCACGGGCCCGGCCCTCCGGGACCTCGCCGGATAGACCCAGGTGGACCCAGGTGGAAAATCCTGGTCCCCCGAATGTCCAGCTCCGATCTTGAACCGAATGGTTCGTTAGCCGCAGCAGCAGTGGTATTGAGTGTTGGTTCGGACAGGATTCGGAAAGGGATGGGGTAAAGGGCTAAAGGAGAGAGAGGATTTCACCTGGATTGACGGAGGGTATCGAGAGTCCTCGGAAGCCTGCTTCGTCGCGGGATACTACGTAGTCGGCTCCGATCTTGAGGGCGGCCGCACCTTGAACCGCGTCCTCGAAATCGTCAATCGGCAGGACCAAGGCTTGGTTGAGATCGGCTTTTTCCACGGGTACAACCTCCAGGAAGCGAAGGAGGTCGGTGATGGCGGCAGCTGCAGACTGTCGATCCCGGGCGCGAGAAACGATGTAGTGTACAGTCGTTAACGTGTGGCCAGCCACGAATCCACCGGCCTCGCCTCGCTCAATCCTCGTGAGGAGTTGAGCTGCTGGATCGGCCCAAGGTTCCCGCTGGAGCAGGACATCGAGGAGGACGTTGATGTCGACGAGGAGCTTCATGGCCCGTACTTCTCGATCAGATGACGGCGATAGTCCTCACGATCCGGACCTCCGACAGCGATGCCAAGGAGGCGTTGCACGGTTGGCGAGAGATCCTCGGATTCAGCACCGCTTGCATCGGGGAGGTGGGCGAGGAATTCACTCACGAGCCCGGATATGCTCGTGTTGTGACGTCGGGTATAGCGGCGTGCCCGTTCCACCACGGCGGCATCGACAGTGATGTTCAAGCGTTTCTTAGGCATAAATGCTCCTGTGCGCATTGTTACGTTACATTCATACGCATAACTGGTTCCCATTGCAATAGCTAGATGGGCTCAAAACGACTTGAGGCAGCTAGAAAACGGGGGAATCCCCATCCTGTGGTTCTACTGCGGCTAACATCGGGCCTGCCGCGCACTCACTTCGTTCGTGGCCCTTCGCCGGGGATCTTTCGGAGCGTAGCCGCGGTTGAACAAGGAGGTGGCTTCGGGTCCTTCCCCAACGGTCACGCCGCTTGCTTTGGGCAAGCGCCGCGCCCTCGGCGAAGGCCGGCAGCCGTGAAACGTTATATGCCATCGCTCATCTGTGGGATGTTGTTGGACAACACAGGGGAGAACACTAGACGGGTCATTCAAAGAAGAGGAATTGCGAGATCTCCTCGTGTGAGGCAGACATGCTAGAGAAACGGAACAACCGGTACCCTGGAGCCTATTGGGTCGGCTTTCTGTTCCTCCTCTTTCCCTCCCTACTGTCCGCCCAGGCACCAGACGTTCCTCCTAGGGGGGTTCCGTTTTCCATCCGGGACAGTGCGGCAATCGATCGGAGATTCAAGGATTGCCTGATCCTGATTGCATTCCAAAATGGAGCGACCCGGGCCGAGAAGGATTCTGCGGTCACCCGGATCCGCGGGCGGATCGTAGGAGGGATCCCCATCGAAGGCAACGAGTTGGATGGTTGGTACCTAGTTCAGCTGGGAGCGGACGGGGAACCGGCAAAGGGGGCTTATTTCGCTGGTCAAGAATTGGCCTATCTCCCCTGGGTGCATACCTGGACCAGGTGGAACCACCAGGTCGAAGTGGCCCTGGCCGACCTGTCTCGGACCGCATCCGACCCCGTAGGGGATGTACTCACCGTGCGAACCCGGTCAAGGTCGGTCTGGGGGAACCTGGATGCTCGGTTCGCTCCCTTCGAATCAGGGATGCGGGAGATCCGGGTAGACGGCGCCTATCGGTCAGGGCAGGAGGATGGGGGCCGGATCTGGACAATGGAATCTGCCCGAGTAGCTCCATCCGATTCTGCGTCGCTTAGGGTGATGGCTTCCGCTGCGGGGAGGACCAGCATACTGCGTGCCCCGGAATGGGTAGGCGAGCCGGGGGTCGGAGCCTTCAACAGCCGGTCGCTCATGCGAACCGAACCGGAAGCCTTTCTCCTTCCGTTTCTGTTCGGACCAGCTGAGGAGAGGGAAAGAGCGGGACCGTGGATCCACCGTGTAGCTTTGGGGGACGCGGACCCCCAGTCCCTGGGGGTGCTTGAAGGGGAACGTGTGATCTCGTTCATTCGCGACTCATTGACTGCCGATATGGGTCTTTTCAGGAAAGTGCGGGACAGTGCCAGGATCAAGATCAGGAGGAGTTGGGGAGTCTTTGACTATGACCTCGGTGACACCATCAGGATGTCGGAGAACCTAGAGGGTACCGTACTCGGGCTTTCCTGGCTCGACCCGTTCGGATTGGTGTCGTCCCGGCAAGACACCGTGGTCCTCTATGGGAGTCAAAGGGGGGAGTTCCCTGATGGGCGGGTGATGGAGGTCCCGCTCCGGTATGAGGCCGAACGGACTGTAACCAGGAGCACTCCAGTCGATTACTTAGTGGGTTACTCGGAAGAGAGGCGAGACGGTGGTAGTGGTGGAATGCCTGTCCCGTACGAGGCAACCGAACTCGAACGGCGGCTGTTGCGCCGGGACCCGGTCGCGACCGACTCAGTGCTCAGGCTCTGGCGTTCCGCATCGGATCCAGGGGAACGTCAGGATCTCTTCACCCTGTTGAACTGGAGTTGGGCCGACAGGTCTCTCTCGGACACGCGGGAGCTCCTGCTTCAGGAGGGCGACACGGCCATCTGGATTGACCAAACGGTGAGGGAATTCAGGGATCCGGAGAGCCCTCCGCTGACGTCGGCGGACCTCGACAGGTTGCTCCCCTTTTTGGACAACCCGGCACGGCTGTGGGGGATCGGACGGTCCGGTGGCAGTATATACTCCGACATCCTGGAGGGATTAATCGAAGCCCCTCCTGCTCTCACCACGGATACGACCGAATGGGCCTTGACCCCCCAGGCTTTCAAGTTGCTCGGGGGTTGGAGGGAACGGGCGAAGGATCCCCGCCTGAGGGACTTGGCAGCCTTCGCCTGGTTCGTGCTCGACCCAGCACCGAGGTACGCCGAGTTGGCGGCCTTGGGGAATAGCGACAACGCCACAAGCCTGTCCCGGAGGGGGCTACTGCTGGCGAACGGGGCCCCCCGGTATGGCCACCCCGACCGGGTTGGGGTGCCACCAATCGGCTCCCCTGCCGAACAGTGGGTCCAATGGGCCGACGACGCACTGGACCCTCTTTCGGGGTTGGATCTCGGCCTTTTTCATGCTGCCCACCCTGAAAGGGATCTGCACCTTGAGGTAGCCGAACGTTTCCGGGACGCCACCACCGAGGAAGGGCGCTCAGTCTTCCGGAGAGTTGGCCAGCGGCTGGGATCGGTCGAGTTGCCTTCTCCCGAGGATATCGTGGCCTCGGTGGCAAACGGGGAGCCGCTTGGGGTGTCGACCGCCGAGCTCGACGTTTTGCTTGACTCTGCCTCGCCAGCTCCAACCTCAGTTGTTTTCTCGATCGTGGACCGTCTCCTGGAGAGCAGGGTCAACGGTACTCCCCTATGGGACAAACTGAATCCCAAGCATCGAAGGGATGGCCCCGGAAAGGTTGGACCCACTGATGAGAATCTGTTCCTCCTGGATAAGAACCTGCCCCCAGGCCTTCGAGAGGCCTGGGGAGACCGGATTCCCTTCATCTCAAAGGAGGAATGGGATGGAATGGATCCCCGCCGGGCCGCCCAACTTCTCCAAGTTCGAGAGATGCCCATGGCCGGGCCCATCCTGTATTTGTCGTATTCAGCCCTCGGAAGATTGGATCGGGCGCCCCAGCAGCATCCGTACAACTACCTAACGGGTTTCATCCTGTACCTTGCCTTTTGGGAGGGTGAGTGGTGGCTCCTGGGACCGAGCATGACCTTTATGACCTGAGATGGTGGAGGCAGGGCTGGAACGGTCTTCGGATCCTCGAACCTGATGTGAATCAATAGGGATCGGCGAAAGCTGGTTGCCCGGCGGGGCCCGCCGAGGAATTGGCGCCGTGCGCAGATTGGACACCCACGGCAAAAAGGTTGCCGCCTTCGCTCGCATTGCTCGCTCGGGAGAGCGCGGCACGGAGGCCGCGCCGGCAACCTCAGGACGGTTACGTGAAATGCCCCTGGTCGTGGGAACAGAGCGGCAACCCTTGATCTCGGGGTGTGTAGTACCTGAAACCGCTTCATCCTCTGCGAGGGACGCCGCTTGCATGTAGACAACAAGACCCGCCGGGACCTTGAGATTTTCCAGACTCGAGATCATGGGCCAGGTGTGTTCCAGGGCCTGGATCTGACCAAAACGCCAGGGGGAAGTAGGGCACTCCGTACGCGTTTCGAAAACCCATTCTCGGATCCGGCTCGTATTCGCGAAGTCCAGGCTGGCATCCAGTTTCTTTGTGAAGAAAAGATCCAGTTCTTCCCGGATCCGGCGCTCATCGGGGAGGTCCGTAGGTACATAGACTCGTCATGGGATGTCGGCACACGAGCCCGTGGGCTCCGATTCCTCATTGAGTCCATCGTCGTGGCCATCCGGTACCGGGATCTTCTGAGAGACGTGATGGTGGGTGTAGCTGCGACACGGCAGTTGGCTTCCCGTCTCATCCCTTTCCTGCGCGACATTCTGGCGAAAGATCCGCCTCCCGAAATCCAGAGCCCTGTTGAGGAGCTTCTTGGATCGGTCGAGCGTTTGTATTCCCCGCTCGGCAAACCACATGGGTCCCCGTGGGCCGTATTTCGAGCGGATCGATCTCTCAGGCTGGAGCGGAAAGCCGAGCTTCAAAGAAGCATCGACCTCCTGTCGGAACTCGATGCTCTTATCGCCATGGCGGCTGCCACGACGGAATGCGGGTTCGTGCTTCCCGAGATCGTGGACGGCTCAGCTTTCGTCCTCGCAGGTGAGGGTGTCTTCCACCCAGCTCTCGAAGATGCAGTAGGGAATCCCGTGAGGATGTCTGACCAAGAGCGGCTCGTTTTCCTCACCGGGCCCAATATGGCTGGGAAGACGACCTATCTAAGGGCTGTGGCGATCGCGGCCTTCCTCGCGCACCTGGGAATGGGGGTGCCAGCTTCATGCTTTCGCATCTCGACACTTGACAGCATCTACTCGAGTCTCAGCCCAGAGGAGGACCTCAGGGCCGGGCTCAGCTACTTCATGGCAGAGGTACGACGGGTGCGCCACATCGCCGAGGCATTGGCGAGGGGGGAGCGGGCTTTCGTGGTCATTGACGAGGTGTTCCGGGGCACAAACGTAAAGGATGCCCTGGACGCATCGGGTATGGCGATCCGCGGGTTCGCTCGGAGCAGAACGGGTGGGTTCATCGTGTTGTCTCACCTGGTGGAGCTTGCCGACGATCTGAAGGCGTTGCCGGAGGTCCGTTTTGCGCACTTCGACGGGGAAATCAGGGAGGGCCTGGCCTCCTATCAGTTTCGTCTGAAGGATGGAGTTTCCAACCAAAGGTTCGGTTTGGTTCTCCTTGAGCAGGAGGGTGTGCCCGAGCTCCTCGATTCCCTTGAGGCCAGGAGCTGACCCTCCTTCTGGGATGAGGGGCGGACCTGTTGGCTCGGTCATCGATGGGACACTTCACGTAACAACCGGGTGCCGTGTCCGCTTGCTGCGCTCGCTACTGTGACACGTGGCCCCATGGCGTATCGGTCGCCTGGGCAGTACTGATGTGGCCAGGTATCTGGGCACCGGGAACGGATGTGTTGTGGGGCCACGTCGGCAGCCTATGAACGTTATATGAAAGCTGCCTCACGATGCTGGCACCACGACTGATGACCGAGCCTGGTCGTTTTCAAACCCCGCACGGCCGGCGGTCCCCTGGAACCAAATGAGGCGAGGGTGCGCTATTATTAGCAGCTTCTTGACTCAAGGAGGGCGGACCATGGTCAGATCAAGATGGATGCTGGTGGTCGGTCTTTTGGTGGGGGGCGTGTTGTTCTCCCTTACCCTTTCCTCGACCCTGTCGCTTTCGGCCAGGCCTTTGAACCGGGGGCAATCGATTCCTCGGGTCGACGAATCCGGCTACGTAAAGGTCGGATCCGACAGTCTCTTCTATGAGACCGTGGGGCACGGGCTAACCCTGGTCCTCATTCATGATGGCATGGTTCATCGAGAGATCTGGGATCATCAACTCAGCTCATTTTCGCAGCACTTCGAGGTGGTCCGCTATGATCGCCGCGGGTACGGAAAGTCGACTCCTCCAACCGAACCCTTCTCCAATGTAGAGGATCTGAACCGGCTGTTCGAAACACTCGGAATCGAACAGGCTGGCTTGGTGGCGATGTCTTCAGGTGGGCGACTCGCGATTGATTTCACACTTCAGAACCCTGGAAAGGTCAGCTCATTGGTGCTGGTGGGAGCCGTTGTCGACGGATTTCCCTATACCCAGCACTTCTTTGACCGGGGGGGGCATCTTCCTCCCGACCTTTCCAATGCGCAGAGGCGGGCCTACTACGCCACCGATGACCCCTACGAGATCTATTCTGAGAACGCAGCAGCGCGGGAACAGGTACTCGACCTGCTGAGACGTTCGCCGATGCAGGATAATCACTCCTTCTCCAGCCCCCGACCCGACCCTCCCGCTACGGCGAGGCTCCAAGAGATTGAGGCCCCGACCTTGATTCTCGTTGGGGAATTCGACATTCCGGATGTCCATGCTCATTCTGGTGCCATCAATCTTGGTGTCCGACACTCCACCAGGGACATCATTCCCAGGGCGGGGCATCTGATCCCCATCGAACAACCCGACCTCTTCAATGAAAGGGTCTTGGAGTTTCTGACGAGCTTGGATCGGTAGAAGGTCAAACCAGAAGGGAGGTACGGTGGAAAACACAGACTCCCGCCTTAGCGGGAAGGCCTTGTTTCGTTTCCGTTCTCGCCGTCTTGAACGACTTCCATTAGGCTCTTAGAAGCTCCTGTGGAGGAGAGCCGCCATCCAATTCGGAATAGGGTCTTTTTCTCGCTGTTCGCATCACCTCTTGCGTAACACGTACCGGGCAAACGGGTTACGCGACGATCGAGGCAGCCATCATATAACAAGGTCTGTTGCCGGCTTCGGCCGCTGGCGCGGCCTTCGTCCCAACCGGCACACCGAAGTGGGTGAGGAAGAGAACTGAATACCCTGATTTCCAGAACAGCAGTATTTCAGCAGATAGGATTTGGCCGGTTCAGCAACCTCCGGGACGTTACCAGACTATCTAAGCCCAGAGGTATATGGGTGTTTCGTGCTAGCTGTCTAGAAGAGGAGGCAGTAAGCCGTCCTTTTCGAGTCGAATGGTCATCGTTTGTTCTGACACCTCGAACTCCGCTGCCAAACCCTCAATGAATCTTTGCCTGAGCGGGTGTCAAAGAATGGCTCCGTGCTTCAGGCCGCGCGCCTTTGCTTCTTCAAGCCTCCGCGTGAACCTGGCCTTCAAAGCCTCCGGAGGCACCAAAACGAGGCCAGCGAAAGAGTTGGCCTGGTACTCGAAGAAGAAGTACTGGTCCTCGATTTCCTCCAGCACCTTCCTCCAATCCGCGACAGAATCGATCTCTACTGCCTGATAGAGGTCATCGTGGATCCAATGGTGTCCGAGCTCGTGAGCCAAGCTGAAACGGTACCGGACCTTGACGTGCATCATCACATGCTCGTCAACCGAGATGGATGAGAGATCGCTGGCGAGAAACGCGTCGATGCCCAACTCATCCCTCGGACCCGGGATAGGGATTACCTCCATCTCAAAATCGAATTCCACGATTTCTTCAATTGGCGTGGGGATGGACCGGTCCTTATTGAACTCATCAAGAAACTCCTCGGCATGCTTCCTGACGTCGTCATATGTCAGGACCGGCGGATCGTAAGCCAACGTTAGGCCTCCTTGATCATTTCGATAAGTCGATCTAACTGTTCCGAGTCCAGTTTCTTGTTCTTGACGGTCCGCAAGAGCACCGGCAACCGTTTCAGCACCTCCTCATCCTCCATGACCTCTGCGGGGATCCGCCCAGCTTCGACTAGCGCCTTGTCCCTCAAGGCCTGCGCTTCCTCGGAGCCCAGTTCGAATTCCAAAGCCAAGCAGATCCTGTTCAACACATCTTCGCCCTGCGGTGCACCCAGTTTCCCTCGCTCAATCTTGCTGAGGTTTCCTGGATCCATGTCTGCCCGAAGGGCGAATTCCCTCAATCCGAGCCGCAACTCCTTGCGTCGGACCTTGAGCATTTCCCCGAACGTGCTCATCGTTCTCCTCCTTGTTGGGGTGTTGTAACAACAAACCAACATCCAACCAAGCTGTCTATGCCCGAGAGTTGAGGGCTCTTTCATCCACTGTTAAATAGCCTGGTAACGCCCGTATCTGGACTCCTTCCCAAAAGCAAGAGAAGGAGTTGAAGCGGAACGGCTGAAGGTCGACTGCAGTCGTATCTTCGGCCCTTGGGTTGGGGCGCACTGGCGCCTGGCCAGGCTGGGGATTCGCGCGTGGGGGTCCAATCGGTTCAGCGACCCCGAACGGTCACGGGCGTTATCGGGACGCCCCCACGCCGGTCCGACCGGTAGCCATCCCTATGTGAACACAGCTCGAGAGGAGGTTTCAGCCGGTGTTCTCCTTTTCGGCAGGACGCCGTTGGAAGGGGCGTTGGTCTCTCCACACACGCCAGGCAATGCGGGCGATGCGATTGGCGAGGGCGACGGTAGCAATGTTATGGCCTCGATCCTGGGCGGTACGAAGGGCCCAGGTCTGGAGCGAGTCGGGCTCGCGGGTGCGATGGGCCGCCAGGAGAGCGGAGCGAGGCGCTCGAGCTGGTTCTTGAGATCGTCGGCCTTGGCCTCAAGCTCCTGGATCTCAAGGAGGGCCTGGGCTAGGGCGGTCTTGAGATAGATGGGGAGGTTGTTGTCGTCCAGTGCGACCTGGGCTTTGGCCAGGAA
Organism: Gemmatimonadota bacterium; assembly: GCA_050049805.1. Lineage (GTDB taxonomy): Bacteria > Gemmatimonadota > Gemmatimonadetes > Longimicrobiales > Gaopeijiaceae > JABDNZ01. The sequence goes on from JASFVN010000061.1 coordinate 9,546, forward strand.
GGCACGAGGGCCCTGGGGCACGGTCATGCCGAACTCGCGCAGGAGGCCGCGGACGGTATTGATGCGTGCCGTGCGGGTGGCCAGATAGCCAGAGCGCAGACGGTGCAGGGCGTTGATGGCTTGCTGATCGAGGGATTAGACGGGGACCGGGCCGATGTCCTCGTTACGGGCAGCCTCGAGCAGCGCCTTGGCGTCGGCCCGGTCGGTCTTGTTTCCCTGGCGGTAGCGGGCCACGTGGGCAGGTGGAAGCAACGAGACGTGGTGGCCGAGGCTCTGGATCTCGCGTCCCCAATGATGAGCAGAGCCACAGGCCTCCATAAGAACATGGGTAGGGGGCTGATGGAGAAAGAAAGCGCGAAGGCGTCGGCGCGAGAGACGATGCTGCTCATCCACCCGACCGGGCGCATGGGACACGGACACCTGGAAGACGGACTTTGCGAGATCCACGGCGATCTGGGTAGTATTCATGAGGACTCCTCCCCCTTGTTTGGCCTTTGGGGCCGTTGACGATAGTCCTGGCACGGTGGTGCCGGTTGGGGGAGGAGTCCATCCCAGTCGTTCCCGCCGGGCCTCTGGAGTGCGCTTACGCGCATGAGTCCCTAGCTTAGTCCTGAATACCGGCCCGTCCCTCCGAGGCCTCGTCGCTGGGGGCGCTTCCGCGGAAACGTGACTAGGTGGCGGCTCCGGCCGAGAACCGAATGGTTCGTTACACGGCATTAGCGGGCAGGGCTCTACTCGGGAGTTTTCGATCTGGCGACTACGCGGTATGACTCAGCTTCACGTATTGATGGGGTCTCGAGGCTCGACGGAGCGCTTTCGCGCCGCTGTGCCGTGGGGCACCTGAACCGACCCTAGCCGCCCCGATGCATCGCCTCACCGTTACGAACCTTACCCGCCGCTTCGGCCCGCGGGTCGTCCTGGACGGGGTCACGTTCGAGGTGGAGCCCGGGACCGCTGCAGCGGTGGTGGGCCCGAACGGCGCTGGAAAGACCACCCTGCTTCGCTGCGTCGTGGGCGCCGAGGAGCCGGACGAGGGCACGGTCCTCCTGGGCGGGTGCCCCATGGTCGAGACGGACCCGGTGATCCGGGCGGCGACGGCGGTCCTGCTAGACGACGCCGGTTTCTTCCCCGACCTCTCCGTGATTGAGCACCTCCGCCTCCTCGCTTTCGCCCACGGCGGCCCTGACCCGGATATCGCCGGAGCCGATCCAGGCAGCGCGGCAGGCGGAGGCGACGATTCGGTGGACTCCGTCGTCACGGAACTGGGTCTCGTCCATGCCCTGGACCAACTACCGGCGACCCTCTCGTCGGGGCAGCGTCGCCGGCTTGCGCTGGCGTCCTGCTTCGTCCGGCCCCGGAACCTCCTGGTCCTGGATGAGCCGGAGCAGCGGCTGGACGACGCGGGCCGTGCGTGGCTGGCGAACAGGCTCCTCCAAGAGAAGTCCAAGGGCCGGTCGATCCTCATGGCCTCCCATGACCTGGCCCTGGTGGACGCAGTAGCGGACCAGCGGATCCGGCTCGGGCTGTGACCGGCGCCGACACCGTCTTCCCGGGTCTGCCGACGGTCGGAACCTGGCGCCGGCGGGCCCGTGCGGCACGTCGCGACCATCACCGCCGCAGGGTTCGGGACAACCTGGCCGACCTCTACATGGGGATCCTCTTCGCGCTCGTCTACGGGTTCCCTCTTTACTTGGAGGTGGATCGACATCTCCGGACGGCACGGCCGGCGGCGGGAGGGCTCGAGCAGCACTGGCTTTGGATCGCTGCTCTAATGGCGGGTGCGGGGCTCGCTTGGCGGGGCCTCCGGGCCCTGGGGCCGGTTATGGTTGGCCCGGCGGAGCAGCACTGGGTCCTGGCCTCGCCCCTGCCACGTCGGGGGTTCCTGGTGGGTCGCCTGGCGGTGATCGCCGTGACGGGAGCGGCCCTCGGCGCCCTGACCGGGTTCACGGTGGTGCTCCTTGGGAGCCACGGGGCGGTGGCCTGGGTCTGGACGGTGACGGGGGGGTTGGCAGGGCTGACGCTGGCCGGTGCGAGCGTGGCAGTCCAGGCGCCGGGAGAAGGCGGTAGGGCTTCTCCGATGGAGGCCGTCGGCACCCTCCTTCTCGCCACCGGAGCGCTCCTGGCCGTTGGGGTGATCGCGGCGCACTACGGTGGTCGGGTGCCACCGTCGCCCTCCCCCGGTGCGGGCGTGGTGGTGGTCCTAGCCGGAGTGCCGGTGGCCGCCGCCGGGCTCTGGCGAGCCTGGAGGGCCTTGCCCAATCTCGACCGGGGGCGGCTGGGGACTGGGACCCAGCTGGCCAGCACCATCGTGGTGGCGGCGGTCTGGCTGGACATCGCCGTCCTGTGGGCAGTCCTCGAGGAGCGACGCTGCCGCCGGGTAGGACAGGTCCGCAGCCATTCTCTCCGAGGTCCGGTTCCGCTGCTCCGGGCCAGGACCTGGGGGCTGCTCCAGGCGGACCTGGTCCGGATAGCCCGACGGCCGGGCCTCCTGGCCATCCTCGCCGGGCTTACTCTGGCCCAGTACGGGGTGGCGGCCGCGGCTCCGGCGCTGGCCGGGGTGTCCCGGGTGGTTATGGCCTACCTGCTGGCAGGCCGCCTCATGGGCGGGCTTCGGACCGTCGCCCGGTCTGACGCCCTCCGTCGGGCGCTTGGAGGCTCGAACGGGATGCTCCGCGTCGTCCACGTAGTCGTCCCCGGTCTGACGACATTCCTTTGGTGGGCGCTGACGGCCCCCACCGACCCGGCGGGGCCGGGCCTCACGGCGCTGCTGGCGGCCGGGACGGTGGCTGCCGCCTACCGCGCGTCGACCCGGGGTCCGGTGGACTATGGAATTGAGCTGCTGGAGACGCCCTTCGGCCCCGTGCCGATTGGACTCGTCCTCCAGCTAGGCCGGGGCCTCGACCTTCTGGGCGCGGTGATCGCCGTCCGGGTCTTTCTGGGCTGATGCCCATGCTGAAGAAGGCCAGGGAAGAGGCGGCCAAGCTTGGGACGAGTCGGATGGTCGCGGATCGGCCCCTGGAGAACGCCGTGTAACACTGGGCCTCCGGCTCAGGGCATTCGCCCCTCGGCGCAACCGGCCCGACGGTGGGGTCTTCGACCACGGGTGCTGCTTTCCCATCTGATGGATGGCCGATAGGCTATCAGCAGCGCCGGTTCGGAGGGCCTTGGACGTTACAAGTCCTGCTAGAAATGCGATCGATTCCCGCCGGTGGCGGCTGAATAGCTTCTTCGGGTATCTTCGAGGCTCCTCAAGCCCGGAGGACCATATTGCGTACGAAGATAATCCGCGGGCTCACGCTGTTGGCCTTCCTCCTCGCCGTGGGGTGGGTCCTCTTCGACCCCGCGTGGGAGTCGGGTATTACTGCCGTCGTCCTCTTGGCGGGGTTCATTTCTGCGTCGCTGGCTAAGCCCGAAGGACTTCCTTCTTCGGAAGCGGCCGCCTCCCATTCCCTTCAAGGCCCGGTCAATCCGAAACCTGACAAGGGTCCCCGGGCCATCGCCGTGCTCCCCTTCTCCAACTTGAGCCCGGATCCGGAGGACGACTACTTCAGTGACGGAATCACCGACGAGCTGATAAACACCCTCGGGCAGGCCAGGGGCCTAAGAGTTACCGCTCGGACCTCTGCCTTCGTGTTCAAAGGATCCGAGGTCGACGCCCGGGAGATTGGGAAGAAACTCGGCGTCGATACGCTCTTGGAAGGAACCGTGCGAAGGTCTGGAGACCATCTCCGCATTTCCACACAACTGATCGACGTCACCTCAGGGTTTCAACTGTGGTCTGCCAAGTTCGATAGAGAACTCGGTGATGTGTTTCGAATCCAAGAGGAGATAGCCGATTCCGTCGTCGGAAAGCTGTCTTCCGGTGAAGGTAGCGGGGAGATTGAACACACTCGGTCAACGGAGAGTCTTCCGGCTTACGATGCTTACCTCCGCGCCCTCTCACTTTGGTCTTTGGGGACTCCGGAGGGGTGGACCGCGAGCATAAAGCGTTTCCGTTCGGCCACGGAGCTTGACCCGGATTTCGCCTTATCCCACGCCGGGCTCGCCCTGGGGAACTTCTGGGTGAGCCTCATGGAAGTGGCACCGGCGAGTGAGGTTCTCCCGGAGCTCCGACAGTCCGCGAACCAGGCCATGAGGATCGATCCGAACCTCTTCGAGTCAATCCTCGCAAATGCCGTGGCGAGAGCGTATTCAGATTGGGATTGGCAAGGTGCAGAAGAGGAATTCAAGCGCGCGATCACAGCGAACCCGAGCGCGTGGATGGCACACCATCAGTATGCCACATTTCTCAGTAACCTCGGTCGCCCGGCCGAGGGTGTTAGGCATATCGAACTTGCCCGGCAGTTAGATCCTCTGAATGTCATCCCCATTCAGACATTGGGTTGGTGCCATTTCGTTAATGGCGATTTCGATGGGGCTGAAGACCTATCCAGGCAGGCCCTGGAGCTGCAGCCTCAATACTCAGCGGCAACCATCGTCCTTGGGTTCTCCCTTCTTGGACAGGATCGGATTGAGGAAGCGGTATCGACCTTCGAGGTTCCAATCGACCAAGGCCAGATGAATCCATTTTTCCTTTCGGCGTTGGTGTTTGTCCTCGGGGAGGCCGGTCGAAAAGAAGAGGCGATCGCACGCCGGGCCCAGCTATATGACCTTAGCAGCTGCTCCTATGTCTCGCCCGTGTTCCACGCCCTGGGAGATGTCGGAGTCGGTGACCTAGAATCGGCAATCCGCAGCCTGAGGACCGCAGCGACTCAGAGATCCTCTCTCCTCATCACTCTTCCCGGCGTAAGGTGGTGGGATAAACTCCGAAAGGAAAATGGGTTCTCGGAAGTCATGGGTGTCGTGGGATTCTCTCGCGACAACCCGGCAGTCAAGCCTCGCTCCGCGAGCTGACTACTCAGGCCCCGTTCTTGAGGAGCTGTTGAAGCAACCGCCATCGTACGCAGGACTCTGTAACGCCCGTATCTGGACTCCTCCCCCTTGTTTGGCCTTTGGGGCCGTTGACGATAGTCGTGGCACGGTGTTGCGGGTTGGGGCAGGAGTCCATCCCATCCGTTCAAGCTCGCGCCTCGGATAAGAATCGAACCCTGATGGCCTGACGGGGAACACCGACGCGGCCCTCCAGGATCTCGCCGGGGATTGGAGGATGGGTTCTCCTGGTCATCTAGATCCCAGGCTCCGATCTTGAACCGAATGGTTCGTTATGGGACACCGCTGGGGAAGGAGTGGATTGAAATGCTGAATGGGGCTCGGAGAAGCGGAGTCTCGTCGATGATGCGGATGACGATCTCGGCTACAATGCTGACCTTGACCGTGTCCTGCAACCGCTCGCCGCCCCCGCTTGAGCATGCCAGCTTGGACTTCACCACCACCGTCGAGGGTCAGGAGGTTGTTCTTACATACGAAGGCACGCACGCCGTGATGCAGGACGAGGACCCAGACATTCGGCTTCTTGTACTCGTGCACCACGACGGCAGGCTGAACTCGGTGAGCTCGTTCAACTACGTGATGGCCGCCCTGGATTCCGCTGCCGCCGACCGGCCTGAACTGCGTCTCCGAGAGACGACTATGGTCATCTCTCCCGGGATGATCCACGAGTGGCACCTGATCGAGAACCCGGAGCGCTACGCCGAGGGCTATTACCCGTGGTGGGACGGTGGGTGGCGAGGGGGATCCTACTCTGTGACTCTCCCCAGTGTCAGCAATTTCGAGCTAATTGATGCACTCATTCTCCACGTGGCCGACCGGTTCCAGAACCTTCGGGCCGTCGTGCAGGTCGGTCATTCCGCCGGTGGGCAGTTGGTCAGCCGCTACGCCGTCGGCACTATGGTCCATGACCAGCTCCGGGAGCGGGGGATCTACATGCGCTCCATCATCGCAAACCCGTCGTCTTTCCTGTACTTAGACCAGCAGCGTCCTAACCTGGCTTCGGATAGTGGGTTCATTGGCTACTACGCCGATGTCCCTGTGGTGGAGGAGGAGTCGTGTACCGCCTTCAACCAGTACCCGTACGGCATGGACGGCCTTGCGCCTTATATGAGGCGCCGTCCAACAACAGACATGTTGGCTGCATTCCGGAGACGTGACATCTGGATCCTCAACGGCATGCTGGACAACCAGGTCAGTCCTGACATGGACCCTACCTGCCCGGCAGCGCTTCAAGGCCGCCACCGACTTGAGCGTGGTCGCCGTTATTACGAATATCTGGGCCACTTCTTCGGACAGGACGTCTATGACTCCAAATTCATCGGGTTAGTACCTGGGGTCGGGCATGACGGCAGGGGTTTGTATACCTCGGACCAGGGCAAGGCCATCATCTTCATCGACGCCGATAGTGCGGCTGCGGCGTTGAGTGATGTGTCCGGCCTCGACCCTGGGCGCTAGTCAAAGGGAGACCCTTGGATTCCAAACCCCGTTCTAATCTCGGGCAGCTGGCGTCCCATAACATTGCGGTTGCCGGCTGCGGCCGCTGTCGCGGCCTCCGTCCCAAACGGCCGTGCGCAGGCGGAGCTTAGGAGCCAGATTTCAGGAGTGTTTGGAGCTGAGCCTGGGAGCGGATAGGCTAGGCCATTTCGGCAACAGCTGGGACGTTAGGGGACATCGTCGGGAGCAGTTTTGTGACGGAGCGTTGGACCGGAGAATAGGAGATAGGACTCGCAGCCCCCATGGAGTGTTGGGAGTGGTGCGAAGAACTCAGACTTTGAGGGTCCAATGGCAAAACAGCCGAATAGTCAGGCGGGTCGGATGTGGAGGATGTTGCGGGCATCTGCTCGCGATCTGATTCTCCTCGTTCTTGGCATACTGATCGCATTCGGTCTGCAAGCATCATGGGACAACCATAAGGAAGGGCGGGAGGATACCGCCCAGCTGGTCTCCCTTGCAGCGGAATTCGGAGAAGTGATTCAGGTGTTGGAGGCCGAAGAGGCTCACTTGTCGGCGCACGTGGAGGCTACACGAGCCCTTATCGAGCTTTTTGGTTCTGAAGCCGTCCCAGATGCCGAAGACCTGCTGGCCGCGACAAGGCCTGCGGTGGGAAGTCGAACGATCCAAGTTCCAAGCGGGGTCCTCACGCAGTTCTTCGCTGAAAGCACCCTCTCGCGTTACCAGATTAGACGCAATCCGAGGGAAGAGCCTATTGACCAACCTTAGCCAAGGAGCGAATGGATCGCCTGGGCAGTACCGATGTAGGCGCGCACGGGGGTACCGGGAACGGACGTGTGGTTGGGCCACGTCGGCAACCTCAGAACGTTATCGGAAATGCCGAGAACAGGTGGGTTGTAGGCCGGACGATACAGATGTATCTTATGTGTTATACAGACGCACATAAGGAGGCGGGAATGTCGGAGACGAAGGTGAGAGGCCGTAGATCGACGGCGACAATTCGTAGGAAGAACCTCAACATTGATCAGGCGAAACTGGATCGAGTGCGGGAACTCCTGGGCGCCGACACAGAGACCGATGCCGTGGATCAAGCGCTTTCGGCCCTGCTCCTGCGAGAGGAGTTGATCGCAGGGGTGCGTCGAGTTGCGGGCAGCGGAGGGGTGGAGAACGTATTCGACGGTGACGTCGAACCGTGAAGAAGTACATATTGGACACGAACCTCTATGTGAGAGCGTTCCGAAGTCAGGAAGGTGCGAAGGAACTCGAGAGCTATTTCACGGATTTCACGCCGAACACCTACGTCAGTTCGGTTGTCTTTCACGAACTGATTGTCGGAGCGAGTACTCCATCGAAAATCCGACAGATTCGAGAGGACCTGCTGGGGCCTTTGACAAGAGCCGGGCGCGTGATAACGCCGAGCCATTCGGCCTGGGACCAGGCTGGGTCCTCGATTGCCGGGATGGCGCGGAAAGAAAGACGAGAACTCAGGAGTCTTCCGAAGTCTTTGGTCAACGATTTCCTCCTGGCGGCCTCTTGCAGGGAATCTGGGGCAACGCTGGTGACCGACAACACTGCCGACTTCAAGCTGATCCAGAAATACTTGAAACACGAGCATGTTGCGCCGTGGCCCCCGAGGAATGCACCGAGGGAGCCAAGGGACTAGGAGTGTCGACCGACCCTCGAGGGTACGGCACTCCCGATAACACACGGGTGCCGCTTCCGCTCGCTGTGCTCGCTGCAGTGACACATGGCCCTGGAGCGCAACTTTCGCCTGAGCAGTACTGTTGTAGCCAGGCAAGTGAGTGTCGCTGGACGGATGTGTCGT
>JASFVN010000305.1:0-5403 GCA_050049805.1 Gemmatimonadota bacterium
TGTTGACACCTGGGCCCGTGACCGTCACCACCCGCTCGATCAGGGGAAGGCCTGTCTCAAAGATCTCCGCAATGCATGCAATGGTCCCGACGTTCTGAACCACGCAACCCACATGCATGGGGAGCTTTCCCGAAGGGACCTCCCGCCCGGTGACGGCCTTGATGAGCATCTTCTCGGCGCCTTGCGGATACTTCACATAAAGACCCTGCACCTCCGCGTTCAGATCTTCCGGCATCGTCCTGGAGAGGATCTCGATTGCATCCGGCTTGTTCTTCTCGATGCCCACCACGGCCCGCTCCACGCCCAAAGCCTTCATCATGATTCGGACGCCGAACCAGACCCGGTCCGGGAACTCCACCATGGTCCGGTGATCGGTGGTGAGGAAAGGCTCGCACTCAGCGCCGTTCACCAGGAGAATCTCCACCGGCACATCCTTGGGGGGGAGCAACTTCACATGAGTCGGGAAGGCAGCTCCACCGAGACCAACCACCCCACCCATCTGAACCGCGGCCACCACCTGCCTTGGATCCAGCCCCTCCCACCTCGGGATCACCCGTGGCCGCGGGATCTGAGGCGAGAATTTTTCCACCTTGATCCTGACGGCCTCTGCCATGCTGCCGTCCGGGTGGGGCCACCACCCGATTCCCACGACTTCGCCGGCGGCGGAAGAGTGAATGGGCACCGATACGAATCCATCGGCCTCCGCAATCTTGTCTCCCCGCTCCACCCGATCTCCAACCTTCACGATGGCCCGAGCGGGCTTCCCGGCATGTTGCCGCAGGGGAAGGACAATCTCATCCGGGAAGGGCATTCGCCGGATCGGGACACCGCTGGACTGATCCTTATGTTCCGGCGGATGTACGCCGTGACTGAAGCTCAGCTTATCCCACATGTGAATAGGAGCCCACCCTGAGCGCGGTCGAAACCGTGCCCAGGGCAGGCCACTCCTATCAGTTAAAGGGCTTGGCCCGTTCGATCCACTTCTCCAGATCCCGTTCCCTGGGATTCAGCGGAGTTCCGGGATGAATGATTTTCGCTGTACAACGCTCCGCAGCCTGCACGATCTCGGCGAAGGTTCCAGCCTTCGGATCCTTTATGTATGCCTGCTTTGCGTCGTTGTACGCGAACATCTTCTTGTTGATGTTGATGCACTCATTGCAACTGGTGCACCGGGCCGTCTCGATGTACGGCTCCATGACGAGGCCGTCGTCCTCTTCCTCATCGGCTGCGGGGGCCGTTTCGGCAGGTGCCGGGGCTTCGGCCACGCCAGGCTCCGCTGCCGGGGCGGCCGGTGCCGCCGCGGGTGCTCCGGCTGGAGCCGAGACCAGGGCTTCTGCTTCGGGTGTGAGGGTCACCGGAGAAAGTCCCGGTGTGGACGCCGCTCTCGAGAGGATATCTGCCACCGTGTCCGTGCCGCCGGCGGAAGACCGGATGAGCCCCTCGGCCAGCCTCCGGGCTATGATCTGAGGATAGGTAGCCTTGAGCTCGGCAATCTTGCTCTCGTACTCGGATCGGATCGCCGCCGCCTTCGCCTCGAAATCGTCCTCCAACTCATAGGCGATCTGGTCTCGAACCGAAGGGGCCACCTTGTAGCCAGCCAGCTCCCGGAGCTGGTCCCAATGAAGCAGCCGGTCCTCGGCAAGCATGACCATTTCCATGGAGCAGGCCATGCGTTCCAACTGCCCGTCCCGACCCAGGAGGTTGATGTAAGGCGTCTTCCCCAGGCGGTCGTCCAAAGGCATTTGTACGAACTCGTGGAAGGGAACCTGGTCTTCGTTCCAGGCGTCCCTCTTGATGGTCTTGAACTGCTTCTTGAAGCGGTTCTCCGTGGCGGCCCAGTCCGCTACCGTGAGGGGTAGCTCCACCGTTTGTGGGTTCCCCTCTTCGTCGGTGAAGGAAAGCTCGTAGGTGGGCCAATCCTCCTCGATCTCCGGGTTCCCGTTGAGGTCGACGCACTCGGCCCAACCATCTCCCGCCGATGGATCGAAGACCAGGAATGGGAAGGCCCGGCTCTCCAGAGCCAGTCGGGCTGCATGGGGCGAAAGCTCGTCGGCCAACCCATGCTCTACCGGGCAGGGCGTATACAGGTTGAAGACCGCCGGCCCCTTGAAATGCAGACCCTTGATGATCCCCTCGATCATGTGGGCCGGCGAGGCCTGAGAGGTCTGGAGGACGTAGGCGCCCCGGTGAGCCATGGCAATGAGGCCCATCTCCTTCCGGGTCTCCTCCTTCCCGTGGTGGGCCTTACCATAGGCGCTCATGTCGGCCACTTGGCCGGTGAAGCCCGAGGTGCAGGCCTGGCCGCCGGTGTTGGAGTAGACTTGCGTGTCCAGCACCACCACCCGGATGGGCTTTCCTGATGCCAGCAGGCGGGAAACGTTCTGGAAGCCGATGTCCAGCATGGCTCCATCACCGCCCATGGCCAGAATGGGTGGACAGAGGTCAAATTCCTCGTCGGTGAACTTCTTCCAGTCGAATTCGATGAAGGCCTGGTTGTGCTCCGCCTCGTCGAATTCGTCGTTGAGGAGGAGCTCCGCCTTACGGACGGTCATGAAGTTGTCCCCCATCTTTCGCATGTGCCCCTCGAAGATTCCGATGGCAATGGACGGGGCGTCCTGAAAGAGGTGGTTGACCCAGGGGAAGGGGTAGGGGTTGTAAGGGTAGGTGCTTCCCCAGACCGAAGAGCATCCGGTGCTGTTGGTCATGGCCATGTGGGCACGGCCTCGACCGCCGGGTCCCTCAGTGTACCGCCAGCGGAGCTCCTTGAGCTCCTTTATGGATTTATTGAGGGTCTCGAAGAGGCCCTTGTCTTCATCTTTTACCTTCAGCGTGGCATCGGCTCCGTCGGCCAGGCTCTGCAGGTCGAATTCGGCATCACCCAGCAGAAGCCCCTTCGCCTTCTCCTCCAGACCTTCGACCAGGGTATCGATCTTTCTGACGAAGGCTTCCACACGAGGCTGCATGACCCCTTCGATGGTGGAAACGAGGAGATGAACAGCGGTCTTCTCGCCACATCCCATGCATGCGCCGTCGCCGCCCGCCATGGTGCGGTAATTACCCTTCTTCAAAAGGAGGGAGGGAAGGATCCCGAGACCATGTTCGAGGTCCGAGATATTGATGTACCGGTCATTCGTGTCTGGAAGCCGCTCCCACATCTCCCAGTTCCGCTGGAGCTTGTCCACCACCTCCTCATCCTGCTTCACAGTAATGAGGGCGTTCTCGGGACAGACCTCCACGCAGATATTGCAGCCCTTACAGGCCTCGGGATTCACCGTGATGGAGAGGAGTCCACCAGTTCCCTTCTCCTGGTTCTCCGGGAGATCGAAGAAGGGCGTGGTCTTGGCCAGGGGGAACTCCGCCACAACCGAGTAGACCGCGGCAAATTGTTTGTCCACCTCGGCCCTTCGCTCCGCGTCCCATCCCAGCTTGTCCAGAATGCTCGTGTAGGCCTGAGACAGGATGTCGGCAAAGTTGTGGAAGGGGACCCCCTTCAGAAGCTTGTGGGCCTCCTTGGCCACGTTCTTCGAGATGGACATGAACTGGTCGAGAGACGCCCCATTGTTCATGGCCGTGAGAACCGCCGCGTCCAGAATCTCTTCCGTCGTATTCACGACGCCCGGGATGGCAGCATCCGGGCACTGCACCCAGCACTGGCTACAACCTGTGCACTTTTCAGCGATGAAGTCGGGGACTTCGAACCGGATATCCGTCATGTCCCGGACCACACTCGTGGATGCCGGGATTGCACTCATGGCGGCGAAGGGATCAGCGATTCCGTCCTGACCCGTGGAGGCGCAGAAGGAGCACACCTGCTCCCAGAACCGACCCTGGTTCCCGATGCCCCATTCCTGGTTCTCGACATCGAGGAAGGTAGGAATGGAACCGACACCACCCTCGGCTCCCACCGTTTCCTTAACCTCGGTGCTGACCGGTACGGCGAAGAGCTCGTCGTAACCCCTCCGAATCACCCGGAGGTTGTCCTGCACCACGGCGGCACCCAGCTTGCCGAACTTCTTGTTGAGCTGCCCGAGGATCCCCTCGAAGAGTTGCTCCTCGTTGAGGCCCTCCTGATCCATGAACCTGGAGGCCCTGAAGAAGGCCCCCATGAAGGCGGCGCCCTGCATGCGGTAGCGGAGGTCGGGATTTCGGGATTCCTCGGCGGCGATCTTGAAGCCATCGAGGCCGAAAACCCTGATGTTCTTCCGGCGAATGGTCTCCTGCCCCTCGGCAGGGAACGACTCCCACAACTCCTCCGGTGACATCTCGCTCTGGATGATGAGAGTCCCGCCCTCTTTGATTCCAGCCAGCGGATCGGTACTCCGGTAGACGTTGGGATCCGGGGAAAGGACCACGTCAACGAACTGCAGCTCGCCGTTGAGCTGAATCGTCCCGTGGGCAAGAGTAGCGTAGAAGCTGGTGGGCTGCCCCTTCTTTTCGGAGCCGTACTTCGGGTTTGCCTGGATCTGAAGACCTGCCAACTCAAAGGCGGTCATGGCCAGGTTCTTACCCGTGGTGATGGCCCCCCAACCCCCGATGGAGTGGATCCGAATGGAGATGGCACCCTCGGGCATGAGATCCAGGATACCGGTTGGCTCCAGCGTGAGATCCGCCAGATGAGGGTAATCCTCCAGTAGCTGTTCCTGCCAGAGCTGGAGCTTGGGGTACTGAGTGTTCTTCCGCACGAAGTCGAAACCCAGATAAAACAAACGCTGCCTCTTCCCGTCGGGAAGCATGTTCTCAACGGCCGCGATGATGTCACCGGGTTGGAGATCCCTGCTCCCCATTCCGAAGGACCCGGAGTAGAAGTCCGGGACTTCGTCGGGCCGGACCTCGGAAACGCCGGGGTGCGGGGTCGTGGAACCGGAGGCCCTGAAGTTCTCCACGCCCTTGCCCATGGCGGCCCGGATTTCCCGGAGGATGGGAGGATCCACGGCCAGCGGCTGGTCCAGCCGCTCGAGGATCGCAACACCCTTCTTGCCCTTCAAAAGCCTGGTGATGAGGTCCGTGGGGAACGGGCGGAACATGGTGAGGTTCACCACGCCCACCTTGAGCCCCTGGGCTCTGAGGTGGTCGGCCACGGCTTCCATGTTGCAGACGACCGAACCCTGGCCCAAGAGGACGTACTCCGCATCCTCCATGCGGTACCCGGTGGCCCTGGTGTATCGTCGACCCGTGAGCTGGTAGAACTCCTCCATGGCCTGATCCGCGAGATCGGCCACATGATCGAAGTAGAAGGGCCGCTGAGCCGCGACACCCTGGGCATAGGAGTCCTGATTCTGGACGGTCCCGATCATAGCCGGGTAGTCCAGGTCGTAGATCTCCGGAATCCGCCGCCGCTTCTCACCGAACACCAGGCGCTGAGCAGGAGTCGGCGACTCGATGATGTCCGCGGGATCACCCAGG
>JASFVN010000306.1:0-5400 GCA_050049805.1 Gemmatimonadota bacterium
CCCGACAAGGAATTTCGCTACCTTAGGACCGTTATAGTTACGGCCGCCGTTTACCGGGGCTTCAGTTCAGAGCTTCGCCTCCGAAAAGACTAACCCCTCCCTTTAACCTTCCGGCACCGGGCAGGCGTCAGTGCCTATACGTCGTCTTGTGCGACTTCGCAGACACCTGTGTTTTTGCTAAACAGTCGCCTGGGCCGATTCTCTGCGGCCCGCTTCGGCTCCCCTCGCATCGAGGTTCACCTACCACGGGCTCCCCTTCTCCCGAAGTTACGGGGACATTTTGCCGAGTTCCTTCTCCATGGATCACTCGCGCACCTTAGGCTTCTCGCCTCGCCTACGTGTGTCCGTTTACGGTACGGTCAGCTAGTGCACTCCCCCACGAGGCTTTTCTCGGCGGTTTGATTACAGACCCTTGGCGGGGCCCGAAGGCCCCTTCGGCATCGGCGCTCGGTTATTGAGGTCTTTTCTCCCCCCAAAACACCTACCACCTTGCATCGGATATTCCACCCCCCGACGGTCTTGTCACTCCCGCGTCCCCCCTCAGGGTCAAACGCACACTCGCTGGTACAGGAATATTGACCTGTTTCCCATCGCCTACGCCTCTCGGCCTCGGCTTAGGGACCGACTAACCCGGAGCGGATGAACCTGGCTCCGGAACCCTTGGGCTTTCGGTGACAGAGATTCTCACTCTGTTTATCGCGTACTCATTCCGGCATACTCACTTCCCTACGCTCCACGGATGCCCTCCCGGGTCCGCTTCTCCGCCTAGGGAACGCTCCCCTACCATGTTATGTGCCCGTAGGCACACTTCCATCCGTAGCTTCGGCAATGGGCTTGAGTCCCGACCATTATCGGCGCAGATCCACTTGACTAGTGAGCTATTACGCACTCTTTAAAGGCATGGCTGCTTCTAAGCCAACCTCCTAGTTGTCTCTGCAAATCCACATCCTTTCTCACTTAGCCCATATTTCGGGGCCTTAGCTGACGATCTGGGCTGTTTCCCTCTCGCGGACGGACATTATCGCCCGCCCACTGACTCCCAGGGTCCATCTCACAGGCATTCGGAGTTTGCTTGGGGTTGGTAACCGGGTAAGGCCCCTAGCCCATGCAGTGCTCTACCTCCCGCAGACATCCCCTGAGGCTATACCAAAATATATTTCGGGGAGAACCAGCTATCTCCGAGCTTGATTGGCCTTTCACCCCTATCCACAGCTCATCCGAGCGGTTTTCAACCCACAACGGTTCGGGCCTCCACCAGGTGTTACCCCGGCTTCACCCTGGCCATGGATAGATCGCGTCGGTTTCGGGTCTGCCCCCGCGTACTTCCTCGCCCTCTTCAGACTCGCTTTCGCTTCGGCTCCGGCCCTGAAGGCCTTAACCTCGCACGCGAGGAGCAACTCGCCGGATCATAATGCAAAAGGCACGCCGTCACCCGCTGCCTACCCGAAGATAAGCCCAGGCTCCGACCGCTTGTATGCACACGGTTTCAGGTTCTCTTTCACTCGCCGTCAGGCGTTCTTTTCACCGTTCCCTCACGGTACTCTCCACTATCGGTCACAAGCTCGTATTTAGCCTTGGAGGATGGTCCCCCCTGATTCAACCGGGATTCCTCGTGCCCCGGCCTACTCGGGTACCTGACCAGTCGATGTACTCGGATTTCGCGTACGGGACTCTCACCCCCTCCGGTCCGCCGTTCCAGGCGCGCTCCGCTATCCTTTCCACCTCCCACCGCCAGGCCCCACAACCCCGGCAAAGCTCACGCTCCACCGGTTTGGGCTCCTCCCCGTTCGCTCGCCGCTACTTGGGGAATCTCTTCCTTGATTTCTTCTCCTCCAGGTACTTAGATGTTTCAGTTCCCTGGGTTGGCTCCGCGCGAACGCGGTGACAGGGTATGAACCCCGCCAGGTTGCCCCATTCGGATACCCCCGGATCTATGCTCGCTTGCAGCTCCCCGAGGCTTTTCGCAGCTTGCCACGTCCTTCTTCGCCGGCTTGTGCCTAGGCATCCACCATGTGCACTTTCTCGCTTGACTCACATACTCCCCAGATCATGCCCCCTGAGCCTTCCGACTCTTCAGACATAACCAAGTTCCTCGTTCGTCCACCAAAAGCACCCACACTCCTCACCTCCCCTCCACTACCTAAGGCGCTCTTCTCTCTACCCCTGTTGTCAAAAAACCGGGCTCACTCCGCCTCTTCCAGAAGAGGCGATTTGGCGGTAGAAATCCACCGATTGAGTGAAGCTCTATAAGGTAAATCCCGCCCTCTCTGGAGTCAACGTGCATGAGAGTCGGAAGGACGGTGCAGGGCCCTCCCCCGGAGCAGGGCGCACCTCGGGTGGATCCCGGCCCGCGGCACCACTGCCCGCCCATCCCCCCGCCGGCTCCGGAGAGCGAGAAGCGAACGCTCAGATCCCCCCCTCCTCCAGGAGGCCCGCGACTTCTTCGGAGGTCACGTAGAAGTCCCCCAGCTCCAGGCCCCGATCCGGATAGTGCCAGTCCGAGCCTCCCGAGATGAGGAGCTTCCAGGCACGGCAAAGACCCTCCAGCCGGAGCGTATACCGTGCCGGGTGTCGGGGACGGTAGACCTCCAGCCCTCTGAGGCCCGCCTGCACCAGACGAGGAAGGAGGCTCTCCACCAGGTTCTCCGGCGGATGGGCCCAGACGGGAATCCCCCCGGCGTCCAGGATCAGCCGAATCGCCTCTTCAGGAGACAGTAGCGAGGTGGGGAGGAAGGCGGGGTGCTCGTCTCCGATGTAGCGCTCGAACGCTTCGGGTACCGAGGTCACGTACCGGGCCGCCACCAGGGCCCTGGCCAGGTGGGGTCGGCTCAGAGCCGTTCGCTCCGGGCCCGCCGCTTCCACCACCGCGGTGAACTCGACCCGCACACCCTGTTCGGCCAACCGGCGGATCATCCCCTGCATTCGCTTCTCTCGAAGGCGGACGGCCCGTTCCTCGTGGGTTCGGATGACCGGCGCCTCGGGATCCACGAAATAACCCAGGACGTGGAGCTCCTTGTCATCCAGGGTGCTGGAAACCTCCAGGGCCGGGACCACCTGAATGGATCGCCGGATCCCACTCTCCAGCAACCGCCGGACCCCTGCCGTGGTGTCATGGTCGGCCAGGGCGATGACGTCCAGCCTCGCCCCCTCCGCCGCGTCCACCACGGCCCGGGGG
Source organism: Gemmatimonadota bacterium (assembly GCA_050049805.1). Taxonomy (GTDB): domain Bacteria; phylum Gemmatimonadota; class Gemmatimonadetes; order Longimicrobiales; family Gaopeijiaceae; genus JABDNZ01. Next base: position 3,176 of record JASFVN010000306.1, read on the forward strand.
GAAAGGGCCCCGTCCGATGCGGTAGAATGGATGTGCAGATCCAGGCGCATGACGCTCGTTCAGGTGCTGAAGGAAACGAGGCGGTGGAGGAACTCCCCCGCCTCGTCGGAGTCGCCCCGAGGGGCCCCGCGGGAACATCGGTCGGGACGAGGCAAGTGTCCTCCGACACCGTCTCGCCCCGGCCTCCTCAGAGGATTGACCCTCCTCTTTTCTCGCTTTCCGCCTCCCGGGCCAGATCGTCGGGATGGAAATCCGCCTCCAGGGGCAACACCTCAGGAGGCCCGTCGCCAGCGTACTCCACCAGGGCGGTGAGCTCGTCTCCCTCCACCTTGAGAACGCCGCCCGCCACATAGTATCGATTGCTCCCGCCCCCCGGGAGGTCCACTGCCAGATTCCCGTGACCCAGGAGAGTGATGAAGGCGGCGTGACCAGGCAGGATCCCCACCATGCCGTCCCATGCCGGGGCCACGACACCGGCGGCCTCCCCCCTGAACACTTCCTTCTCGGGAGACACGAGCCGGACCGAGAGGGTCGAAGGCATGGTCGTCTACCCCTCCATCTCTTTGGCCGCTTCCACGACCTCCTCGATCCCACCCCTCATGTAGAACGCCTGCTCCGGCAGGTGGTCGAATTCGCCGTCGGCCACCCGCTCGAAGGACTCGATAGTGTCCTCCAGCTTGACATACCGTCCCTCCGTCCCGGTGAAGGCCTCCGCCACATGGAAGGGCTGAGACAGGAATCGCTGGAGGCGGCGGGCCCGCCCCACGATGACCTTGTCCTCCTCGGAAAGCTCGTCCATTCCGAGGATCGCGATGATGTCCTGGAGATCCTTGTAGCGCTGGAGAATCTCCTGGACCCTCGTGGCGGTCCGGTAGTGCCTCTCGCCGAGGAACTGCGGATCCATGATGCGGGAGGTGGAATCCAGTGGATCCACCGCAGGATAGATGCCCAGCTCCACGATGGCCCTGGAGAGGACGGTCGTGGCGTCCAGATGGGCAAAGGCCGCCGCCGGGGCCGGGTCGGTGAGGTCGTCGGCGGGGACGTAGATGGCCTGCACCGACGTGATGGAGCCGTGCCGGGTGGAGGTGATCCGCTCCTGGAGCTCCCCCATCTCGGTGGCAAGGGTGGGCTGATATCCCACTGCCGAAGGCATCCGACCCAACAGGGCCGACACCTCGGAGCCCGCCTGGCTGAAGCGGAAGATGTTGTCGATGAAGTAGAGGACGTCCTGCTTCTCCACGTCCCGGAAGTATTCCGCCACCGTCAAACCCGACAGTCCCACTCGAAGACGGGCTCCCGGGGGCTCGTTCATCTGCCCATAGATCAGGGCCGTGGATTCCAGCACCCCCGACTCTTTCATCTCCAGCCAGAGATCGTTCCCCTCCCGGGTCCGCTCACCCACACCGGAGAAGACGGAGCGTCCACCGTGCTCCATGGCGATGTTGTTGATGAGCTCCATGATGATGACCGTCTTCCCCACCCCGGCACCGCCGAAGAGCCCCGTCTTCCCTCCCTTCACGTAGGGGGCCAGGAGGTCCACCACCTTGATCCCCGTCTCGAAGATCTCGGTCTTCGGCTCCAGCTCCTGGAAGGTGGGGGACTCCCGGTGGATGGGCCACCGCAGCAGCTCCCCCTCTGCTTCGCCCTTCAGGGGCCCCCCCTCGTCCACGGGTTTCCCGAGGACGTTCAGGATCCGGCCCAGGGCAGGCTCCCCCACCGGCACCGTGATGTAGTCTCCGGTGTCCACGATCTCCATCCCCCGGACCACGCCGTCCGTGGAGGACATGGCCACGGCCCGGACCTGGCCCCTGCCGATGTGCTGCTGCACTTCGGCGGTCAGGTCGATCTCCTGACCTGCGTCATTGGTGGCCTTCAAATGAAGGGCGTTGTAGATATCGGGCAGGTGCTCCGGCTCGAACTCCACGTCCAGGACGGGACCGATGACCTGCACCACCCTACCGATGTTCTGCTCAGCCATGTTCTTCCTTCTCCGGTCGACGAGGATCCGCGAGGACATCCAAGGTTGGAAAGCCTAGGACAGCCCTTCGGCGCCTCCAACGATCTCGGCGATCTCCTGGGTGATCTGGGCCTGACGGGCCCGGTTATAGTTCCGGATGAGGGTCTCCAGCATCTCTCCGGCGTTGTCCGTCGCGCTCTTCATGGCGGTCCTCCTGGCACCCTGCTCCGCCGCCGCGTTCTCCACCAGCGCCCGGTATACCATGTTC
>JASFVN010000307.1:0-5389 GCA_050049805.1 Gemmatimonadota bacterium
TGGATTTTCGGTCTTTGCCGCTCCCCCCGCCCCTTCCATCTGCGGCCCCCAAGCCCTCTCGGCAAGGGCACGCCCACGTTTCTTCCCATAGGGCCCCCGCCCTACGGCGCGGTGCCTAGGCTTGACACTTTTCGAGCCCGATTCGTAGTCTGGTTTCGATCACGACAGGCTTTTTAGACGGTCTCAGTCCGCTCGGCCGCATCCTGGCGTCTCGGCCCCGGGAGCCGAACCAAAGGTTGCGCACTGAGGACAATCCCGGGATCATGGGCCATGAGATTATTCGTGAAAGAAGTCCTCAGAGGCGGCTTTTCAGAGTTGTTGATTCTGAGGAGCTATGAACTCCGACCGGACGACTCGCCCCTGATCTTCCGGGATCGACTCTCCGCCCAGGGCTTCCTTCACCGCTTCCTGAGAGACGAATCCAGCAGGAATACACTGAGAAAGGCCCTCCTGAGAGAGGGCTTTGTCCCCAATCCCTCCCAGCTGGATGATCAGGGGGTCATCCGGGAGTTCGCCGGTCTCCTGGTCTCGAAGCGGCTCAGCCTTGTTGCCTTGGATCGCCCCGTTCCTGAGGAAGGGGGCGGTGCACCGCCGGGGGCGTCGTCCCGGCGTGACACGGCGGATTCGGCGGAACGGGACTCCCAGCCCGAAGAGGGGGATCCTGCGGAACGGGGCCGCCGGCCGGAAGAGGAGGATTCTGGGGAACGGTCCCCCCGGCGCCCCGCGGTCTTCCCCAAGGCCTCCACCCCCCGTAATTGGATCAAGTTGCTGTTGGTGGACGACGAAACCGAGGAACCGATACCGGGCGTGAAGATCAGGGTCAGGTTGTCGTCTGGAGAGACGGGAGAACCCACGACGGATCGGCGTGGGACCATCTACATCGATGACGTGCCCCCTGGCACCATCGATATCCTCGAGATCCTGGACGATGAAGGGTTGGAAGTGGTCGAGGTAGACTGAGTCCGGCCACCACAGGTTGAGCGGCACTGAAGTTTGTCTCTGCTCAATGGAAAAGGAGATCCGGCTGTGGGTTTCGATTCCCGTGACACATCCACACCCTATACCCCGCAGGACGGGGATACTCTGGAGAAGATCGCTCAACGGGAGACGGCGAATGGGAATCCCCTAACCGCTGCCGAGATTGCCCGTTTCAATTGGGGTACCGATGATCCCGAAATCGTAAACGAGTGTCTTCGGGACGACCTCGACTGTTATAGGCGGGGTGAGGACAATCGGTTTCTGATCTCGTCGGACTGTGTACCCCGGAGGGAGCTCCTCCTTCCGCAACGCTTCGAGAGGTCCGGCCTCGCCGTCAACCGAACCCATACGATCCGAGCCAGAAAGCAGCAGGCGCCGCCTCCCCAGTTCGTGGGTTGTGCTCGCGTCAGGGGGATCTCCTTCGAATTCGATAAATCCTTCATCCGCCCTTCAGTCGTAGGGGATTTGAAGCGGGTCGAGGTGGCCTTGGAGAGGCACCCCGAGGCCAAAGTCCTCATCTTTGGACATACCGACAAGGTGGGTGGTGAGGAGTACAACAAGGGACTCAGCGAACGAAGAGCCCTGAGCACCTATGCGTTCATCACCGACGATCCCGATACGTGGGAAGTGCTCTACAACCAGGAGGATTGGGGCACCCGCGCCATCCAGGAGATCCTGAAGGATTTTGGCCCTCCTTACGACCCGGGCCCGGTGGACGGCATCTACGGACCTCAGACACGGAGGGCGGTAAGCCAATACCAAACCGACAGGGGGCTCAGTGTGGACGGTATTGCCGGCCCCATCACCCGCAAGGAGATGTTCACCGAGTACATGACCAGCAAGCACGATGTCAAGGTGGCTCCGGACCGGTTCATGGACCCCAAGCACGTTGGTTGCGGCGAGCTCAACCCCCTGGAGGAGACCGAAGGCCCGTCCGAGGCCAACCGGAGGGTCATGTTTTATCTGTTCCACCAGGGGAGACTTCCAGCCGTCCCGTGTCGGGAGGGAGACCTCTCCCCCTGTAGACGACAGGCGACGGAACCCCTGCCGAGACACCGCGAGCACTTCCGGTGCAGCTTTTATGACAGCATCTCCCACCGCTGCCCCTGGGAAAAGCCGGCGCCACTGGTCCCCTTGAAAATCATCGACTTCTTCGGCCGGCCGGCTGATCATGACCACGGCCCGGCCGAACCCCACGTCCTCGTTACGCCAGCCGGATCCGAGATCTACCTGCAGTATAAGGTCTCCGGAGCGGACCAGGTCGGTATCAGGGAAACGACCGTTCGCGACGGCAGCCAGCGGTACATCGTCATGCCGGACGATGGGCATATCAGAACCCCGGAAGGACTCCATGTGGGGCTGGTGGTCGTCAGGCCCACGGTCGCCACCAATTATCTGCTTTCAGCGTCCAACCCCTCCGCCGAGGAGGTCGATTACCAAACGGTGATGGTGACTCCGTTTCCGTCGGATCACCCTGCCAGTGCCATGACCGCCCACTACTGGGGGGATTTCATGTGGCTCCAGGCGCCTGGGGAGGGAGAGGGATAAGATGAAGCAGGCCCTGCCCGAGGGTGGAGTGAGGACTGGAACGACGGCCCTGAGTGCGAGAAGGAGATAGGGAAGAATGGGTGATCTGATTCTCGTGAAACCAAAAAAGCCGGAGGAGGAGGACGCACGGGCTCCTGAACTCATGACCTTTATTCCCGCCCCCTGGAGCCTCGACGATGAGAGAAAACGTTATCCTGAGGTGATTATCCGGGGCTGGATTGGGGCTTTCGTGCGGACCTTCAACGGCTTCGGGGTCGGCGAAAAGAAAAGCGGCAATAAACCCCCGGAAGGCAGACATTTGGCCTACGGAAATATCCTCTTCCCTTTCGTGGGCGACGAGGTTTGTTACGACAAGTACAGCGTCAAGAACCACTGTGAAGCAGGCCTTTCCTCGTGTGGCCTCACTGTCCGTTCACTGTGGCTCTTGCTCGGCGCGAGGCACAAAATGCTGAACCCACCGTACCTGGACGGAACCGTAATGACATTCATCCGGGCGTTCTCCGTCCTTTCAGAAGCCTTTATGGGGGACCACCAGGGAGCCTTAAAATCGGCATCCGATGAGCTGGGGGGAATCGGGCTCACGGATGATGAGATCAAGGCCCGCCAGGCCAACGTGCCGAAACTTACCTGGGACAACTTCGACCCGCGGGCTGGTGACACGGTCTTCATAAACCGAGAGGCGGGTTACGACGAAGAGAAAAAAAAGTGGGTTCCAGCCAGTCAACACGTCTCCACCATCGTGGAGGTCCTCAAGCGCTCGACAAAGGCAGTGACCTATGTCAGCTGCGATGGCGGACAGCAAACCCTGGGTGGAGACGCAACCTGTTGTTCGATTCGATTGATGAAGAGGACGGCCTACCCGTCGGGCGGAAAGATCGCAGATAGGAGTGTCGCCGGGAAAAAATGGGTCACCGGTTTGTCGAACGTGATGAAACTTCCTTTTCCAGCAAAGGTCATCACGCCGTATCGGAATTCAGGAAGGTTTGATCTGCCCGATCCGGGGCCCTGGGGCTAACGTTTGAAACGAATGAACCCTGGATGTGAACCCGGTGCTGACCAGCGGGTTCCCTCTGGAAAAAGCCGGGACTGGTAGATGCCCATATCGCTACCGTTTCGCTGGACGCCCGGCTGGACGCAGCAGCCCGACGGATTCTCCTCGACGTGGCGAGTGATGCATCGGTGGCCGGGAGCAACGGCCGCTTCGGCCACAACGATATCGAGCTCTCAGAATAACAACTCGTCGTGGTCCCGGGTTTCGGGCCCGGAGACCTGAGGCTTCATCGAAGGCGTGAGCTTCTCCGCAAAAAAAAATGCCCCAAGGTCGCTTTCGGACGGGCTCTCGGACCCCCATGGAAGCTTGAAAAAACCAGAGTTCAAAGACAATTGACAGATTGCCGACCAGCCGCGTATAGTCACCGCATCTTTTAATTAACTTTTCAAAATTCACCTGCGAGAGGGGGCCTCATGAGACGCTGCCTGGTCCACCGATTTGCCACGTCAGTTGCTCTGCCCTTGGTTCTTGGCGCTTGCGAGGACATGACCACCGTCCCCGCAGAGGAGGTGGGCTCTGTATTCGCAAGGGTCCAAGATTTCGCTCAAACCCTTTCACCCATGGAAGCCCTGGGCGAGGCCGTCTATTTCGACAAGACGCTGAGCCTGCACCGAAACCAATCCTGTGCGTCCTGTCACGATCCCGCTTTCGGTTTCTCGGGGCCGAACCCGGGCGTGAACCTGAGGGGGGCTGTCTACATGGGCTCGGTGAAGAATCGGTTTGGGAATCGCCGCCCTCCATCGGCAGCCTACGCTACCCAGAGTCCGGTGCTGCACTTCGACGCGGGGGATGACGTGTGGGTCGGTGGAAATTTCTGGGATGGTCGCGCCACCGGCGAAACTCTCGGCTTCCCCGCCGCAGAACAGGCGTTGGGGCCTTTCCTGAATCCGGTTGAGCAGGCTCTCCCCGACGAGATTTGCGTCCTTTACCGAATCGCTCGAGGTCCGTATGCGGACCTTTGGGAGGAGGTATGGGCAGAGGATCTCCGGGATCTTGATTTCCCAGGCGGACTCGAAAGAGCCTGCAGGCGGGAGGGTTCCATCGAATACGGGGAGTCCCTGAGGGGCGAGGTCGTAGCCGCGTACGACCGGGTGGGTCTTTCCATCAATGCCTTTGAGGCATCGGCGGCGGTCAACGCCTTCAGCTCCAAGTTCGACGCTGTCATGGCTGGGGAGGCTGCTTTCACCGCGATGGAGGCCCTGGGGCAGGAGCTCTTCAACGGAAAAGGACAGTGCAATCTCTGCCACATCTCGGAAGGCCCCGGAGCGTTGTTTACTGATTACACCTACGACAATCTCGGCGTCCCTGCCAATCCTCTGAATCCGGCGTACCCTGATTTCGTGGATCAAGGTATTGGTGGTTTTCTCGACGAACCGGGCCTTTACGGCGCCGTCAAAGTCCCGACCCTTCGAAACGTGGCGAAAGCGCCGGGTGCCGCTGTGAAGTCCTATGGCCACAATGGGGTTTTCAAGAGCCTGGAGCAGATCGTCCACTTCTACAACACGCGGGATTCTCTGGAAAAATGTGCGCCCGGTGAGGTTCTGCCTACTCCGGCCGGCTTGGCCAAGATGGGGTTCGAGCCTGCCTGCTGGCCGGCTCCGGAAGTGCCCGAGAACGTGAACGTAGACGAGTTGGGCGATCTGGGGCTCACCCGGGACGAGGAAAAAGCTATCGTTGCGTTCATGGAGACGCTCTCGGACGGATGGCGTGGACGATAGTCCTTCGAAGCAGATCGTTCTTGTTCCACCAGGCGGCTCCTTCGGGAGCCTGACCAGGGGCCCGGACTTTTCACCTCCTATTCCTGGTACCTTC
>JASFVN010000062.1:0-17575 GCA_050049805.1 Gemmatimonadota bacterium
ACCACCAAGGGATCGCAGAGGTCATCCAAGCCTTTGCCGATGCCGCCCGGCGGGTCCGGGAGGCCGGCTTCGACGCCATCGAAGTACCGTTCAGCCATGGGTATCTGATTCACCAGTTCCTGTCTCCTCACTCGAACCGGAGGGAAGACGAGTACGGCGGATCCTTCGAGAACCGGTTTCGGTTCGGAAGGGAAGTGTTGGAAGCGGTTCGAGGAGAAGTGGGGCCGGACTTTCCCGTTGTGGTTCGGATGAACGCCATGGACTACGTAGAAGGCGGTCTGGACGCCGGAGATGCCCTTCTCCTGGCAGGCCTCCTGGAGAAGGCCGGGGCGGACGCCCTCAGCGTCACGTCGGGAACGATGTGCGAGTCGGTTCCTTTCTGCCTTTACCCCTCGGGAACTCCCCAAGCGAACCTTCTCCCCATGGCCAGTGAGATTCGGAAATCCGGCAACCTCCCGGTCATCGTCGCCGGCCGGATAAGGACTCCTGCCGTAGCCCGGAGCGCCCTGTCGGCCGGGCAAACCGACCTCATCGGCCTCGGCCGCCCCCTCCTGTCTGATCCTGATTGGGCCCGGAAGGCAGAGGCCGGCGATGAAGACAGCATTCTCCTCTGCGCCGCTTGCCATCAGGGGTGCCTGGGTGAGCTTCGCAAGGGAAACGGCACTCATTGCCTCTTCAATCCTCTCACGGGACGGGAGTCGCAGGTGGAGACCACGCCTTCCGGCGAGCGGCGGCGGGTGATGGTCGTTGGAGGTGGGCCAGCGGGACTAGAGGCGGCACGGGTGGCGGCGCAGCGGGGTCATGACGTGTCGTTGCACGAACGGAAGGATCACCTGGGAGGCCAGCTGTACCTGGCGGCTCGGGTCCCCCACAAGGAGGGATTCCTGGATGCCATCCGACACATGGAGGTGATGGCAAGGAGGGCTGGAGTACGGGTGTATCTGGAAGAGGATATCACGGTGGAAAGGCTGAAGGCCGAAGGTCCAGACTCCGTCATCGTTGCCACAGGGAGTATCCCCCTGGCGGTGGCCTTCCCGGGGTTGGAGAAAACCGATTGGGCTCTCGCGTCTGAAGTGCTGGACGGGGAGATCCACGTGGAAACCCCCTCGGCGTTCGTGATCGGTGGAGGATTGGTCGGCCTGGAAACCGCGGATTTCTTGGGGGCGTTGGGGAAGAGGGTAACACTGGTGGAAATGCAGGCCGGGGTTGGGGAGACCCTGGATCCCTTGCCGAGAACCATGCTCCTGAAACGCCTTCATGGCTATCAGGTCGAAATCCATGTGAACTGCGAGGTACTGGCTCTGACGGCCGCTGAGGCTCGAGTCCGGGCCAACGGCGAGGAAACTCTTCTACCCCTCGAGACCGTCGTGCTGGCAGTGGGAGCCCAGCCAGACACAAAACTGATGGACGAGCTGGCCGGGAGCGGCCTCGATATCCACTTGGTAGGCGATGCGGTGGAACCCCGGGGAGCTGGCGAGGCCATATGGGAAGCGTTTGAGGCAGCGACAGCAATTTGAGGCAGCGCTGGAGGAAATCTGGCTCGGCTTTGTCGGGTACCCACCATGACAAGGGATGAACAAGAGCCTTCAGCGCTGCCTTCGGCCAATCCCTGGGCCGATCAGGTCAAACTCGTCCGACGATCCGCAGGCTTACACGGAGAAATCGAACCGAGAGCCCACATGACAGGGCTTACATTGTCCCGGGAACTCGCTCCAGAGTCTCGACTGGGCGCTTGTGCCCGTGCAGTGGGCAGGTGCGAGGAGACCCGGGCCGAATTCCCTGAAGGTCTCCACGGTCTGGTCGAGACGGTCGTCTGAGGCGTTGATGAGATGGAGGCCACCCATCACGGCATGAATCGGACGCCCGGACGTGAACTTCTGAACGTAACGCATCGTGTTGACCGCCCCGGCGTGGGCGCATCCCAAGATGAGGACGACCCCGTCTTCAGTATCGAAGAACAGTGCCTGGTCATCGACTATGGGATCTCTCTCTTCGCAGGCACGATCCAGGAAGAACTCTCCCCCCGTGTCTTCGAAAGGATTCAGCCGCGGCACTTCTCCCGTGACCCAGATACGGCCGGTGATGGGAGTAACCCCGTGGGTGAAGGTCACAGACGAGGTGCGTTTCTTCAGGAACTCCTCGTCGATACCGGGAGGCATTCCCACATCATGGACGGTACCGTTCCTGTGACGGCTGAATCGACGAAAGAACGCTCCCGGGTGAAGGAACGCGCGGGTCCCCTTCGCTGAATCCAGTACCTCTCCCAAGCCTCCGGTGTGGTCGTAGTGACCGTGGGAGAGGACAACGGCGTCCGTGGTCGCCAGGTCGATACCCAGGCGGTCGGCGTTGTGGAAGAGCACCTTGGGAGACTGTCCCGTATCAAAGAGGACTCGGGCGCTTCCGGCCTCAATCCAGAACGCGAGACCGTGTTCTCCGAGAGTATCTCGCCCTGATGCCGTGTTCTCCACGAGTACCGTAACGCGCAGGGGAGCCTTCATGAACCCTCCCGACCGGGGGCCTGAGAGCCTTCCGGAGTCACCCTGACGACGGCGTTGGAATTTCGGATCTGACCTTCTCTCACACGAATCATCGCTTCCTGCACATCGGCGAAGGGAAACACGTCCACTCCCAGGCCCAGCTCCACCTCGCTGGCCAGTCCGAGAAACTCATGGGCCTCCCGTCGGTTTACGTTGTAGAGAGTGCGTAGGTCCCGACCCCAGAAGTCGGTAGAGTAATCCTGAATCTCGATGGGGGACATGGCCACGGGTGCCAGAACAACAACGCCCCCGATTCGGACACTTCGGAGCGCCAACTCGACTAGCGGGCCGGCAGGGGGGAACACGATGGCTGCGTCCAACTCGGTTGGGATCGCCTGCTCAGCGGCGTTCCCGGCCCAGGCAGCTCCAACCTGACGGGCACGACGGAGATTTCGTTCGGAGCGGCTGCTCACGTACACCTCGTTCCCAAGATGCCGGGCTACCCGGAGCACATAATCTGCGGTGGGACCGAAGCCGTATAACCCGATGGAATCCCCTTCGCCCACAGAGAGGAGTCGATAGGCGCAGTACCCTGCCACACCGGCGCAGAGCAAGGGAGCCAACTCTTCTTTGGGCAGGGGAATGTCCTTCAGGGAGAAAACCGCGTCCTCCTGGGCGATCACATACTCGGCGAATCCTCCGTCCGTGTCTCTCCCCGTTGCCTTGAAGTCGGCGCAGTAGTTTTCACGGCTCTCCAGACAGTGTTTGCACCTTCCGCAGGTCTCGCCGAGCCAGGTAACCCCTGCCGACTCGCCCTCTTTAACCCGGGTCGCCCCCTCCCCCACGGCGTCGACCACTCCGACGATCTCGTGCCCCAGGATCAGAGAGTCCTTTCCCGCGGGAAGATCACCCTCGGCAATGTGGAGATCGGTGCGGCAGATCCCGCAAACGTCAACCCGTAGGCGGACTTGATTTGGACCAGGCTCCGGGGTCGGCAACTCCGAGAGTTCTAGCGGATCATCCCGGATCGGAGCCGGGCTCCGGAGTATCCACGCCTTCATCAGACTAGCTCCATCGTTCCGTGTAGGTTGGCCAGGGTCCCGGAAAAATCCTCCCGAAGGGCTTTGATGACGACGGGGAGAGCCTGGACGATCTGGCGGCCGGTAGGGATCTCCTCACCCGCTCTTTGGGCTGCGAGATCGCCAGCCACACCGCGGAGGAACACTCCGTTTCGGACAGCCTCCTCCGGCGGCAGACCCAGCCTCGTCATGGCACCGATCAGACCAGGAAGTACGTTGCACCTTTCACCATTCGATCCGAGGAATCGGTCGGTAAGATCCACGAATACGCGTCCTTCCGGAAGACCGATGAGTACCGGCCTCGACCTCAGGACAACGATGGCGTCCGCCTCAGCGCAAAGGGTTTGCACCGAGGCAATGGGGTCCTTTCCCGACTTGTCGGCCATCGAATTGGAGAGTCGAGCCATTTCCGGAGGCTGAAGCAACCAAATCGTGGGTGCCCGTCGTCGGCCCACCAGCGCCAGATCCCCGGCACCCTCAGGAAAGATGTTTCCGTTGAGGAGAAGAGGCCCTTCCAGCTCTTCGCAAAGCCGGCGAGTGAGTTCCCGGGTCTCTTCTGACGGCGATACGCCAGGTCCGAGAATCACCAGATCGGCTTGCTGCCCCAGGCTCAGTAGTTTTTCCAGGCTGCTGAGGGCAAAGGTGCCCGTATCGGTTTCGTCCTGCGGCACGAGGATGATCTTTCCGGAGAGGCCCTCCATGGCGGAGACCAGAGACCTTGGAACCGCGAATCGGGCGGGGCTTCCCGCCACCTCAACAAGGGCCATAGACGAGAAGGCTGTCGAGTCGATTGGATTCCGAGCCCCGGCCACAAAAAAGATATCCCCACCAGAGTCCGCAGAACGACCTTCCCCAGGGAAAGGTAGGAGAACCGGCTCATTGGTCTCCACCTCGATCCCAGCCTTGGCGATGAGCTCGGGCGGGAACGAGATGTGCGAAACGAAGAGTCGTCCGCCGCACTCGGGTCCATGGCCCAGAAGGTTTCCCCGCTTGGGCAAGCCGAAAGCAATGGTCCAGGTGGCGCGAATGGCTGCTCCCCGAATCTCACCCGTGTTTCCATCCACACCAGACGGGATATCGATACTGAAGACCGGCTTCTTCGAATCGTTCACCAGCCCGATCACGTCTTTCATTCGCCCGGCGACCTCGCCTTTCAGCCCCGTGCCGAGCAGACCGTCTACGACGGCATCACCTTCTGCCAGTACACTGGAGACCTCCGCCAACGCGGGATCGGTGGAGACCTCGACGCCCGCCATTTCAAGACGTCGTAGATTCCCTCTCGCAGGCTCGGAGTACGAGGAAGGATCGCAGAAGAGGAGAACCCTGACCTGTGCCCCTGTGGAGTGGAGCTTCCTGGCCACAACGAAACCGTCTCCTCCGTTGTTCCCCGGTCCGCTGAGTACTGTGAATCGGTGTCCGACCACGCCCATCTCGTGCAGGATCACGTAGTAGACGGCTCCTCCTGCGTTCTCCATGAGGAGTTGACCCGGGATCTCGTACCTGCTCATGGCCTGAGCATCCAGATCGCGCATTTCTTGAACCGTGCTGACTTTCATTCATGCTCCTCCAGATGCCACCCCGATACTTTGTGGCATGCCAAGAGCGTGTTTTACGTCCGTCCAGAGCTTCCTGAGGGCTTCGCTGGCCTTGGACTCGGGTCGGTATTCCGTGACGGGCTTTCCTTTCACCAAGGCCTGTGTCACGGTTTCGTCGAAGGGGATGGCGCCCAGCAAACTCAAGCCGAGGGTCTCGCAGCATTCTTCGACTTTTGCCGCGCCTGCTGGATACAGATCGGCCTTGTTGATGCAAACCAGGGTTTCCACTCCGAAGTGAGCCGTCAGACGGCCGACCCGCTCCAGGTCGTGGAGTCCTGAAACAGTGGGCTCGGTGACGATCAAGACAAGATCGACTCCGGTGACTGAGGCGATGGCCGGGCAAGCGATACCGGGTGGCCCGTCTACGATCAGGAGAGGATAGCCCTCGTCCATGGCAGCCTTTTCCCCTTCCTCCCTTACCAGAGACACGAGCTTCCCGGAGTTCTCTTGAGCTGGCCGAAGCCTGGCGTGGAAGAGTGGACCGAACCGGCTTTCCGAACGGAACCAGTGACCTGAGAGACGGGGCAGCATGGAGATGGCATCAACCGGACATTCGTAGTAGCAGGCCGCACAACCTTCACAACCGAGGGGGTCGACAAGAAATTCGGCGGTGAAATCCGTGTAGCCGACGGCATCAAATCGGCAGACCTCCTGGCAGATACCGCAGGTGATGCAGAGCTCTGGATCGATATTGGCGATATGGCCCCCTTGGAAATCATGTTCCTCCAGCGGAGCGGCACCTATCAGGAGATCCAGATTTGCCGCGTCCACGTCCGCATCCACAAACACTGCACCAGGAAGATCCGAATCCAGGTGAGAGAGGTGGGCGAAGGATGCCGTCACCGCCGTCTTTCCGGTTCCACCCTTCCCACTCAGAACCAGGAGTTCCTTCACGGCACCCATTCCTGTCTTGAGAGTCTCAGGTCGTTCTGGATCATGGCCTGAACGTCTACCCCCGAACGTCGGGAGTCGGTGATGGTTCGCCGGATGTCAGCGGTCATGCGGGAAAACAGCTCAGAATACTCCGGGCGGATCTCAATCAAGGTTTGCCCCCGAGCGAGCGCCGCTGCGATGCCTCGGTCGAAGGGGATCCTCAAGAGGACGGGTAGCCTGGCTGCGGCACAGAACTCTTCGAGCTGGCCGTATCCGGTTCCATCTCGATTCACGATCACCCCGGCCGGGAGGCCGATCTCACCGAGTACATGATGAGCCAACTCCAGGTCATGAAGGCCCGTGGGGGTTGGCTCGGTGACCAGAACCACGAAATCTGATCCCTGGACCGTTTCCACCATTGGGCACGATGTACCTGGTGGGGCATCGAGGACCGTGAGCTGATCCGCCTTCGGGTGCGCCCAAACCTTGAGTTGTCGGATCACAGGCACGGCCTGAGGCTCCCCAAGGTTCAACAAGCCTCGGGCGAATTCGAGTCCGCCGGCCCGTCCTCTCTCGAGAATCCCGATCTCTCTTTCTTCCTCTGAGATGGCATTGGTTGGGCACGCCCGGGTACAGCTGCCACAGCCGTGGCATAGTTCAGGAAAGAGTCGGACTTCCTCGCCGAGAACCGCCACAGCGTTGAAGCGGCAGACCTCACCACAATCCCCGCACAGGGTGCATCGAGACAGGTCGACCCTCGGCACCGGTACCGTGGCGGGTAGGCTCTCATGGAGGGTTGGATCGAGAAACAAGTGAGCGTTGGGGTTTTCTACATCGCAGTCGAGGAACAATGGGGGGGGAGTTCGGTCCCGCTCTCGGGAACCCCCATCCAATGAACTCAAAGCCAGGCTGACAGCGACAGTGGTCTTACCGGTCCCACCCTTTCCACTCGCGACGGCGACTACCATCGGCCTCTACCACGCCGCCTCCCAGGGGAAGGGGATCCTACGGCGGCCAGCTTTCCGACCTTCAACCGTCCCACGGCATCCCGGGCCGTGGTACTCGACTCGAGGCGGTGCATCCGGATCCCCGCAGCCTTCAAGGCCTCGAAGGCTTTGGGTCCGAATTCCCCGCTGACCACATCGGTCACGTTCCGGTCATCCAGGACCTGTGCGACCCGGACGCCGGCACCGCCCCATGCATCCCGCCCGGGGTTCTTCAGCGATTCCCAATCCATCGTGTCCGGGTCAACGAGGAGGATATACGCCGCCCTGCCGAATCTTGGCTCGACTTCCACATCCAGACTTGGGGATCCAACCGTCAAGGCAACCCGTCTCATTGGCGCTCTCCTATCCCCGCCGTATCATCTGAGCCCCACATTTTGGGCACGGCTGTTTGGTGCAGGGCTTTCCCACTTCGTGAGGCATGCGGTAACCGCAAGCAGTGCATTCGCATTCCCCTCCGGGTCCGGCCTTACCGGGACCGCCACCCCGACCCTCGTAGGAATCCCAGATCTTTCTCTTCCCACGACCCCTTGGGCTCATTTCGCCCCTCCTTACACGAGTTCCCGGGTCCTTGCCGAACGCCGTAGCCGAGGCTGATACGCCCCCACCTCGGCAACACTTTCACCCTAGCAGGGAACAGCCGGAGGTGAAATCAGGACTTTGCTCTAGAGGTATTTCGGGATCTACGTACCCTCGGCCCTGACGCGAAGCGGGAAAGGACAGATGGATTTCACTTGTGCCACCGGACCTGTCTCTTGCCCACGACCGGGACGGATGAGGGTTTCCCGGGACTTGTATGTCGGAAACTTCGGATTCCGCAGGTTTGGGAGCAGCGGTAGTGTTGGAATGGGGACTTTCGTGGCCAGGTCAGAGGTGGTGAAAGGAGGATCTAGATGATCCAGAAGACCGTTCTCTGTATGGTTGTTCTCTGGTTCCTTTGGGGCGGTATCAGTCAGTCATTCAACGGGTTCGGTCCCGGGGGGAACCACCACCACCTTTCCTGAAATGGGATAGGCGGGGAACCCTCCCAATTTGCCTCCGCCCGGCGTGGGTCGTACTTGCGCGCGACCCGCGGCTCATCCAACCCACTCGCAGTCCTGGCCGGCGGGCCGATTCCCGAATATGCTGGATCCAATGCGAACCAGGTTGGCACCCTCCTCAATGGCGATCCGATAGCTGTTGCTCATACCCATGGAAAGGGTCTTCATGGACACGTTGGGGATCCCTCGTGCCGCGAGAATGTCAAAGGCTTCCTTGGTGGCCCGGAAGAATGGGCGAGCTTCTTCCGGGTCGCCAAACCGCGGGCCCATCGTCATGAGCCCCTGGATCCGGAGGTGTTGAAGCCGACTCACTTTCACCACCAGATCCTCCGCTTCTTCAGGAAGTACTCCGGTCTTGTTTGGTTCTCGACCGCTGTTGATTTCGATCAGCACCGGCATGGTCTTCCCCGACGTTTCGCCCGAGCGCTCCAGAGCCATGGCCAACCGCCATGAGTCGACCGTCTGGATCATGTCGAAGATCCGCATCGCCTTCTTCACCTTGTTCCGTTGAAGGTGGCCGATCATGTGCCATCTCACCTCAGAGCCGATCCTCGAAATCACCCGCTCCGCTTCCTGGACGTAGTTCTGGCCAATGCAGGTGATTCCGGCTTGGACGGCTGCCTCTATCTCTTCTGGGGAGCGTGCCTTGGCGGCGGCAACCAGGGTGACTTCAGCCGGGATGCTTTCCAGGAGCTGGCCCACGTTCTTCGCGATGAGATCCGGTTTCGTGTCTATCATTGGGTTGCCTCGATGGATCCTGCTGACGATGAGGGTGAGGGCGTCATTCAACGGATCGGGCCCGGAGGCCGGCGATCTTCGCCGCACCTCGATAGAACCCATCTGGGAAGAGTGCCTCGAACTCCTCGAGGCCGATCCCGAGGGCATCACAGGTTTCAGATAGCGCCGGGGTTTTTCGGGTCCTGTAATACTCCTGTCTCATGAAACGAAGGACTCGCCAATGATCGCTGGTGAGTCCCCCGGGTACCTTCATCTCATGGGCCCGTAGCAGGGCAAAACGATCATCCCATTCGTCCGGGTCCAAGAGGAAGCCCCAGATGTCGATTCGGTAGGACTTCTCTTCCGGACTGGTTAATTGGTAGAAGCCTTTTGGAAAGCCTACCTTGTAGGAGATTCCGGCCAATTTGCATGCTCCGCGCTGGAATCCGGTGGGGAATAGAACGCGGAATCTCGCGACGTGGAGTCCGAACATTCGGCAGGTTTGGTAGACGGTCGGGCAAGACGATCTGTCCTTCCAGAACTGCCGAATGAAGCGAATCACCTTCCAATGCTTCTCGGTCAAGCCCCCGACAATGCCGGCCTCCGGAGCCATCCCCGCAGCGAACCCCTCATCCCAGTCGTTGGGATCCTTCAAACAGTTCTCCTCATCGACGGCATAGTCCTTCCCGTTCAGGGACAGGATCTTGGTCGCCGGCCTCTGGCCCGCATCTTCCCCTTGATCTCCTGGGGCTCTGGTCATACCTGAGTTCCATTCACCTGTGTTGTGGTTTTTCCGCTTCCTCAGGAGGGAGGGGACGGGAAAAATTCCTGACAGAGTGTCTGCCACTCCTCGTCGTTGAATTCGTCTCCAAAACAGGGCCTCCACCCACCGTCTCGAAATGGCAGCCTCAAGGCTGTGCCCAGAACCGAGGTCATGCACTGACAGGTACGTTCCAGGCAGAGTAGATCCGGTTCCTGGGAGAGCAGCTTCCCCATGAAATGGGGGATGCTTGGGGAACGAACGCACAGTATCCAGCCGGTCTCGTATGGTGACTCCTGAAGCAGGGCAGGGTCATCGAGTATATCCGAATTCGCTGCCAACACCTGCCCCCCAATCGGGGAGACTTGCGAGAGCCGTCTTCCTTTGAGAGAGGTGAAGGTCCAGGCTGTTTCTCCGGTCCGTAGCAGCTTGGACTCGCGTATCGGGGTAACTTCAGCCAACCTGCCCGCGAAACTGACCGCGAACTCTGTGGCACCCAGTAGGGCCAGGTCGATGCTGACCAGCTGAACCCACGTGTGCCCGAGAGAGTACCGGAATCCCGCCGGCGGATTCCTCTGCCCTTTGGGAATCGGTGGGCTCACGTCATACATGGTTTCCTCACCTTTCGGTCCCCCCTCCTTACGGCACCAATGTGACCGACCGATCTCCATGGTGGAGGACGAACCGAGCTGTACGGCCGATGCGGGAGGCGGAGGGCACCTTCCGGCGACGTACTCCCATCACAACGAGGTCTGCCTTCCATTCCTGAGCTTCGTTCAGCAATGCCTTTCCGGCTGGGCCATGGAGCACAGCGGATTGTGTCCCGGCGGGAAGCCTCGATCCCGCGACAAGGTCCTCAACTCGGTGCCGGCACGTGAGCCGGGACGCCAAGAAATCCCGGAACCCAAATCCCCGCCATCGTCTGGCGGGGGTTTCCTGAGAGAATACCACTCGGACTTCACCGGCCTCGAACCTGGCCAAGTGGCCTGCATATTCCAGAACGGACCAGGAGGTTGGAGACAGGTCGATCGCCGCGAGAATTCTCCTGAAAGGACCTTCGGCCCCTCGGGCCGCTATCATGACAGGACAGGTGACGTTCCGCGCAATCCGCTCTCCGTTTGGCCTCCCGAGAATCCTCTCCATGGTCGAGTATTTGTGGTCCCCCAGGACGATCAGACTCGAGTCCAGACTCCTGGAAAAAGCCGCGACCAGCGTGGCTGGATCGCCCACGCTGACGTGAACCAGGGCCGATTCGATTCCGGCTTTCTCGAGCTCGTTCTCGATCATCTGCCGCACCCAATCCTGCTGGGATCCCAACCACTTCCCGATTCCGGGCTCCACGGGGAGTATGAGCTCCGGGCACCTGGGGGGCTCGACGATGCTTATTACCGAGAGTCTCGCTCCTGTCTTCCTGGCGATCTCGGCACCGGCGGTGACGGCCGAGGCCCCGCCGACGCTGAGATCGGTCGCCACCACCACATTCCGAAATCGGACTCGTTTTCTCGGCGGGGGTATCCTGCTGGTGAAGAGTGCGGGCACGGCCGAGGAATCATCTGTCTCCATGGTGAGAGGCCGTGCTCGCTCCCATTTCGGTCCTCGGTGGGCGCCCAGCTTCAACATGCCGTCTCCTCTCACTTCCGGCGGCTTCGACCACCCGCCCCATTACATCTCTCAACCCGTCAGAACGAAGTCCCGCCCATGTTGACCATATAGGCAGAGAGTGCGGAGGGGAATTCGGATTTGGACCTAGGCCAGTGAGGGGTTCTACCTAGCCACCATTGGCCTCAGTGGAGTGTTGGATTCCGGCTGGAGTGAAACAAGTCGGAGAGACCCCCATTCTGGGCGACCGAGGAAGACACGGCTAAGGGTAAACCGAAGGGGCGCTAGGTGAAATTGCGACTACCCTACTCACGTGGAGAGGAAGAAAGTGAGTAAACGGCTGGGACCACTGCATTTTTCCGGCACCTGGAGGTCACCATGATTGAACTTCGGAATATCCTCTTCCCAACAGACTTTTCCGAGTGTTCCAGGCAGGCCTTATCCTATGCTGCAAAGCTCGCCACGGAACACGGTGCCGAGCTGCATGTCATGCATGCCATCGTACTCCATGAAGATGACCCCCATGATCCGGCACACCATCTCCCCGATCCACAGGAGATCCGGAACGTCCTCGAAAAGCTTGCGGAAAAACGGATGGGTGCCTTGGTCCAAGAACATGACATCCCGGATCTGGTGCTTACGCAGGTCCACAGAAGAGGAGTCTCTCCGGCCCCTCCCATCGTGGAGTACGCTCGAGAAGCCGATGTCGACCTGATCGTAATGGGCACCCACGGCCGACGTGGAGTCCGGAGGCTTCTTATGGGAAGCGTGGCCGCTGAGGTGGTCCGGATGGCTCCATGCTCGGTTCTCACCGTTCATGGAAGTAGAGGCTCTGAGCCTGTTGGGGATTTCAGGCACATCCTGATGCCGGTGGATTTCTTCTTGCCCAGCATAGGGGCCCTCGGCGTGGCCTGTGCATTCGCAAAGCAATACGGCTCCGACCTGCATATAGCCCACGTCCTGGGCGATGTCCTTCACCCAGCCTTTTACAATATGGGTGCCACCAGGCCCAGTGACCTCCAACCGGAGATCCTGTCCGAAACCACCTCTGCCCTTGAAAGTCTGTTGAGAGAAGCTGGAAATTGCGGCAACATCCAGACCGAATGCCATGTTTTGGAAGGACATCCTGCCCGAGAGATTGTCCGGTTCGCCCGGGATCACACCACCGACCTCATAGTGCTCGCCAGCCACGGGCACACGGGAATCAAACACGTTCTGCTCGGGGGGACGGCCGAAAAGGTGATCTCTGGAGTCGAATGTCCCGTACTGGTTGTGAAGGTTTCCGGCAAACCGCTCTTCTCCTGAGAAGGGAGGGTGGCTAGCCCGGAACCCTGAGGGCAGGACGTTGATCGACTACCGTTTCTGGGTCTAGCCCGGACGAGTCAGCTACGGCGGCCTCAATCCGGTCGACCATCCTGGTCACTCGGTCCCGATTTTCCTCGGATTCGATTGAGCGGCCCTCCAGCCAAGCATCTCTGATTGAACCGTCCTCCTTCAGAGCTCCGATGAGATGCAGCAGTCCCTCCTTGGATATCTCCCCTTCCATTTTCATCTCGGTCACCCGGTCGGGTACTCGATTCAGCACGGCCATAACCCCCTTCACCCTCGCCTCCTCGTACATCCTCTTCGCCGTCTCTGCCAGGGACGGATCCTCCAGGTGGGTGGTTGCGGGAGTCGCTCCAGCCTGGATCTGGTTTACGAGGGTTGCCAGGCTTTTGGCCACCTGGATTGCGGCGAGTGAGGGATCCACGACGACCACGATCCAGTCGAGCTTTGTGATGACCCCCCTGGCGAAATCCTCAATGCCAGCCTTCAGGTCCACGAGGGTCAGCGAATGATCCTGAGGACCTCGGATCTCTACGTCCCGGGCAATCTTGGAAATCGGTCCGTCACATCCTGCTCCCGGACCGAAATCTCCCAGCTTGCCCCCACTCATTAGAACAACGTTCTCGTCGGACCTCCGAAAGTAGGAACTGGGGAGTTCACCCATCATCAGGTCGGAACCCGGGAGGGGTGTGGGGTCATCCACCGGACACGTGACTGCTCCTCCTCCGAACACCATACCTCCGAAGTATTCGATCAGCGGTTCCGGGGGGGCCTGTAAACCCAAGCCGCGATGCAGGCCCACGTTGGTTGAGTCCGCGTCCAACAAGTAAACGTCATATCCCCTTGCTGCGAGCTCCTTGGCAAACAAAACCGAAACGGTGCTCTTCCCCGTTCCTCCCTTTCCAAAGATCCCGACCCGCATGCCCTTCAGGGGGTGCTTTTTCCCTTCATTTCTTTCTCTAGTGTCCATATCCATTTCCTGGTGAAGGCGGGCTGGGAATCAGGAAGCCGGGCTGAAGCCGGCCAGTTCCCGGCCGACACTCTTTGAGTGATACCATGTGGCGGGGGCGGCTCTTTATCTGGGCAGCGCTAAAGGAATCGCGCTTTCAGCGGAAAGACAGGAATATGGGGAAGCCCCCGGCCAAAAGCTCCTTTAGCGCTGCCCCTCTGAGCCAACACCGGTACCACAGGGGAGAAGTTATGAGAAGGGAACCGACCCCGGGATTCGGAATTGGCCGTATGGGTGTAGCGGTTGTTACGTAGTGTGATGATGGGTGGGGAGTGGGGGATTCATGGCTGGGCGTCGGTTTTCATAACCAATTGGACCAGCCTGGACACGGACTTCACCTGCATCTTTTCCATCACTCTGGCACGATGTATCTCGACCGTGCGCTGGCTGATCCCGAGTTCCCGAGCAATTTTCTTGTTGGCCATTCCCGCAACGACCAGCTTCATCACCTCGGTTTCCCTCGGTGTCAAAGACTCCAACCGATTCTTGATCTCCGTCAGGTCCCTCTGCTCGGCACGATTCTGGGCGTCCGCCTCCAAAGCCTCCTGAATTTTATCCAACAGATCCTGGTCTCTGAACGGTTTTTGGATGAAGTCCCTTGCACCGGCCTTCACAGCATCCACGGCCATGGGGACGTCGCCATGGGCGGTCACGAATATGATCGGCAGTGTCGATCCCATCTCCTTGAGGCGTGCGTGAAGGTCGAGCCCGCTCATGCCGGGCATTCTTACGTCGAGGACCAGGCATCCGGCCCTTTCTGGTTCGAAGGCTTCGAGAAACTGAGTAGCGGAAAGGAATGACTCGGCGGGAAGGTTGACCGAGCGGAGAAGAAGGCGAATGGCGTCAGCCACTCCCGGATCATCATCAACCACGAAGACAGTGGGTTCTTGCTCACTCATCTTTTTTCTCCCTGGCCTCTGGAAGAGTGAAATGAAAGGTGGTCCCACCGCCAGGATTCCGCGAGAACCAGAGGTGGCCACCGTGTTTGGAGATGATGGATCGGCTTATGTTCAACCCCAGTCCCAGACCTGCCTCCTTCGTCGTGAAGAACGGCTGAAAAAGGCTGTCATCACTCTCGTCCGGGATTCCACAACCCTGGTCACTTACACTCACCTTCACTCCGTCGCCCATCACATGCTCTGCGCGGACCTTCAGGATCCGCCGCTCCGGTTCGTTACCGAGCATTGAATCGATACCGTTCCGGATCAGGTTCAAAACGACTTGTTGGATCTGCACACCGTCCGCCAGGATTCGCGGGGTCTTCGGAGGAAGGGCGAACATCAACTCGACATTGTTCAGCCGGGCATCCACAGACGCGAGGGGAGCGATCTCATTCAAGAGCTGAATGATGTCACACTCGTGCATCTTGTCGTCCCGTTTCTTCACCAAACCCCGCAGGCGGTGAATGATGTCTCCCGCACGGATGGCCTCCTCCCCGATGCGCTCCAGGACGTCCAGGACCTCCGGTGTTTCCGCCAATCCCCCGTCCACCAGACGACGACAGGCTTGGGCGTACGTTGCGATTGCGGTCAGCGGTTGGTTTACCTCATGAGCAATGCTCGAAGCCATCTCACCCATGGTGCTGACGCGAGTGAAGTGGGTCATTCTCTCTCGGATCTCCTCCTCCTTTTTTCGAAGGCGTTCCTCCACGGTCAGCCGCTCGATGATATGCCCCATCCGCTCCGCTACCGCATCCAGGAGTCTCCGTTCCTCCTTCACGAAGGGTCCCTCTTCTTCGGAAGGACGCGGCTCCCAATAGGAAACCTCGATCACCCCCGCCCTCTCCCCATGCACCAGGATATCTGCCTGCAAGGTGGCCGAGGGGTCGGTGTAAGCTTCGCTCCTGTATTCCTCATCACCCATCAAAATCCGAGCGCACGCGACTTCCGCGTGATTCCATGACTGAGGGAGAAGTTCCACTGTCTCCTGGAAAATCCGCTCCAAGGAGCCCCCTGACCGTTCGACAATGTCAGAGATGCCGAACAGGCAGTTGAGCTCCTTCACCCGCTCCCCGAGTTGGTGGGCCAGGTTACTGAGAGGATCCATCTGCCGCTTCAGGGGAGTCCGCCGCGAGTCCATTCCTCCATCTTTCCATGAGCCGACCCCAATCCCTCTAGGATCGGGGAGCAAGATCCAAACGCCAAACGTTGGATCGGGGATTGGTTTGCAACTTACGCACTTCC
The DNA here is from genome assembly GCA_050049805.1 of Gemmatimonadota bacterium. Classification (GTDB taxonomy): domain Bacteria; phylum Gemmatimonadota; class Gemmatimonadetes; order Longimicrobiales; family Gaopeijiaceae; genus JABDNZ01. Next base: position 15,663 of record JASFVN010000062.1, read on the forward strand.
GCCACTGAGACCTAGTCGAAGGAGACCACGACTCGGCTAGGTAGTTTCCACGATTTCGTGCGTTACGAGGTGGCCGTTTCTTTGGGGCAGCAGCCGACTTGGACGTGCTACTCCGAGACAGGGAAACATCGGAATGAAAACCTCGAACCGTGAGAGGAGGTCGGATACCTCCGTACAAGGCCTGGTCTGTGTGGTTGATGGAGACCGAGGGATCCGAAACAGCCTTTTCACGCTCCTTGGAACGTTGGGGATCATGGCCGCCACCTTTTCCACCGCTGAAGAGGCATTGGACCGGTTGAAGGTCGAAAAGCCGTCTTTCCTCATTGTCGAATTGGATCTCCCTGGAATCGGCGGGTTCGAGCTCAAGGAAGCTCTTGATAAAGGGGGAATCCTTGTCCCGGTCATCGGCTTGACGAGCGAAGCCGATGAGGAAAAAAAGAAACGGGCCACCAAGTTGGGCTTCCTGGAGTTGGTCGAGAAGCCATTCGTATACTGGTCGGTTGTCGAGCGCGTCCAGGAGACCCTGGGAGCCCACGGCTAACCGTCTCTCACCTGCCTTGTTCTCTCTTACCTGAACATCGCTTCTCAGAGAAGCTCGGCACTACGACTTGTCGTGTCGGATGCCCACGATCTGACTAGGTGGAATCCACGATTTACGAGGCCGCCGGGCTGAATTTATTTGGACATAGGACCCGCCTGGAGCGGGCATCGCGAAAGCAGGAGGCGATGATGTCCAGCATAGCAGTACCGGCACCACCGGCCGAATATGAAACACCACCGTCAGCCAACGACCGCTTCAAGAGTCTCTTTGGAGCGGTGTTCTGGGGGTCCATGATCCTGGCCACGGGCGTCCACTTCGCCGCCTTCACGTGGTGGCCGGAGATGACGGCTGAGGACGTTTCCTTCTCAGTCCAGGAGTTGGAGGCCATCACGCTCCCGCCTGAGATCGAAATCCCGCCCGCACCCGAGGCTATTGCCAGGCCCGCCGTTCCCATCATCGCTGCCGGAGAGATCGACGAGAACATCACGATTTCTCCCACGACCTTTGAAAGCAATCCGGTAAGTGAGCTGCCGCCGCCACCTACGCTGGCGCAGACCACGGCCGAAGATCTGGCCCAGGCCCCGACCTTCACTCCCTATACCGTGAGGCCGGATATCAAGAACCGGGACGAGGTCCAGAAAGCCTTGGAGAGAGAATACCCCCCTCTTCTGCGGGAAGCTGGAATCGGTGGAGAGGTTTTGGTCTGGTTCTTCATCGACGAGGAGGGCAGGGTGGTTCGAACCCAGGTCCACCAGAGCTCCGGGCAGCAGGCCCTGGACGCTGCAGCGTTGAAGGTCGCTGACATCATCCAGTTCACCCCCGCGCTGAATCGGGACAAACAGGTCCCGGTTTGGATCTCTCTTCCTATCACCTTTCAGATCCGTTGAGGGGCGGGCGAGCTGCTGCCCGGCAGTACACGGTGGGTTCGAAGTTGGCCCCGTCCCAGCTGAAGCCGGGCTTTCGTCAAAGAGCTTTGGCGACCGCCGGCGGGAATACAGCTCCCACGTCGCCATCGATGCGTAGGGTGACGGTGGGATGGTGATCCTGCTCCGTCTCGCCCCGGTTGATGATGACGTAGGGTATGCCCCGGCCGGCCGCCGTCAGGGGAACGCTGGCAGCGGGATGAACGGATAGCGTGGAACCGAGGGAGATCACCAGATCGGCCCGGCGGGTCCCTTCGAAGGAACGCTCCAGATCTTCGGTCCGCAGATTCTGGCCGAAGCTGATGGTGGCCGGCTTCAGCCAACCCCCACAATCGCATTTCGGTGGCTCACGAGTCGCTCGGAAGCCCTCGTAGCAGGTCTCGGGGTCGGCTTCGGCTCCGCACTCCAGGCACGTGACCCGGGCATCGGTCCCATGGATCTCCACAAGC
>JASFVN010000308.1:0-5364 GCA_050049805.1 Gemmatimonadota bacterium
ACTTCACCGTCGACACCACCTCCAATGAGTCTTCTGCACTTTTTCAGGACACCGGGCCTTTCCATTTCCCAGACACGGCAACTCCTGTCCCAGGCCAACAGCCTCCTGGCTGCGCCCATCCAGGAGATCCGGTCAGAGGCTTGCTTCAACGTCCAGGTCTCCGGGCCTATGGACCAGAAGGAGCTGGAGACTCTGACCTGGCTACTGGCGGAGACATTCCATCCGGAAGGGTTCGGAGAGGAAAGCTTTCTGGGCAACGAGGAGTCCATCCTGGAAGTGGGCCCGAGGATGAATTTCACGACGGCTTGGTCCACCAACGCCGTCGGGATCAGCCACGCCTGCGGCCTGGGGAAGATCCAACGGATCGAACGCTCCAGGCGGTTCCTTCTGGATCGTGACAAGCCCCTGGACGAAGGGGAAGTGGGCGCCTTCCTCTCCTTGGTCCACGACCGGATGACGGAAACCCGATATCCGGAGCCGCTGACCTCGTTCGATACCGGGATGACGCCGGAGAAGGTCTTTTCCATTCCCCTGCTGGAAGAGGGGCGAGTAGCCCTGGAGCGGGTGAACCAGGAGCTGGGGCTGGCCTTCGACGACTGGGATCTGGACTACTACACCGATCTGTTCGTCAACCGAATCGGGAGGAACCCCACCTCGGTGGAGGCCTTCGACATCGCCCAATCCAACAGCGAGCACAGTAGGCATTGGTTCTTCAAAGGCCGCCTCATCGTGGACGGCCAGGAGATGCCGGATCACCTCATCTCCGTGGTTCAGCGACCCCTGCGGGCGAACCCCTCGAACAGCGTCATCGCCTTCAAAGACAACTCCAGCTCCATCTCGGGCTACACCGTCCGGACCCTGATTCCCGGAGACGTCTCCGAACCCTCTCCGCTGTTGGAAGGGGAGGTGGAACACGACATCCTCTTTACCGCCGAGACCCACAACTTCCCTTCGGGTGTCGCTCCTTTCCCCGGAGCCGAGACCGGCACCGGCGGCAGAATCCGGGACACCCACGCCACCGGCCGGGGAAGCCTGGTGGTGGCCGGCACGGCGGCGTATTGCGTCGGAAACCTCCAGATCCCGGGCTACCCTCTCCCCTGGGAGGACCCGGAGTTCCGCTACCCCACGAACCTCGCTTCTCCCCTGGACATCGAGATCGAGGCTTCGAACGGAGCCTCCGATTATGGAAACAAGTTTGGAGAGCCGGTGATCCAGGGATACACGCGATCCTTCGGCCTTCGACTTCCCAACGGGGAGCGGAGGGAATGGATCAAGCCCATCATGTTCTCCGGTGGAATCGGGCAGATGGACGCCCGCCATCGGGAGAAGGGCAAGCCCGAAGTGGGAATGTTGGTGGTAAAGATCGGCGGTCCGGCGTACCGCATCGGCATGGGCGGGGGTGCGGCTTCCAGCATGGTCCAGGGAGAAAATGTGGAAGAGCTGGACTTCAACGCGGTCCAGCGTGGTGACGCCGAGATGGAGCAGAAGGTCAACCGGGTCATCCGAGCCTGTGTGGAGCTGGGGGACCGGAACCCCATCATCAGCATCCACGACCAGGGGGCCGGGGGGAACTGCAACGTCCTCAAAGAGCTTGTGGAACCTGCCGGCGCCCGCATCGATGTCCGGGCGATCCCGGTGGGGGACGAGACACTCTCGGTAATGGAGATCTGGGGCGCCGAATACCAGGAACAGGACGCCCTGCTCCTGCGACCCCAGGAGCGGAAGCTTTTTCAGAAACTCTGTGACCGGGAGAAGGTCCCAGCAGCTTTCGTGGGAGAGGTAACCGGCGACGGACGCATTGTCCTCTACGACGCCAGGAACGATTCGACGCCGGTGAACATGGAATTGGACCACGTCCTGGGTGCCATGCCCCAGAAGACGTTTCAGCTGAAACGTATGCCGGCAGAACCGGCGCCCCTCACGCTCCCGGAAGACCTCACCGTCCGGGGCGCCTTGGACCGTGTGCTTCGCCTTCTCTCGGTGGGATCCAAGCGGTTCCTCACGAACAAGGTCGATCGGTGCGTCACCGGCCTGGTGGCTCGGCAACAATGTGCAGGCCCTCTCCAGCTGACCGTCGCTGACGTGGCCGTCATCGCCCAGAGCCACTTTGGAGTCACGGGCGGCGCCACGGCCATTGGAGAGCAGCCCATCAAAGGTCTTTTGGACCCCGTTTCCATGGCTCGCATGACCGTCGGGGAAGCCTTGACGAATCTGGTTTGGGCCAGGATCAGCGCCCTCGACCACGTGAAATGCTCGGGAAACTGGATGTGGGCGGCGAAGCTCCCCGGCGAGGGAGCAGCCCTCCACGACGCAGCCGTGGCCATGGCGCAGGCCATGGAAGAGCTTGGGATTGCCGCGGACGGGGGGAAAGACTCCCTTTCCATGGCGGCCCTGGCCCCGACGGCCACGGGGGACGAGGAAACGGTCAAGGCCCCCGGTTCGTTGGTCGTATCGGCCTACGCTACCTGCCCCGACATCACCAAAACCGTAACGCCGGACCTCAAGCTCCCCGACCAGGGGAAGCTCTTTTACGTGGACCTGGGTGGGGGCCGAAATCGCTTGGGCGGATCAGCCCTCGCCCACGTCTTCGGGCAAATCGGAGAACGGGCGCCGGACCTGGACGACCCCACCCTCCTCAAGGGCGCCTTCGAGGTAGTGCAATCTCTCCTGGAAGAGGGAGCTCTGACGGCGGGCCACGACCGAAGCGACGGAGGTCTCGTGACCACCCTCCTGGAGATGGCCTTCGCCGGGAACTGCGGGATCGACGTGACTCTGGAGGGGCTGGGCCATGGCTCCGATCCTCTTCACCCGGCAGCGCCCTTCCCAGTCCTCTTCTCCGAAGAGCTCGGGCTTGTCTTCGAGGCTTCGGCCGAGGAAGGCGATCGGATTCGAGAGTCCTTCTGGGCCGTGGGTGTGCCCTGCACCGTCATAGGTACCGTCACCTCGGACCCGAGAATAAGGATTCGCGTGGGAGACCTCATGATCCTGGACGAGGACATGGGGGAGATGAGGGACATCTGGGAGGAAACCAGCTACGAACTGGATCGGCTACAGGCCGACCCGGAGAAGGTGGACGAAGAGAGGCAAGGCCTCAAATCCCGAAGGGGCCCGACTTTCCAGATCCCCTTCGAGGTGAGCCACACGGCACCGGAAATCCTCGCCAAATCTGCGAAACCCAGGGTAGCCGTAGTCAGAGAGGAGGGGTCCAACTCCGACCGGGAGTTGGGTTCCGCCTTCCACCTGGCCGGATTCGAGGTCTGGGATGTCTCCATGTCGGACCTCATGGATGGTAGAATCCGTCTGGACTCCTTCCAGGGTCTCGGCTTTCCCGGAGGTTTCGCTTACGCCGACGTCCTGGACTCGGCCAAAGGGTGGGCGGGCGCCATCCGCTTCAATCCAGCTCTTCTGGAGCAGTTCACGGAGTTCCAGCACCGTCCAGACAGCTTCAGTATCGGAATCTGCAACGGGTGCCAACTCTCGGCCCTCCTGGGATGGGTTCCCTGGTCGGGAATCGAGACACAAGCCCAGCCCCGCTTCATCCAGAACTCTTCCGGGCGTTTCGAGTCCCGGTTCGCCACGGTAGGAATCCTGGAAAGCCCATCCATCATGCTCCAGGGCATGGCCGGTGCGACCCTCGGCATTTGGGTAGCTCACGGCGAGGGCCGGGCCTATTTCCCCGATCCGAAGCTCCAGGAAAGGGTCCTGGCCCAGGGCCTTGCCCCCGTCCGCTTCGTGGACGATACCGGTGAAGCCACCACCGAGTACCCGTTGAACCCCAACGGATCCCCGGCCGGAATTGCCGCCCTGACCTCGGCGGACGGGAGGCACCTGGCCATCATGCCACACCCTGAGCGGTCCTTCCTGACCTGGCAGTGGGGTTGGATCCCCCGGGAGTGGAAAGGGAACACGACAGCCTCACCCTGGCTCAAGATGTTCCAGAACGCCCGGAGCTGGTGCGAAGGGGTGGGCTGAGGCCCCAGCATTGATCGGACACGACCAGGAAGACCTTTTGGAAGATTCTTCGAAAGGACCATGAGATGAAGAACACCAGGAGTTGGAGGAGCGGGCTGAGAAACTGGGCCAGGGGTGCCGTGCTCACTTCAGGTCTCTTATGTGCGGCCCTGACGTTCTCCCTCGGCGAGCCATGCCGGCTCCAGGCCCAACAGCTCCAATTGGCCGAGGCCAGGGGCACAGACGACTACGCAGAACCCATCGCGGCGGCCCAAGCCCTGATTCGGGAAATCATGGAGGATCAAGATGTGCCGGGAGCCTCCGTTGCAGTGGGAATCGGTGACGAGATCGTCTGGTCGGAAGGTTTCGGCTGGGCCGATCTGGAGCTGGGGGTACCCGTCACGACCCTCACCAAGTTCCGAATCGGTAGCGTCTCCAAGACCCTGACAGCCTCTGCCCTGGGGATTCTCCTGGAACGAGGTCAACTGGACCTGGACGTCCCGATCCAGGAGTACGTTCCCGACTTCCCGGAGAAGAGGTGGCCCATCACTACCAGGCAGCTGGGAGGCCACATCGCAGGTATTCGGCACTACCGGGGCCGAGAGACATTCTCTTCCATCAGGTATCCCACCGTGGAATCCGGACTCGAAATCTTCGCCAACGACTCGCTCCTCTTCGAGCCTGAAACCGACTACTCCTATTCCAGTTACGGATGGAACCTCCTGAGCGCCGTCCTGGAGCAGGCATCGAGCCGGGAATTCCTCGGCTTCATGGCCGACGAGGTCTTCGAACCCCTGGGCTTGAGGCATACGGTGGCCGACCACACCGACTCCATCGTAGCCTACAGAACCTCGTTCTACGAGCAGGAGCGGGGGGGAGGAATCGTGAACGCACCCTATGTGGACAACAGCTACAAATGGGCCGGAGGCGGATTCCTCTCCACCCCCGAGGACCTGGTCCGCTTTGCTCAGGCCCACATGCAACCGGGCTTCCTGACGGCCGAGACCCTCGAAATCCTCCAGACCCCCCAGGTCCTGAGAAACGGTGAGTCCACCGGCTATGGGATCGGTTGGAGGACCTATACCCAGGAAGACGGTGATCTGATGCTGGGTCATTCCGGGGGATCGGTGGGCGGATCCACTCTCATGGTGATGGTGCCGGAACACGAGATCGTCGTGGCCGGAGTAGTGAATATTTCGGGGCCGGCTTCCGCCATCGTCCAGCAGGTAGCCGAGATTTTCGAAGATTACCTGGAAGGGGGCTGAGGGCAGCGGAAGGGGCAGCTCATCAGGGAAGTGATGCCCTTGGCTTCCGGATAATCCCGTGCTGGGTGGTCCCGTTCATGGTGACGAGGACGGGGTCGTCGAAGCGAAGGTGACGTACGGTACCGGCGTCGTCCATGGCCTCGCAACC
>JASFVN010000309.1:0-5360 GCA_050049805.1 Gemmatimonadota bacterium
GAAGGATAGATGGCTGTGCCGACGCTCAGAATGGAGGCGTTGTAGCCCATGGCCTCGGTCCTCCGGCGCCCGCTGAAGAGGTCCCCGATGAGAGTCGCATTCAGAGATCCAAGCGAGGCTGCCCCCACCCCCTGCAGGAACCGAAGCAGGAGGAGAAGCTCGAAATCCCGAGCCAGGGAACAGGAGGATCCGGCCAGGGAGAAGAGCAGAAGGGCCGGGACCAGGATTTTTTTCCTCCCGAACCGATCGGCCAGAATCCCGAAGATCGGCGTCAGGATGATGCCCGGCATTGTGAAAACGGTGATGAGGAGACCCACAGCCTCCGGTGCGACGTCCAATTCCCGGGCCACGGTGGGGAACACGGGTGCTATGGAGGAGACACCCAGCACCGCCAGAAGCGTCACACCGAAGATGATGTTCAGATTGGGATCGAGGAAAAGGGGCCGATCCCGCATGGATGTCAGTCGACGTGGTCCATCATGTGGTCGTATCGGAGGAGGACCTCCCGAAAGGCGATCTCCTCCGAAGCCAGCACGAAGACCGTGGTGGGCAGCCCCTCGGTCCGCTCTCGGAGCTCTGCGTAATATTCCTCGAAATCCCCACTTCCAGGCTTTGCGATTCCCATGAAGACGAGGTCGGCGTCGGCCGAGGATTCCTGCAGGATATCGAAGAAAGGCTTTCCGTTGGATGCCAGGACATGGGGCTCGGCCCCGGTCCGGGTTCGCTGGGCCATGGCCGCAAGGTTCTTACGGGCTTCCCTGGCCGCTTCTTCATCGGGAACCACCATCATCAGGCGCACGCGGGCCTGCTGCCATTTCAAGCTGCTTTGGAGGAGGTAGGCCAGGATCAGCATGAGGGCCCCATTGGCCTGCAGGCCGCCCCACCAGATGTCGATGAGCCTCCTGTCTCCGAATCCCTTCTCTTCGTGGTCGCGAACGATGAGGACGTTTCTCTTGGAGAAGTAGAACCTCTCCACCATTCGGCAGTAGGGAGCCCGGTGCTCGGCTTCCTTGGTGTCTCCCAGCAGAATGGTATTCGGAACCAGGGTGCCGAGGCCGTACGTCTCCACCAGTTGTTCCGAGCCGATGAAGGGGTCCGGAGCCGAGACCACCCTCACCAGCGCCCCCACCCCCCGTTTCGAAAGAAAGTCCTGGATTCCCGCTTCCAGGCTTTGTTTCCGTTCCAGGGTGATGTTCTCGCTACCGAGAACGGTGGCTACGGTGAGGATCCCCCGGCCGTGAGTAAAGGAGGTAGCCAGCTCCACCAGGTGCCATCTTCTCATGGGCGCGCCGGAGAGGACCAGGAGGTGTGGTCGCCAATTCCGCGGATCCACCTGCCTCTTCAGCCGCATGAGCCCGGCCCGGGTCAGGGTGAGCCAGATCCCCATGCGCACGTCCCCCCAGGTGGCTTCCAGGCCTCTTCGCTCCAGCCAGAGAAGGATGAGGAGAACGAAGAGGCCTGCTACCACGGTAGCCGCGGCATTGATGAGGAACATCACGGCGATACAGCCGAGGGCCCCCAGGAGGGAGAGGGACCAGTGAACCTTGAAAAGGGGGCGGAAGGAGGGACTCTGAAGGAGCTTTTCTATACCTGCCGAGATGTTCAGCACGCCGTAGGTGGTGAGGAAGAACATCGTCAGAACCGGGGCGATGACGTTCAGGTTCCCGAGCCAGACCGCAGCGAGGGCCAGAAACAAGGTCACCACGGTTCCGGCCCGGGGAGTGTCCTCAGGGCCGCTTCCAGCTCCCAACCAATGCAGCCGCCGAGGGAGAATCCCGTCTCTGGCCAGGGCCTGGAGAACCCGGGGTGCTCCCAGAATGCTTCCTACGGCGCTGGAGAGGGTCGCTCCCCAGACGCCCAGGAGGATGGCAGGACCCCAGAGGGCCATCCGCTGCATGACCAGGGGGTCGGCCAACAGGGCTCCTCGGTCGACTCGGAGGACCAGGAGGACAGGGACGGTCATGTACACCAGATAGCCCACGCCGATGGCGGCGAAGGTTCCCCTCGGTATAGAGCGCCCCGGGTTTTCGAGGTCCCCCGACATGTTCACGCCCGCCATGATTCCCGTCACGGCTGGAAAGAAGACGGCGAACACGACCCAGAAGCTCTCCCGTTCCTGTGTGAGCTGCAGGGCCGTTTCCGGCCCCGTGTTTTCCACCGGGTGGCCGAAAAACAGGGCCAGGAGTGAGAGCGCGATGGCACCCATGATGAAATATTGGGCCCTGATGGCTGTCCGGGCCGACGTGATGGCCAGGGCCGCGACGGCCGCGGTGGTGGCGAGCCCCACCGCCTTTTCGTTCAGAAAAGGAAAGACGGCGACCATGCTCTCCGCGAAACCGACCGTGTACAGAGCCACGGACAGGCCCTGAGCCAGGAAGAGAGGAATCCCGATGGCACCACCGGCCTCGATCCCCAGAGAGCGGCTGATCATGTAGTAGGCGCCGCCGGTCCGAACCCTCTGGTCAGTGGCGATTGCGGAGATCGAAAGCGCCGTCAGGAAGGTTATGGAGGTGGAAAGAGTGACGATGACGAAGGCGCCGCCGAGTCCAACGTTTCCCACCACCCAACCGAACCTGAGGTACATGATGACGCCCAGGATGGTAAGGATGGATGGCGTGAACACCCCCCCGAATGTGCCAAGGCCGCCCGTCTTTCCTGGCGCGACTTCGGCCAGGGGCGGGCTGGGCGAGGCTGTTCTATAGCTTGGCAAGCTTTTTTGGTTTCCTCCCGCCCTTGGGCTCCATCGGGCCGGGCAATGGTCGTGAACGGTCGAACCTGGTCGTCTGGAGAAGTTGCCTTTCGAGGGTGAGCGGATCAAGATTCGCCAATTCTGTGCAGGGCCTTTTCTCTCCCTTTTTCCCCGGAGTTCCAATCCATGACCCTCGGAACACAGGCTCTCCTGGCCGTTTCTCCGATTCTTCTAGCGGGGATCCTCCTTGTGGGATTTCGGATTCCGGCGAAGTGGGCCATGCCCGCGGTCTATGCCGTGGCGGTTTTCGTGGCTGTGTCGGCCTGGCAGATGGAGTGGATCCGGGTCTGGGCGGCCTCCGTGCAAGGGCTCTTCCTGACCTTCGACCTTCTCTTCATCATCTTCGGGGCCCTCCTGCTCCTCAAAACTCTGGAACACTCGGGAGGAGTGGCCGCCATCCGGAAGTCGTTTCACGCCATCAGCGACGACCGGCGGGTCCAGATCGTTCTCCTTGGCTGGCTCTTCGGCTCCTTCATCGAGGGAGCGTCGGGGTTCGGTACCCCGGCTGCCGTCTGTGCCCCTCTGATGGTGGCTATGGGCTTCCCCGCCGCCGCAGCTGTCATGATCGGCATGATGATCCAGAGTACCGCCGTCACATTCGGGGCCGTCGGCACTCCCGTCCTGGTGGGTGTCCAGGGCGGAGTCGGCGGAGAGCTCTTCGACGCCCAGCTGGCAGCCGCGGGGTTGGGAATGAGAGAGTTTCTTCGGTTGGTGACGGCCCGGGCCGTGGTGCTTCATGGGATCGCCGGTACTCTGATGCCCACCTTGATGGTCATGATGACCACTCGATTTTTCGGGGAGAAGAGATCCTGGACGGAGGGGCTGTCCATCATTCCCTTCGCCCTTTTTGGCGGTTTGGCTTTCACCGTTCCATACACCCTCACCGGGCTGTTCCTGGGGCCTGAGTTTCCGACCCTTCTCGGAGCGCCCATCGGCCTTCTCGTGGTGACCTTCGCCGCCAGGACCGGGTTCCTGGTCCCGAAGGACAGCTGGGAGTTTCCGCCGGTCGACCGCTGGGATGCGGACTGGATCAGCGGTCTGGAAGTGAAGGCGGATGGAGGTCAGAGTCGAAGAGAGTTGAATACAGGGATGGCCTGGGCGCCCTACCTGATGCTGGCGGTGCTCCTGGTATTGTCGCGCCTTCCGCAGCTTCCCTTTGGCGAGTGGTTGAGGATGCCGCGGGTCGCCTGGGAGGACATCTTCGGTACCGGCATCTCCGGCGTTACCACACCTCTCTACCTTCCCGGCTTCATGCTGGTGTTGGTGGTGGTTCTGACCGTTTTCCTGCACAGGATGCCCGGGCGGGCTTTCCATCGGGCGATCGCCGAGTCGAGCCGTGTCCTCCTGGGCGCCGGGTTCGTCCTGGTCTTCACCGTGCCCATGGTCCGGGTCTACATCAACTCCGACGTGAACGGTGCGGGCTTTTTCTCCATGCCCATTGCCATGGCCGAATGGGTCGCCACGAATGTAGGGCAGGTCTGGCCCATGTTCGCCGGGGTCACCGGTGCCCTGGGTGCCTTTATCGCCGGCTCCAATACCGTGAGCAATCTGATGTTCTCGGCCTTTCAATACGGAGTAGCCGAACGCCTGATGATCTCCGGCGCCCTGATCGTGGCTTTGCAGGCTGTGGGGGCGGCAGCCGGCAATATGATTGCCATTCACAACGTGGTGGCGGCTTCGGCTACCGTAGGTCTGTTGGGGAAGGAAGGAGCCACCCTCAGGAAGACCGTCCTTCCCACCCTCTACTACCTCGTCGTCATCGGAATTCTCGGCCTGGTGGCAGTGAAGATGCTCGGAGTCGGGGATCCCATGATGGCCTCCCCGCCCCCCGGTTAGAGGACGGTCAGAAAAAGCTTGACCCCCAAACACCATAAACGCATATAAAAGGCGGAATTTCGGAGCCGGCTTCGGCTGGGCAGGTTCTGCCGGCTTATCTCCACCAAAGGAGGTTCTTATGCGGAAGTGTGTCGTGCTTCTGGTTGCGGCCCTTGCGGTGCTTTCCTTTAGCCTGGTAGGACAGCTTTCGGCACAGTCGGTATATCTGGGGGCAGGAGCCACATTCCCTGCCGGGGACTACAAAGATCTGGACGAAGCGAAGACGGGGTGGATGGTGGAGGGAGGCTTCGGCTTCCCCCTGGGAGAGAGCGGATTCTACGGTCTGGTCGGCGGCATCTACGGATCCAATGATCACGAATACGAAGGAGAGAGCACCGATCTGCTTGGTGGCCTGGCGGGTGTCGAGTATGTCGTCGGTGGCGAGGGAGGAGTCCACCCTTTCTTCTTCGGCCAAGTAGGGTTCTTGCGGCACAAGTACAACGCTGAGGGCTACGACGACAGCAGCAGCGGCCTCGCCTTCGGTGGCGGAGCGGGTCTGTCGATCCCCCTCGGGGGTGTGAGTGGTTGGGCGTTGGGCCGATATCTTCAGGCCCAGACGGAGGACGAGGAGGCCGGATTCGTGAACACGTCATTCTTCGGACTGATGGCGGGAATCAGCGTTCCGTTGGCGGGGAACTGAGGGTGGGCTAGGCCGGGAAACCGACGGTAGGAAAGCCTCGGGGGAGGGCGTGGAGCCTTCCCCCGGCTTTTTGGGGCTTTCCTCATACTCAGGGGT
>JASFVN010000063.1:0-17491 GCA_050049805.1 Gemmatimonadota bacterium
CTCAAAGGGCCACCGGCCGCGATGAGCCCACCACACGTTTTGAGGCATTCGAAAACACAAGCCGAGGAGTTTGACGATGAAAGAGAGATTGACAGCCCTCTTCCTCCTTACTTCGGTCCTTCTGGGATTCCTCCTCGCTCCCCTATCCGCCCAGACTCCGCTGACGAACCATTTTCTCGGAGGGGATCCAGGTGGGGTCTACTTCCGAGTGGGAGGAAATGGACCGCCGCTCTTGTTGGTCCACGGGTTTGGGGCTTCCGGGAAGCAATGGGACAGGTTTGTAGAAGATCTCTCCACAGACTTCACGCTGGTTATCCCAGATCTTCCCGGCCACGGGGAATCCACTCGTCTGTTGGATTCATGGGATTATGACATCGTGGCAGGCCTGCTCTTTGAGGTCCTAGATGAGCTCGGATTAGAAAAGGTGGATGCGATTGGACACAGTGCAGGGTCCACCGCCCTGCTTCACATGGCCCTGGCTGATCCAGGCCGATTCAGTTCGCTGGTGTTGGTGAGCCAAACTCACCGCCTCCCCCTGGCCGCCCGAGAACTGGCCCGCACGTGGCCGGAATTTGACGAGATGCCAGAAGAGGTCCAGAACCTTTACGCAAGCTACCACCGGAACGGCGGGGACCAGTTCGCGAGGCTCTTGCCTCAGTTCCGTGGCCTGGCGGACGACTTCGCGGCGTATGATCTCTCTCCCGAACATGTGGCGCAGATCAAGATGCCCACTTTGATCGTGATGGGTGATCGGGATCCCTATTACCCAATGGGCTTGGTGACGGAATTTTACGAGGCGCTGCCGAATGCGGTGCTTTGGGTCGTGCCGAACCAAGGCCACACGCCTGTTTGGCCAGAGCTGGGCGGCGACGAGATCGCGGCGGAGGATTTTCCAGGCCGAGTGAAGGCATTCCTGGCCGATGCTGGCTCTGGGTGAGCGAACGCCTCGGGACATGTTCTGTGTGGAGCGTGAGGATTCCAGGAGAGGACGGTACGTGACGATCAGAAGCCTGGCGAATCAGGGACGCTCATGGGCGCAAGCCCACCTTGCACAGAATCCCTCGCACGGGGCTTGGGGAGTGTCCTTCGTCGAGATCATCAGCGCTGGTACGTTCACCATCGATGGGCGCTCACCCCGATGGCCGACGAACGGCGCAGCCGCCCTCTGGGCCGCTCGGGTGGAGCTGTCCGAAGCCGCTCCTGGTGAAGCACAACCGTTTCTGCTCCTCGAGTTCTGGCTTCCAGACAGTACGTATGTCCAGTTCATGCGTGGAAAAGGTCACTACTCGAAGCCTGGCAAAATATCCCTGCAACAAGAGGACGGCGGTTGGGTAGGCCGGCTGGAGGTGAGTGGGCTGCTGGCGGCTCTGGTACTCGGCCTTGGTACCCTGCCTGGTGTGGATCGGATGCTCTTGCTGGGCGCCGGCGCCCGGTGCGTTTGGGAAGAGAGTCGGAGAAGGAAACGGCAACATGCGAAATCCGACATGGATAACACTCATCGGTTGTGCCTTCATCCTGGCGGTTCCTGTTTCCGGCGCCGCCCGCAGGCACTAAGCGGAATGCGGACTACTCAGAGATCAGGCAAGCAATGACAGGCAGCGGGAATGACGTCGTCCAATTGAAGGAAGAAAGCCCTCCGAACCCTCTGGAGGTAAGACATCGGACGGTTGATGAAGCCCGCGCTGAGGTAAAGAGGCGGCTGTGGTTCACCCCGGTTGCTTTGCTGATCATTGTCCTGGTCGGGTTCATTCTCGGCGACTGGATCTATGTGGCCATCATGGGTGGTTTGCTGGGATTCGGGGTGGCACGCCTCGTAGGAGAGCTGAAGGAGCCTCAGCGCTACCTCAAGGTCACGCCGCATGAGCTTGTCGGACGGATCTTGGAAAACCGAGAGTTCTGGGAAACACGTGGGAAGGAGCTGGAGGGCACCGAACAGCTGATGCAGGTCGAGAATCTACTGGAGGGCTTGCGCCCCCAAGGTTCCTGGCTGCGTCGTAACAGCCATCGCGTTGCCAAGTGGACCGGGCTGCTGGCAACACTTGTGTGGTTGGTGTTCGCGGTGATCATGCTTGTCGGTGGCGAGAGTGTTTTGGGGCTCCTGGTTCCGTTGGCAGCAGCCTCTCTTTTCGGTGTCAGCACCGTGTGGAGTACCCGAGCCGAGTCGAAGAGGCAGGAAGCTCTCGAACTCCTGGAGGAGGTGCGGGAGGAACTCGGCTCAAAGAGCCCCCCCCTTCCTCCGTTAAATGTGGTTGCTCGGAGAGAAAGGCGACCGGCCGAGGGAAGCCAGGGGTGATCAGTTGGCAGAGAGGGAGCGGTATGCCGGGGAACCGGGCCTGTGGTGAACGCCTACGGTGAAATGAGGGTGTGATGCCTGAGGAGAACGCAGAGGGACGAAGCTCCAAGCGTTGGCCAGTGTACCTGGGAGCCCTCGCGGCATGCCTTCTCTTCCTGTTGGTCGTACCTTCTCTCTGTGTGTTCACGGACGCTGGAACGGGAGTCATTGGCGTGGTCCTCACCGCAGGTGGCCAGCCGATCCAAGGGGCGAAGGCGGAGTTGTGGGCTCCTCTCAGTCCAAGGTCGGATTCACTCTCCCTGGCCGACTACAATGTCACGGATTCGGCAGGGTGTTTCCGACTGTTTTCCTTCCATCATCCCGGCACGGTTGAGATCTCGGTGATGGCCGGCGGGTTCGAGCAATTCACAACTACCACCCCCCACGGGCAGCACGCCGTGGAGGTAGTACTCGTATCTATCGGTGATGTCGAGTCCAGCCGTGGCCGCATCGCTCCACTGTCTTCCGAAGACCGCGTTCGTTCGAGATGCGGAATCGATGATAAAAGAACCGAGGGGTTTGTTTCGCAGAAACCACACAGGCCGAAGCTTGAGGATCCGTAGAGGGGATGGGAATTGGCTGATGTGCACAAGACAAGTTGTACTGGTTCTGGTGGCGGGTCTGCTCTCTCCTGTCTGCCTGTCTCCTCAGACGCCGGACACCGTGAAGATCAATTCACAGGTCGCCGGCAGGTTGGTCCAATACTACGACACCTACGGTAGGTTCGCCGATTTCGAGCCGGAGGCTCTCGTCCAGTACCTCGGTTGGCAGTGTTCGGGAGAGGGGGGAGGCGAGTGTATGGGAGGAGACTGGCTCAGGGGGGCCTGCCCCCGTGATATCGGATGCCATCCGCCCCGGGAAACGCTGCTGGAATTCCTGGTCGAAACAAGCCGGGAATATCCCCAGTCGGGCTTCGTTTCCGGACAGGCCGTATTCGCCCTGACGAGATTCGGGAATTACCTGGGGGCCATGCAGGTTGCGGAGGCATGCCAGTCAGCGGAGTGGTGGTGCGAGGGGTTGAGGGGCTACGTGCTCAACCGGGCAGGGAGGGTCACGGAGTCAGAACCACACCTCCGGAGTTTCGTAGCCGGAGCACCGGATTCGATCACCTGCCGGATTGCCGATGGGACCTACCTCCTCGGCAAGTTCTCCCAGAGACAACACTGGAGGGTAGCTCAGCCACCGCAGGTCTGGGAGGAGGATTGGGCTGAGCAACCGTGTGAGATTCGCCGTGCCGCCTCGGACACGATCTGGTGGCTCGCAGATCCGTTGTTCATCCTGGAGGGGAACGATCGATGGGCCGAGCAGATCAGCCGGGGCCTGGAGTGGATCTGGAGTGACGAGATCTACAATGCGGGCCGGGGCTCCGACTGGACCGGTCGTTTGTGGGAATGGAGGAGAGCCTGCCTTACCTGGCGAGGTCCTTGGGATTCCTGGGAGTACGGGCCGTCCAGCCCAACACGTGGGGCTTGGTGGTATCGCCTGACCAGTGCCGAAGCCGCTCGGTACCACTTCGTGCCGGACTTCGGCGGGCCGGGGTTCAGCCACCCCACCTGGCGGCTCTTGGCCGATCTGCACGATGAGGGCTACTCGCCAGCCTATGGCCCTTTCTTCGAGGCCCAGCTGCAACTGGCTCGGTTTCGGCCTTCCGACCCTGAAAAGGCGGGTAGGATGCGGGTGGCCACCGCCACGTCGGTCCTGGGTACTCCTATCGAGGGAGCTGCCGAATCGGCCTACCTGATCCTCAGCGACGCCCCGGAGAGCTTCCCCCTCCAGCTGAACGCGCCCTTCAACGAGGGTCGGGCCGTGTTCCTGGCCGATGCCGAGACGAAGCCCTACGTCACCAGCCTGGAGATCCTGACGGAAACGGGGATCGGATGGCACCGGGAGATGCTGGAGCCCCTGGCGGCGGACGTCCCGGGCATCTCGGACATCATCCTCTATCGGCCCTTTGGGCTCCAGCCACCAGATTCCCTCCTGGCCGCCGCATCGCTGATGCTCGGATCCACCACATTCGATCTCGGGAACGGAAGCCAGCTTGGTCTCTACTGGGAAGTCTATGGGGCTCCTGCAGACAGCCAGGTTTCCTTCGAGCTGGAGCTGGTGTCCGAAGGGGGGTTGATAGGCAATCTTCGGCGCCTTCTTCCAGGTGGGCCGGAGGAGGGTTCAGGGCGCCTGGGCTGGACGGATCCCTCCCGTGGCCTCGTCTTTCCCAAGGGAATCGTCCTGGACATCGAGGACTTCGATCCCGGACGCTATGAGGTTGTCCTACGGGCCACTTGGGAGGGCCAGGAGGAGCATGCGGTACGACGGGGGTTCGTCGTGAGGTGAGAGAATGCAGGGAATATGTGGTTTTCGCGTATCACCGGACCTGCCGCTCCCTCAAATCGGCTCCCAGCCTTTCGCCGGGGACCTTTTGGAGGGTTGTTGCGGTTGAACAGAAGGGTGACTCCGGGTCTTTCGGGAGGCTATTCCGATGCGCCAAAGTCCGATCCAGTCAAGCCTGATCGATCGCTTCGCCAGCTTGAGCCTTCTGGCCGTGACTCTCGGTGCCTGTGATGGGGGCGGAACCGACGTCCCGTGGACGCCCCCCGTGGCCACATTGGAGGTGGTGCCTGAGGTCGGGACTGTCGAGAGGAGCCAATCTCTTCCCCTCACCGCCACACCGAGAGATGCGAACGGCGCAGCTCTGCAACGGGCCGTGACCTGGACCGCCTCGGACCCGAATGTGGCTTCCGTGAGCGACGCTGGCCTGGTGACCGGAGAGACCCTGGGGACGGTGACCATCACCGCCAGAAGCGAAGGGATTGAAGGATACGCCACCATCAAGGTGATCGAGTCCGGCGCCTACAACTGTTCTACCCAATCGGAGATACCGCAGGAAGAGTGCTGGGCCCTGGTCGCGCTTTTCGAAGCCACCAACGGGCCGGAGTGGCTGGAATCCACGGGATGGCTCGCCAATACGACTCCCTGTAGTTGGCACGGAGTGACCTGTCCGCCGGGGTTCGTGTCCCAATTGGTCCTGCGGGAGAACAACCTGAACGGGCCCCTCCCTCCCGAGATCGGGTACCTGTCGAATCTCGATAACCTCAGGTTGGAGGGTAACCGGTTGAAGGGTCCGTTGCCCTCGGAGATGGGGGCCTTGTCGGAGCTCAACTATCTGGACCTGGAGGAAAACGAGATCACTGGGGCCCTCCCGGCTGAACTAGGGATGCTGCCCGAGCTCCTCGAAATGAACCTCGCCTACAACCAATTGTCGGGGCCCATACCCGATGAGCTCGGGAACCTGACCGAACTCTGGTACCTGGACCTCTCCCGAAACCAGCTCAGTGGGGCCATTCCTCCTGAGGTCGGGAACCTGACGAACCTCGAGGAGTTGGATCTTTTTGCCAATCAGTTGAGTGGTTCGATCCCTCCGGAAATCGGGGACCTGTCGAACCTCATTTCCCTGGACCTGGAATTCAACCAACTCACCGGGTCGATCCCACCGGAGTTGGGGGAACTCTCGAATCTCGAGTTGTTGTATCTCGGAACCAACCCGTTGTCCGGACCCATTCCTTCTGAACTAGGGGACCTGGTGGGACTTCGGGTCCTCATCCTCTCTCAAACAGACCTATCAGGACCCATCCCCGCCGAAATCGGGAATCTGGTGAACCTGGGTCAGATCGACCTGGCAAACAACGAATTGTCCGGGGTGATCCCCTCGGAAATCGGCACCCTGGCGGGACTCCAGGACCTGCTCCTGGAGGGGAATCAACTTTCGGGACCCATTCCGCCTGTACTCGGAAGCCTGGTGGAGCTTCGAACCCTGAGACTTGGAGAGAACGAGCTGAGCGGTTCCGTCCCCGCCGAGCTCGGAAACCTGCCTAACCTTCGGATGTTGACCCTCGACGAGAACCAGCTCACCGGGTCCATTCCCTCGGAGCTCGGGGATCTCCAGGCCCTTACCTGGCTCGATCTGACTGGAAACGAGCTGAGCGGCCCGGTCCCCCTGGCCGTCGCTCAGCTAGGTGGACGGATTCAGGAACTCCCGCCGTTTGTGAACATTTGCCGGTTTGTGCCACCCGGAAACGCGGGCCTGACCCTACCCGACACCGAGGACTACAGGCAGGCCGATTCGGATGGGGACGGCCTCATTTGCGGGTTGGGGTTTGCGGCGGGCCCACCCTTTTCAATTCGGCCAGCGGCCCGCTGATGACGAGGGATTCCCTCAACGGCAGTTCCCTGGGAAGGAGTACACGTCACGAAACAAGCAAAGAAGGGACCCTGAGATGAACCAGCCCTTCAGACCTGTTCTTGTCGTCCCCGCACTGTTCCTCTTCTTTGCGTGTGCCGAGGATCGGACGGCGGGTCTCGTCTCGTCCGACTCGGCCGGCATAAGAATCCTGGAAATTCCAGCGGCATTTCCCATTTCCCACGTGGATCTGGGTGGGGAAACGGTCTCCATCGTGACAGGGCGGGATGATGATCCCATCGGAGCCGTCCGTGGCCTGATCTGGGTAGATTCCGCCCGCATCGTTCTGGCCGACAACGATATGACCGTCCGCGTCTACGATCGTTCGGGGCGAAGGCTGGCGATGGCCGGAAAACGGGGGGAAGGACCGGGGGAGTTTGAGGACATTCTATGGCTGGACCATGGGGAAAACGGCGGGTTCGCGGCCTTCGATCCTCGGCTCAACCGCCTGACGGTATTCGACTCCACGCTGGCCTTCCATCGAGCAGTCAACCCCACGGCGAACCCTGGGCTTTTACCGCACTGGGCGGGATTCCTCCCGGGGGAAGTGGGCCTGGCTGGAGTGGGCATGGTAAACGAGCCAGGGCCAGGGAGAATTCGACCTCCGGACCGATGGGGATATACTCCGGTTTTCGTATACTCTGGCGATGGAAACGAGATCGAGACCATAGCCCGGTTTGCCTGGAACCGGTGCAAGGATGACGTGAGCACCCGGTGTGTTCCGGACGGTTGGGGAGGTACGCTCAATCCTGAGGGAGAGAGAATCTATCTTACGCCCCTGGATTGGCCCGAGATTCTCGAGTACTCCGCGTCCGGAGACCTCCTCAGCATCATCAGGCATTTAGACCCGGCCGGCGAGGGGTTCCCCCAACTTATCGTGGATGACCGTCGCCGGGTTTGGACCAGCAGGGAGTCCGAGGCGTTCTGGACGGTCTACGATCCCTCTGTACCAACTCTTCTGCGCTACACATTCCCCGAGCGATTTCGCCTCATGGATGTGTGGGGGTCGTCGGCTCTCGGGGTCCTGAGAGACAGCCTCAACGTGTCCTACGTCGCGGTTGTTGATCTGGGTCTAGAAGTGGGTTCCTGAGGTTTTGGCCTGGGTCATGACGTGTAACCAGCCGCTGGCCGATTCGATCGACGTCGCATGCCAGGAGCCGCACGACACCATGGACAGGGCATTCCCGCGCTGGCTGACGATTTTGGCCTTGTTGACAGGGGCTTCAGTGGTTCCGACAGCGGGCTCGGGGCAGGTCATCCATGGTCGACTCCTGGATGATTCCACGGCGGCTCCCATCTCGGGCGCCACGATCGTCCTCCTCTCCACGGAAGGGGAATCTCACGGGCTGACGTTCACCGACTCCCTCGGCATCTTCTTCCTCCCCGCCAAATTCGGGACCTATCAACTGCAGGCTCGAAGGCTTGGGTACCATACCACCCTTTCCCTGCCTTTTCAGGTTTCCGTCGTCGATACCCTCACCGTGGACTTTTTCATCGGCCCCGAGGCTATCAGGCTTGCACCCCTGATCGTGAATGCTCTCAGAACCCCAGGGCGTGAGCTCTTTGCTGAAAGGCTGGAGACCGGAGAAGGTGTCTTTTTCACGCCGGAAATGGTCGATTCCCTGCGACCTCGCCAGCATGTCGGGGAGATCTTCCGACACGTTGAGGATACCTGGGTCCATTGGACGTGGGGTCGACATGAGAATGGAGACACGGGCCCGATCCCCAGGGTGATCACCTATGTCGGGAACGGCTGCCTGCATTTCATCGTTGATCGAACACCGGTCCCGGCACCCTTCTTCGAATCATCAGTGTGGGGGGTTCCCCCGCTCTCGGAGGTAACGCCGGAAAACCTGGTTGCCATTGAAGTCTACCGGGGATGGCATGAAGTGCCGGAGGATTTCCAGAAACACCTCCGGGTCCGAAATCGATGGGAGCGGGACGCTCTCCGGCGAATCAATCGAAAGGCGTGTGGCGTGGTGATCATCTGGACGACGGACGGATGGTAGCCCTACGGTGGGTGGTGGGGCTTTCTGGTTGCCTCCGTCACTTGGACAATGCGGTCATTGCCTGGTGGATGACTGGGGCCCCAGACCAGAAAAACTCAGGAACTCCATTGGGGGGGTTGGCCCTGTGAGAAGACTGCTTCGCAGGATTCGTGGGACCTTGGGAATGGCACTCTCATGGGCCATCCCCTGGGGAGTGGTGATTGGGACCGCGGGTGGATTGCTCACGTACCTCCTCGTTCATATGGCTCCGGGAGTATCTCGGCTCTCCGTGGCCCTTGAGGCTGCTCTGGCCAACGGCATTGCAGGGGCCGTCCTCGGGTTCGCGACGGGGAGCATCTTCTCTCTGGTTCTCATGGCGGCCGAACGGCAACGGAGCCTTCCCAACCTCCGTGCCCGCAGGTTCGCGCTGTGGGGTGCTTTGGCTGGAGCCCTCCCGTGTTTTTTGATCGTTCTCCCTCCGGTAGTGGTGGGAGCCGTTGGAAGTATGGTTGGGACAGGTCTCGTAGCCGTAGCGACCGGCCTTGGCAGTGCTTCTGCCGTCACCTCGCTGCGGATCGCACAGTCCGGTTTGGAGCTTGAACCCGGTATACCTCCGACTGGCGCAAGGGCATTGGAGGGAGATTCTCGTAAAGGAATCGAGGCCCCCAGGGACTCGTGACGAAGAGCCCATGAGAAAACAGTACCATCTCTTTCCCGGCCCCTCAGGCTTCTTGGCCTGGGACGTGGATCGATTGGTGAGACTCACCAAGGAGCTGGAGATACAAGAGGTGCTCCTGGAATCAATCAGGGAGCTGGACGACCCGTTCTGGCTCGTCGACGATCCTGCACCCACTCTCCGGGAGGTTGCCGACCACGCGCGGTTGATCAATGAGACCGACCTTCGACATCCCATTATCCTGGGCGCAGACGGGAGAGTGATGGATGGGAGGCATCGGGTCGCCAAAGCGTTTATTGAGGGTAGACACGTGATCCGGGCGGTCAGGTTCCTGTCCGATCCAGAGCCCGACTACGTTGGGGTCCACCCCGACGATTTGCCGTACGATGACGAAGAGGTTTGAGAGGGAGTGTCCCCAAGTTCCCCGTGGCCCACTGTGGCAATGAGACTCTTTTCCGAGTTCAACATGCTTGAAAAGGTGACCGGAGGACTTCAGGCGATTCGGCTCCGCTGGGTCTTTTCCTGTCTCGGTATCTGGGCCGCATTGGGGGCCACTGCCTGTGACCAGGGCGACTCCGGCTCCGGCTACCCGTCCGTTCGAGACAGCTCCGGAGTCCGGATCGTCGAGTCCTCGGCTCCTGTCTGGTCTCGGGGGGATGCTTGGACGGTATCGCCGAGCCCTGTCCTTCGGATCGGGAACACGATTGGGGACGAACAGGCGCAGCTCTACCGCGTCGGAGATGTGACCCGGCTCTCCGATGGACGCATTCTCGTGGCCAACTCCGGGGCCAATGAGATTGGAGTGTACTCGCCTACCGGGGATTTCATCCGCGCCATAGGCCGGGAGGGGCCCGGTCCCGGAGAGTTCACGGACCCACGGAGACTCTGGGTCCTTCCCGGAGACACCCTGGTGGTGGCGGATTGGACCAGGATCTCGGTGTTCGACTCCACCGGGCAGTTCCTGCGCTCCGACATTTTCGGGCCATGGCCCATCTGGGACCGCTTCCCCGACGGGTCGTTCCTGCGTCTGGTCATTCCCCCGGGGAAAGACCCCTTCCTGCCGGGATATTTCCACCCCGACTATGCGGTTGTCCGGGCCCGGGCCGACGAATCGGAGGCGGACACGCTTGCCTTTGTCGCGGGCGATGAGATGTATCGCTGGTCTTCCGCATCAGGGGGAATAGCATCCTTCCGTTCGCCCTTCGGAAGAACGAGAACAGCTGTGGCTCACGGAGACTCCATCTTCACCGGGGACGGCTCGGCATTCGAGATCCAGGACCTGGACGAGAACGGTGGTCTGGTGCGCATCATCCGCCGGAGTGCGGAACCAGAACCGGTCACCGATTCGGCCATCCAGGCCTTTGAGGCGGCGATTCTCGAAAGGACGGAGCGGGAGGATCTACGCCGGGAGCGGAACAGGATGTTCAGCGAATGGACCTATCCGCCCTTCCAACCGAGCTACGACCGGCTCCTCCTCGATGGCCTGGGAAACCTTTGGGTACGCCACTACTCCGTGGCACCAGGGCCGCGAGTCGAGTGGACTGTGTTCAACTCCGACGGCCGCTGGCTGGGCGTCATCCCGATGCCCGGGGGAATGACCGTGAAGGAAATCGGCTCAGACTATGTCCTGGGGGTATGGACGGGCGAATTCGGTGTGGAGTACGTGAACCTGTATGCCCTCAACAAGCCTGGCGGCGGTCCATGATACCTGCACGCCGGATGTCCTGGCTGTTCATGGCTCTGCTCCTCGGAATGGGGTGTTCCTCTCCCACGGGACCCAGTCGCCCACAAACTTTGCTAGTGACGAATCCCCTCTGCGATGGCAGCGGTTGCAGGGCCCTCCAAATCCGTGCCTTCATCTGGGCGTATAGGATTCCCCAAGCCCCTACCGGTCTGGAGGTGGTGGGGGAGGTCGAGGGGCCGTCGGCGTGTCTCGAGTTCCCCGACTCCTGGCAGATTACGGTGAGCGAGGTAGACGCTCTTGGGAACGTGGTGCGTTCCGACACGATCACCTCTACCTTGGACGATGAAGTATACCTGGCGATCGTCAATCTCGATTGGCGGCAGGGGGGAGATTGGTTCCTGGCAACGACCTACAATTTCAGTCCCGGGTCTGCCCAGGGATGGAGCCTGGACCTGACAGAGAACCCGGATCCTGAAGCGTCACTGCCCTTCACAGCTCAACTGACTACTGCAACCAGATGCTCTCCAACCGCTGCCTTCTTGGAGGACGAGCAATGATCAAGATGGATCCGGTCGTTCTGGTGGACGAGGGAGCGGATTGGGATCTCTGAAATCCTGAAACGGGTTTTCCCGAGCTCAAACCAGGGTCAGCATGGGATGCGCTTTGGAGAGCTGGGCCCGAATCGAGAACCCGTAGGGGCAAGCCGTGTCACACGGAGCCGAGCAGTCAGCGCACGCTTCGCCTTTGGGGCCTCCCAGTTGGGCATACCTGCTCATGGCGTGCTTCTCTCGCCCCTGCACTTCGAAGTAGTACGCGTAGCGCATGATTCTGCTCACCGGTACGGCTTGGGGACATGCGCCGGCACACTCCACGCACCCGTGGCGGCAATAGCGAGAGTCCGCAGAGCTCGCC
Source organism: Gemmatimonadota bacterium (assembly GCA_050049805.1). GTDB lineage: Bacteria > Gemmatimonadota > Gemmatimonadetes > Longimicrobiales > Gaopeijiaceae > JABDNZ01. The sequence continues at coordinate 11,827 of JASFVN010000063.1, forward strand.
AGGCGATGGAGGGATTCCTCATCCGACTCCGAGAGCGTCGTACCGGATAGTGCGACAACGCGGTCGATGTTGTCGAAGTCGTTCAGGCTGACGCAGACGGTGTGTGCGTCGGGGTTCTGGAGCACCCATTGGATGCTGCCGAAGCGAAGCTGATCCTCGGTCCGGAGACCGTACCTTTCGGCGAAGCTTCTCTGTTCGTCCGTCATGTTTTCGGGATCCCATGCGTCGTGATGAAGGACCCCCGGCGCGCTCTTCATGATGGTCGTGCCAACATTGTTCGCCTTGCACGCCGCCAGAATCTGATCTCCCTGTTCGCTGTTCATGAAGTTGTAGACCAGCAACATCATGTCGAAGCGCCCATCGGAAGCTGCGGCAGAGAGCACCTCGGCCATGTTGCCCTGCCCCGTCCTGGAGGGGCCATGGTATGAGACTCCCGCGAACCTCACCCGTCCCTCGGCTTTGAGTCGTTCAATGGCTGCATGGTACCCAGGATGATTCAGGAATTCGACGGTAGGGGTATGGTGCATGGAATACGAATCGACGTAGTCCGTTTTCAGGCGGTCGAGACTCCGCCTTACGCGATCCACCACTTCGGATTCGGTTTCTCCACCTCGGAGCACGGCCTTGGAGGCAATGAACACCTTCTCCCGGCCAATGTGCGGGAGGGCGTCACCGATGGCCCGCTCTGCCGCGCCGTTGCCATATGACTCAGCGGTATCGAAGTAGTTGATGCCTCGATCGAACGCGGCCCGGACCAGGGTCGGGTCCCGGAGGGGGCCAGTTCCGAAGGCGATGTCGGAAACACGCCAACCGGTTCGGCCCAGTGTCTTGTAGCTCTGGATCCGGGGGTCCTGGCGGACCGACTCCCCTCCCAGCCTCGTTGGCGATCCCGTGGCGGCCGCGGCCAAGCCACCAGCCAACGTAACCCCGCTGGCTTTCACAAAACTCCGTCTCGAGAGCTTGTCTTGGTCTGCGTTCGGGCGTGGATCGCCGCTCATTTGTTGGTCTCCTTTTGCTGAGTTGGTTGGTGCGGGTGGGTGGTATCTCCGCGCCGTCCAAGCCGCGTAGGGATGGGCAATCCGAGGCCCGCCTGTGCATTCGCGACCGCGGGGCAATCTGTGGGAGGTGGGGGCGGCCGGGCAAGGAAAGGGGTTGGGGAGCGGAGACTGGAAGTGGATCTTCGGGGATGAACGAGGTTTTCCGGGTGTGGGAACTCCGGTGGGTAGCCTCTGGCCCGCCCTTGCCCGGCCCGTGGGGACCTGGGTAGCGTGCAGAGGAACAGACCGGGGGAAACAGCGTCCCCCACATGGGTGCGGAAACGGCCTGAGGGGGATGGAAGGCACCTGGCCACCCTCCCGGACAATGCAAGGAGAGTCCCTCGATGCGAATCGGAAAGAGGTGGGCGGTCGTGCTGTCGGTTCTGGCGCTGACGGGATGCGCTGCTCCGACTTCGGATGCAACGGAGATCGACCAGCAGGCCGTGGCGGGAGAGATCAGGGAGTTCGCGGATGCCTTCTGGGAGGCTTGGAGGGACGGCGACTCCGGGCTGGACCGGGCCATGGCGTTTTTCGAGGATCACGCGGACTTCGCCTACGCTGCCCAGGGCACCGTGTGGCGTTCGCTTTCCGAGGTGACAGAGACCTTTCGGATGGCCTTCGAGGTTGTTGAAGCGCAGAACATCGAGATTCAGGAAACGGTGATCACGGTCCTGGGCCAGGACTTGGCCTACCTGGTGCAAAGCGGCGCTTACTCCATGACGGACACGGATGGCGTGGCGTCGGAGACGAGGACATTCGTGTTCTCAGGCCTCCTGATGCGGACGGCCTCCGGTTGGAGGGTCCGAAGCGCCCATGTCTCCGAGCCCTGCGTGGGGTAGAAGGCGCCGACATACCCCCATGGACCGTAGCCAAACGGGTGATGAAAAGTTCTGGACAACGAACCAGAAAAAGGAGTCGCCAAATATGATGATCCGGGCTTTCTTGGTTTGGTTGCTTCTCGCAGCGATCGCCATGGGCTGCGGGACACTCAGGCAGCTGCTCCTGGAGCCGAGGGTCGGTGAGCAGGCAGCTCACGTCATGGGAACCGGCGTGGTCATAGCCGCATTCATCGTTGTCGTTGGGCTCCTGGTCCGATGGATCGTCCCGGGTTTGGAGACTCCGAACCTCTGGATCGTCGGAGGGTTATGGGCGGCATCAACTATTGCGTTCGAGTTCGGCTTCGGACACTATGTCGCCGGCCACTCCTGGAGCAGGCTGTTCCACGATTACAACCTGTTGGTAGGACGGGTCTGGGTGCTCGTCCTTCTCACAATCTTCTTTGCCCCCGTAGTCCTCGGGAGGCTCCGAACCCCGGCCGGATAAATTCACCGCCGAAACGCATGAACGAAATCAGATACAGACCGATCGGAACCGTTCACTCACCGTTCAAGGAGCCCCTGGGGACCCCCATCCAACCAGGAGCCGCGCGGGATATTGATGGGACGGTAGAAGTGTTCGAGGAGTTCGCCGAGGGTCTGAAAGACCTCGACGGTTTCTCTCATGTGATTCTGATCTACCACTTTCACCTTTCCGGAGAGCCATCCTTGGAGGTGGAGCCGTTCCTGGACGACCAGGCTCACGGAGTGTTTTCAACCAGGGCTCCAAATCGGCCCAATCCCGTCGGAATTTCTGTGGTCCGGCTCGTCGGCACACTCGGAAACACGCTGCAGATTCGGGACGTGGACATCGTGGACGGGACTCCTCTCCTGGATATCAAACCCTACGTTCCGGAGTTCGACGGTGGGGACGTCACGAAGAAAGGATGGCTGGAGGAGAACCTCCGCCGGCTTCCAACACGGAAGGACGATGGAAGGTTCGTGGAATAAGAAGCTGGTGAACATGACATCGCGCTGGAAGAAGGTCGCCGCCCCGCATTCGCCAGAGCAGATCCTGCTGATCAGCCCTTTCTCTCGGATTGGAGGAAGGCGAGCGACGAGCGGTTGGGCTGAGTCGACCTTCCAGCGGAGAGATGGCTCGGGACAGGAGTTCGGGGTGTGATCGACGAGATGATCCGAACGCTGGAGTACACGGTTGGGTTCTTGGAGAAGTCGGTGGGCGACTTGTCAGAAGGGGAGATGGTCGAGCAGCCCCCCGGAGTGCCGAACCATGGAACGTGGACCCTTGGGCATGTCACCTTAAGTTGCCAGGAGATGGCGGCGTACCTTGGTGCCGAAAGGTGGCTGCCCGGCGACTGGGAATCCCTCTTCGGATACGGCAGCACTCCTCGATCCAACGGGCATCAGTATCCCCTCAAGACCGAAATGCTGGTGCTCCTTTCCGATGCGGCGGCTCGATTGATTCAAGTTCTGTGGGAGGTGGATGCTACGGTTTTGGGGCAGCCGTTGTCCGACGACGACTTTCCCTCAACGGGGCACATCTTATTGCAGGTTGTCGTGGCCCACACCGCCTACCATGCCGGCCAGCTTGCGGTCTGGCGAAAAGCGATAGGAAAGGAATCGGCAGCCGTTTTCGTTTGACGGGATAGCAAGCGTTTCGCTTTTAGGCTGTGCGTTTACATTCAAAGTAGTGGATCGGCGGGGATGCCACGGTTCCGTACTCCAAGGCTCTCCTATGAGTGAGTTCTTCATGGCCCGACTTGGTTTTGACTCCTGGTCAAAGTCCCGAGGCGCAAAAATCCTGCCGCCATGGAAGGGCTGTCGGCTGCTCCCCCTGGCGATCCTGGCCGGCGGCCTACTGGTGTCCCTCCCAGCCTGTAGCTTGCTGCCCTTTCGGGTGGAGGGCGAGCGGCCACTACTGGGAGATGTGGGGCCTCAGCGAAAGACCGTGGTAGCAAAAGAGCCACCATGCCGCCTGGTTGCGGTGGACGGTACCATCTGTGACGTACCCGCGGCGAAGTTCGAATCCGTGAAGGTGGACGACAGGGTCTGGTGTGCGTGGAGAGAACGGTGGAGTCGACCTTCGGTGGATTCCCGCTGACGGCCCATCCCTCCATTCGTACGGACGAGCCATCTTCGACCCAGCCAGTTCTTGAGCCCAGACGTTCCCTCCTTCAGGCGGTTCGATTTTTTCCTGGCCTACCGCAGCTTACCGGCGTATCCTGAACTCCAGATCCACAGAAAAATTGCGGCGGAAGAAACGGGAGGAACCGATGTCGATGCTCCGATGTGTTCCCATTTCCCTCCTTGGATTCACCCTGATCGCCTGCGCTCCGCAGGAGGAGGCCCAGGGCCCTACCCGGGAAGAAGACCTGGCAGGGATCGCTGAGGCACGTAATGCCATCCTGTCGGCACTGCACAATGACGACATCGACGGGATCATGGCGGCTCTGATCGACGATCACCTCACCATGGCTCCCGGCGCGCCGACCGTGCCGGACAATGAGGCCCTCTTCGAATGGCATCAGAACCGAATCGACCTCTACTCCTTCGAATCGGAGCACTCCACCGATGACATCCTCCTGGAGGGAGACATCGCCGTGGAGAGATGGTCTGGTCCGTCCAGGCTGGTCAGCCGGGGAGACGGATCGATGGTGGAGGACTTCATCAAGGGGATCTGGGTCTGGCAGCGGCAGCCCGACGGATCCTGGAAGCTCCTGTGGTCCATCTGGAACAGCGACCTCCCGGTGGGCACCGACTGGGCGGTGGGAGAGGGGGGCTGAGGGACACTGGCATAATCCCACCGGCGGCCCGAAAGAACCGGACGAAGGAAACAGAGACCGTCTCGAAGAAGGTTGAGGTTTGCTCACATCGGACGAATTCAACGCTTGGAGAAAACCCATGGACCCACAGGAAATGAAGGACACCGCCCGTCGCTGGCTTCAAGGCATCTTCGACAACGGCGACTACGACATGATTCCGAAGATGACCACGGATGACTACGGCTTCATCTTGCCTCGCACGGGCAGGACCTCCCGGGAGGATCTGCCCAAACTCATTGAAGGATTCCGGGCCTCGGTCCCAGACCTGCACAACGTCATTCACGAGCAGGTCGTAGACGGGAACGTAGTGGTGACTCGAGGGACGACTCATGCCACCAATACCGGACCGTTTGGCGAGATGCCGGCATCCGGGAACCCCATCGAGTCCGAATGGATCGTCTTTACACGCTTCGAGGGGGACAGAATCGCCGAAGACTACGAGATCTATGATGAGATGGGTGTGATGATGCAGATGGGAGTGATTCCGGAATTGGAATAGGCGCTCCCTTCAATCTCCACATAAAACCTCAAACAAGAGGCGACCATGCTCTGCAAGAAGAAATGGATTTGTATTGTATTCAGCCTTTTCCTCGTCGGGGGTTTCGCTTGCAGCGAACCGCCGTCCCCCGACACCTCAGAGGCCGATCTCCAAGCCATTCGGGCTATCACCGACAACTTCGATGTGGCGGTGAACGCGGATGACTACAACGCCCTAGCCGAGTTGTACGACGACGACGCCATACGGATGCCGGCAGGGGCCCCTCCTCAGATTGGAAAGGAGGCGATTCGGGAGTGGTTCCGGCTGGAGGCGGCGGCCCGCGCCATAGAAATCGACAATGTCGTCCGAGACGCCCAGGTCTTCGGCGACTGGGGCTACGCATGGGGAGACGCCACAGGCCTCGTTTCGCCGAGGGACGGGAGCGATCCGCAAGCCGCGGACTCCAAGTGGATGTCCGTGGTCCGCCGGCAA
>JASFVN010000310.1:0-5353 GCA_050049805.1 Gemmatimonadota bacterium
TTCCCGGGGCGCCACCGAGGTGCCACCGTGGCCGAGAAGAAAGCCGCTATCGGGGAGATCTTCCGGACGAAGAAGGGGGAGCAGCTCGCTCGGCAGATGTTCCTGGAGTAGGCGCGCCCGGTTGGCGAAAGCCGCTACAGAAACACCCTGGCCGAATACTGGATATGAAAGAGGAGGACCAGGTAGTAGGTGAAGAAGGACACGAATAGACAGATCACGGCCAGTGGATTGCTGCGGTTGCGCCACAAAAAGAGTACGCCGAGCGATACCAGAGTCAGCTTCACCAGCATGAACATCAGGGCGCTGGAATGGACCAGGTCGCTCATCATGATGTTCTTTTCGGTGGCCCCGAAGTGCTCCACCCAGATCAGGGTAAAAACCCCGTCCAACAGGTTCAAAAGCAGCACCCACTTCGCGATGGAATAGAGCCACCGGAAGTGCTCGGGAGTACCGATAACAAGCCCTCGGCCTCGGCCGAGGATGGCCGTTTCATGCATTTTTGGGCGTCCTTGTGCAGCGCGACGACCCAAAAATGTGCAGGGATCATGCCTGTTGGAGCTTCAGTATGTCGGAATCGAGGCAGACACTGCTGAACCGGCTCCGCTCCGCCCCATCAGCCGCAGAACACCGCTGCGCTCAATGCCGTGACCCACGATCCGTCTTCCGGGGCCTCGGCGACGGCGGTGTGGTTCTGGGTGGTGACCACCAGCCCGGAGAGCCGCCATTCTTCCCTACGGGCATCCCATGCCTCCTCGGGATTGAAGGGGAGGTCCAGCACGGTGGCCAGCATGGAAGCAGCCAGATCCTCGGCGTAATCCCCGGCGGATCTTTCGGTCTGACCAAAGGCGTGGTGTTCGGAGATGTACCCGTACTTGGTGCTGTCTGCCGGAACCGCCAGACCGATGGAAGCAGCGACCCTTCGGCTGGGTTCGTTGGTGGCGGCCTCGCTCAGCACGCAGAAGACGACCTGGCCCGGCTGTAGGGCTTCGGCTCCTTCCGCACGGGAAATGATCTCGCAGTGAGGTGGGAAGATCGAGGACACCCGAACGAGGTTGTACCTGGCGATACGGGCATCCCTCAAGGCCATCTCGAAGCTCGTTAGTTTTTCCCTGTGGATGCCGATGCCCTTCGTAAAGAACATCCGCTTGGGAACGAGCTGGTTTCCCTGAAACATCTCTGTTGTCCCGGCGAAGGGTCAGTCTTCCCAGTCGTCCTCGTCTTCGTCCTCGTCGTCATACACATCGTCGTCCTCTTCGCCCCAGCCCACGTCCTCTCCATCCTCCCCCTCCCACTCCTCCTCCTCTTCTTCCTCCCAGTCCTCCTCCTCTTCCCAGTCCTCGTGCCTCTGCACGGTCAGGCCAGCCAGATCTTCCGCTTCGATTGCCACGGATCCGAAGGCGCTGTCGACATTCGACCAAAGGGCTCGTGAGTCCATGATTGACCCCCCGAATAAGACACCGACAGAACGATCAGCAGAGGTATGCTGAAGTTGAGGCCGGAGAAAATACAGAGAATTTCCTTGGGCGCAATGGCCGTGGAGAACCCCCGCTGCGCCCATGGCCACCCGCCTCCTACGACCCCGAAAGCCCGCCCCCGTTGCCCCAAGGAGAGGGCAAGGATGGAGGCCGGGGAAAAAGGCGTGCAAAACCCTGGTCATTTCCGGTTTTTGAGTGCATTCTTCCGCCGTCCGGGCTACGCCCCGTGGCCTGGAATCAACCTTTTCCGGAGCCTCGCCCGTGGTCGAGCGCTATCGCCCCATCCGGTTCTCCCGAGCCGGCGTCCGGGGCCTGAAGATGTCCGCCACCCTATCCATCAATGACCGGGTTAAAGAGCTATGGGCAGAGAGAAAGAACGTGTTTCACCTGGCCTTCGGTGAATCCCGGTTTCCCGTTCATCCCAAGATCGCTGCCGCCCTGACCGAGAGCGCCCAGAAACGAAGCTACCTTCCGGCGGCGGGAATTCCCGAGTTGAGGAAGGCCATAGCCGAGCACTACGGCCGGGTTTTCGATCTCGACGTGGAGCCGTGGCAGGTGGTGACCGGGCCAGGGAGCAAAGCCCTCATCTACGCTTCCATGCAGTGCCTCGGTGAGGAGATCATCATCCCCCAACCCTCCTGGGTGACCTACGCTCCCCAGGTCCACCTCCTGGGAAAACCCATCACCTGGGTTCCGACCCACCCGGAGGACAGGTACCTGGTCGGGATCGAGGTCTTGAGAGATGCCCTTCAGGCCTCCCACCACGACATGGGAAATCCGGAGGTCCTGGTCCTCAACAACCCGGGTAATCCCACCGGGACCATGAGGTCTCCCGAGCAGAACCAAACCCTCGCCGGGTTCTGCAAGGAAGAAGAACTCATGGTTATCAGCGACGAGATCTATGCTCGGACGGCCTTCACAGATGTTCCTTTCGTCTCCTTCGGGAAATACTATCCGGAAGGCACCATCGTCACAGGAGGTTTGAGCAAGGATCTGTCCCTTGGGGGCTGGCGCTTCGGTGTTGCGGTGGTACCACCCACCAACGGCGGGCGGGCCTTGGCCACGGCCCTTACCAACATCGCCACCAACGTTTGGTCCTGCGTGGCGGCCCCGGTCCAGTATGCCGCCCTGGTAGCCTACAGCGGGGATCCCTCGGTTGAAGGGTATGTTCGGACCTGCGCCAGCATGCACGCCATCCGTACCCGGTACTTGTACGAACTCATGGTTCGGCTGGGTGTTCAATGCGTGGAACCCTCCGGCGCCTTCTACATCTTCCCCTGTTTCGACCGTTGGACGGAGGCGCTCCTGGCCAAAGGCATCCACTCCGATGAAGAGCTTGCCCACCATCTCCTGGAAGAGTACGAGTTGGCTGCACTTCCGGGATCGGCCTTCCACGCCATCCGGAACTACTGCCTGAGGATCTCGTCCTCCTTTATCGACGCCGCCACAGACGAGAGCGCGGAGGTTCTCGTGGAGGCCTACCGACAGGATCCCGACCCCCAGCGATTTATCGAAAACCATCACCCCAGATTGAAGAAGGTCGCTGAGCGCCTTGAAGAATTCGTGGAGGATCTGAACCAATGAGAGAAGTCGTCATCGTCGAGGGAGTCCGCTCTCCAGTAGGAAGGCACAACGGTTGTCTCTCTGCGGTCCGACCTGATGATCTCCTGGCCGAGGTATTGAAGGGACTCCAAGCTCGGACCGGGCTCGATCCGGCCGCCGTGGAGGACGTCTACATGGGGTGCGGAAACCAGGCTGGGGAGGACAACCGGGATGTGGCCCGCCAGTCCCTCCTCCTGGCCGGTTGGCCGGTGCACGTCTCTGGCGTCACAGTGAACCGGAATTGTTCCTCGGGTCTCGAAGCGGTGAACCAGGCCGCCAAAGCCATCATGGTGGGCGAGGGCGACATCTTCGTGGCTGGGGGAGTGGAGAGCATGAGCCGGGCCCCGTGGGCCATGGGAAAGCCTGAGCGTCCCCAGCCCGTCGGGCACCCGACCATGTGGGACACCACAGTCGGATGGCGCTTCAACAATCCCAGGCTGGACGCCCTTTATCCCATCGTCTCCCTGGGGGAAACGGCCGAGAACATCGCTGAGGACATGGGGATCACCCGGGAAGACCAGGACGCCTTCGCCCTGGAGAGCCACCGGCGGGCTGTCGAAGCCATCAACGCGGGACGGTTCAAGGACGAGATCGTCCCCATTTCGGTTCCCCAGAGGAAGGGGGATCCCATCTGGGTGGACACGGATGAGCATCCCAGGTACAGGAAGGACGGGGACCAATTCGCCCTGGAAGCGAGCGGCGAGAGCCTAGCCCGCCTGAAGCCTGTGTTTCGGGCTGGCGGAACCGTTACCGCCGGAAACTCAAGCGGAATCAACGACGGAGCTGCCGCTCTGCTTCTCATGAGCAGGGAGAAGGCTGAGGAACTCGGACTGGCTCCCATGGCCAGGTGGATGGGCTCAGCCGTGGCGGGGGTGGACCCGGGGGTGATGGGTTACGGCCCCGTTCCCGCCACAGAAAAACTACTTGCCCGCTTGGGATTGACCCTCAACCAGATCGGGCTGGTGGAGGTGAATGAGGCCTTTGCCGCTCAGGCCCTGGGCGTCATCAGAAAGCTGGGCCTGGACCCGGGCCTCACCAACGTCAACGGCGGCGCCGTCGCGCTGGGACACCCTCTGGGATGTTCCGGCGCCCGGATCCTCGTGACCCTCCTTCACGAGATGAAGCGAAGGGCCACTGCCGAAAGCCGGCCCTACTACGGATTGGCAACCCTTTGCGTCGGGGTAGGCATGGGGGTGTCTACGGTGGTGGAGTGGCTGGACGGTTGAGGAACGGCCTCGGCCCAAGACGATTGAGGGCGAGCCTCGGTCCGAGCAAGATCCGACGCTTGAGTTTCATTGCCAGGTAGGAACAACCACGGGAGAGGGAGTCGTGACGGAGTCAACAGTTCGCCCGCTTTCTGGAATAAGAGTCATCGGCCTGGAGCAGTACATGGCCGGCCCCTACTGCACCATGCTCCTGGCCGACGCCGGGGCCGAGGTCATCAAGATCGAACGCCCCGGAAAGGGGGATCCAAGGCGTGGAATCCCTCCCTTCGCCCGGAAGGGGGAAGCCAAGAAGGCCGGCGGATACATGGCCTACAACCGAAACAAGAAGAGCCTGGCCCTGAACGTCCAGTCCGAAGAGGGTCGGGAGATCCTCAGGCGGCTGGCCCAAGTCTCCGACGTGGTGGTGGAGAACCTCAGGCCCGGAGCCATGGACAAGATCGGTGTCGGCTATGAAGGGCTGAAGGAAATCAACCCCCGCATCATCTACGCCATGATCTCCGGCTTCGGCCGTATGCCGGGGCTGGAGAGCGAGTACGCTCAGCGGCCCGCCTTCGACATCGTGGCGGAAGCCATGAGCGGCGTCATGGACCTCATAGGATTCGAAGACCGCCCCCCCACCTTCACCCTGTATGGCCTGGCGGACGTGTATTCCGGCATGGTAGGGGCCTTCGGCATCATGCAAGCCCTCTTCATGAGGGAGAGAACCGGAGAGGGACAGCTGGTGGACGTCTCCCTCCTGGACAACATGCTGGCATTGAACGAGCGGATGGTGGCCCTCTATTCCGTGGGCGGGACGGCGCCGAAGCGAGGGAAACTGGAGCACCTCTGGCCCCGGGGGGCCTTCAAGTGCTCGGACGGGTACGTGGCCCTGAACGTTCCGGACGACGGGATCTGGGCCCGCCTGGCCACCACCATCGGACGCCCCGACCTGGTGGAGGACACTCGAAGCGCCACGGGTACGGCTCGGGCTGCCAACGCCGATTTCCTCCAGCCCATCCTGGAAGAGTGGATGGCCGACAAAACCCGAACCCAGGTAGTGGACGCTTTCAA
>JASFVN010000311.1:0-5341 GCA_050049805.1 Gemmatimonadota bacterium
TCCACCATCTCCAGGGAGCGCCAGATCTCTTCCCATCCCCCCCCTTTTGATGGCTGGTCCAAGAGATCGACGAGAGCGCGTTCCAGGGTGGTTACGCGTACCGTGCCTCCGGCGTAGGGGCGCTCGACCACCTCGCCGCCAAGGTCCTGGGAGGAGCGGAGCTTGACAGGGGCCAGCACCGGAACGAATTCAGCGTCCCGGAAGGAGAAGGGCCGCACGCGGTGGCGAGTGAGATAGTGGAACCGGCGCCACACGGAATAGGCTTTCCCATGAAACTGAAGAGCGGCATGGAACGCCACCACCCCATCGTCGGTGAGCTTGGTGGCCAGGAGGTACGGGTCCACGGAAGCCGTCTCAGCGGGCATCCCCCGGGGGACGACAGCGTAGACTCCTCGGCGGACATGGACCAGATTGCCCGCAGCCACATGCTGCCTCAGGGCTGCCTGGCTCGTCAGGGCGCTACGAGTTCCTGAGCCCGAGTGCGCCTTGAGGAACTCTTCGTGCCTGAAGACCGGGTGGCTTTGAAAGAATTCGGTGGGTTTCATGATTTGTGACCATGCGTCATAGATAGTATGAATTATACCATTGTTTATGCGTGGAAGCAAGTAGATTTTGAGATAATGCGTAGATACGGGTATTAAAAATACCAGTAACGACGTATGATAGCCAATTCGCCAGACCGTCCGTCGTCCCCCTCGAACGGAAGTGCCCGGAGGCTGGACCCGAAGAGCCGTGACGAAACCTCACAGAGACCTGGATGACCTCCAGGGCCGGCACGTCATCGGAGTCTATCCGCTCCTGAAGGACGGGAGCTGCAGGTTCCTGGCCGTCGATTTTGACCAGGGAGGCTGGAGGGAGGATGTGGCGGCGTACGTTGGTGTGGCCCGTCGCATGGGACTGCGGCCCGGTGTGGAGCGTTCCCGATCCGGCGACGGGGCCCACGTCTGGTTTTTCTTCTCCGGACCGGTCCCCGCCACCGCTGCCAGAGCCATGGGGTCCTATCTGCTCACCGAGGCCATGGCGTCCCGTCCTGAGCTTCCCATGGGCTCCTATGACCGGCTCTTTCCCAACCAGGATACTCTGCCACGTGGAGGGTTCGGGAACCTGATCGCCCTCCCCCTTCAGTTTCATGCAAGGAAGAGGGGGAACACGGTGTTCGTGGACGAGGGCTGGGTTCCCTATCCCGACCAGTGGGCCTTTCTCGCAGGTCTTCCTCTCCTGAGTGCCACCCGTGTCGAGGAGATTTCCAGGGAAGCTACCGCGAGCGGGAGGGTTTTGGGGGTCACGGCCGCTATCGATACCGACAATGACCCGGGCGTTCCTTGGTTACCGCTTCCGGCGGGTTCGTCCTCGGAGATTCGCGTGGAGGGACCGCTCCCTTCTGAAGTCCGAGGAATCCTTGCCCAGCAGGTCTATGTCGAAAAGCAGGATCTACCTCCGGCCCTCCTCGACAGGATCAAGCGCCTGGCTGCCTTTCAGAATCCCCAGTTCTTTGAGAAACAGGCCATGCGCCTTTCCACGGCCCTCACTCCCCGGATAATCAGTTGCGCGGAGGATCTTCCGAAACACGTGGCGCTGCCGAGAGGATGCCTCCCAGACCTTGAAGAGCTCTTGGAAGCGCATGGAATCCAGCTTCGCATGGCAGATGAGCGGACTGAGGGTGACCCCATCGACACGGAGTTTTGCGGAGATCTCACTCGGCTTCAGGAGGAGGCCGTCCACGCCTTGCTCGCCCACGAGACAGGCGTGTTCGTTGCGCCGCCCGGCGTGGGGAAGACCGTGGTCGGGGCGCACCTGGTTGCCAAGAGGGAGCGCAACACCCTGGTGATCGTGCACCGCACACCTCTCCTGGATCAGTGGAGAGCGCAACTCGGTGTCTTCCTCGATCTGGATCCTGCCCAGATCGGGCAGGTCGGAGGTGGACGGCGCAAGCCCAAAGGGGTCGTCGACGTGGCCATGATTCAGAGCCTGGTCCGCCGGGGCGAGGTGGATCCCATCGTGGCGGATTACGGTCACGTCGTGGTGGACGAATGCCATCACGTGCCGGCCGTCTCGTTCGAGCAGGTGATGCGCGAAGTGCGTGCGCGGTTCGTCATGGGCCTCACGGCCACACCCAGGCGGCGAGATGGTCACCACCCCATCCTCGGATTTCAGATCGGACCCGTGAGGTTCTCGGTGGACCCGAAGCGATTGGCGTCGAGCAGGCCCTTCGGGCACCGTGTCGTTGTCCGCAACACCGGGATCAAGATGAGGAAGTCCGCAGAGACGACCGGGATTCAGGAACTCTATGCAAGGCTCATGGCGGACCAGAACCGGAATGATCTGATTCTGGATGATCTCATCGCGTCTCTGGAAGAAGGTCGTTCACCCATGCTCCTGACCGAGCGGCGAGACCACGTCGAGTTCTTCGCGAACCGCCTTCAGAGGGTCGCCCGGAATGTAGTGGTGCTGAAAGGCGGCGGAGGCCCGAAAGCCCGTCGGAAGACGGTCGAGGAGCTCGCGGAGATACCGGACTCGGAGGAGCGCGTGCTCTTGGCGACGGGGCGCTTCATTGGCGAGGGGTTCGATGATCCACGGCTGGACACTCTATTCCTGGCGCTTCCCATCGCATGGAAGGGCACACTTGTCCAATATGCTGGCCGCCTCCATCGCCGACATCAAGGGAAGACCGAGGTTCGCATCTACGACTACGTCGATGAGGCAGTACCGGTGCTTGACCGCATGTTCGAGAAGCGCCTGCGAGGCTACCGGGCCATGGGTTACGAGATAGACCGCTCGGACTCGTCGTCGGGGTCGGCGGGAAGAGAGTACGTCATCGAGTATGAGGAAGACGGGACCAAGTCCTCCGATCCGGACCCCTTCTGAAGCGCGAGGGATGCTTCGCGGTGAGCCAAGAAGGAGGGATGGCTGGGAGTAGATTGGAGGTGATCGAAACCGAACGCGGGTGCAAAAACAGGCGCTGCCGGAGATAGGGCCAGGGGTGTCTATTCGGTGTCTACCAACCCCGCCAAAGTCCGACATTCCCGCTTCCCGACGCCCGCGATCCACCGCCCAAACCCCTGATATCCCAACAACTTGCCGGGATCCAGCGGTTTCCCCCAACGCCTGATAAGCGTGAGGTCGGTAGTGGACCTGCGGTCGGCCTGCGGCCGATCCTCAGTCGTCTCCGGCCCGTTCCGGGCCTCCGGCTCGAGTCTACCCAGGCCCATACTGGATAAAGAAAAGCCCCGCCTAGCGTTTCAATGCCAGGCGGGGTTTTTCGTTGGCGGATCTGCAGACACCTCGGGGTGTCTGGAGGAGCATGAGGTGGATGTCTCACCGAATCTAGTGTTGGAGGTTTGGCATGCTGATTCGGTCGTTTCCCTGGGCCTACTGCAGGGACGCCATCACCCGTGCAACGAGATCCGATACCGGATCCCAGACCCCATCGAACCCCCTCTCGCCTCCAGGGGGGAGCAGGTGGACGAGGTTTCTCTCCCAGTCCGCCCGGAACTCCTCCCGGCGACCGGTCAGGCGGCCGGCTCCGAGCCCCTCCGGGCCAAGCCCCCTCACATCGAGTTTCTTCGGAAAGCCTCCCAGCACCCTCTTCTCGTCCACCTGGTCGAGAAGTGAGAAGATGTCGTAGAGATCCCGGGATACGGCAAAAATCCTTTGGCCCAGAATTGCCCTGAGTTTCTCAGCCATCACCTCCTCAAGGGCGTAGCACCGGATCCGGAGCGGGGCGAGGAACTCCGCATCGCTGAAGGGATGAAATACCTTTCTGGAGGCCGGCTCGAACGCCAGGACCTCGTCCCGGGTGATGTCAAGCCGGATCCCTGGGGGAGAACCGGCGGTGGTGTGTGGGCCACGCCAGTAGTGGGTGAGGCGGAGGGTCTCCCGACCGTATTCCTCCTCGATGATCCTCATCCTCGGTTCTTGGGCTGCGAAGTCGATCCCGCTCAGCTCTGCGGCGGTTGAGAAGGCTTGGGTCACCGCCTCTCCCATGTCTTCCCAGCCGAACCACTCCATGGCCGTGAAGTCGAGATCTTCGGAAAACCGGTAATCTGGGAAATAGCACTTCCTGAGACAGGTGCCTCCCTTGAACACCAAGCGTCCCGAGAGGTAGTCGTTTCTGGCGATGCCCCCAAGGGCCCATCCCAGAGCGTAGTCCAACTCCACGATGCGGGGCTCGACTCCCGCCGCTCCGGCCAAGCGTCGGATTTCGGCGTCACGGATCATGGCTCCGCTCCGAGCCCGCCTTCGAGCAGATTCACCCCGATCCGCCACCGGGTGGCGATGCGATGCCTTTCCTGCGGACTGGAGGGGTCCAGAGGGCTGATTCCGGCGGTCAGCAGACCCTGCCACTGGTCCACGACCTCAGGATCCGGTGGGTGGGAGAGCCCCATGGACTCAACGAGGAATCCCAGGCGCTTGACCACGGCCCCCGAACCGAAACGGCGGAGGTGTCCGGTGGCCCGCTCCCAGTCTATCTCCCCATCCCCCTCTCTGAGGGCTTTCGCCACCTCTACAACGCCCCCGCTGAGTTCCGGTCTGTCCAGGGAGTCGATGAGCGTCTTCTCCGGGTCGGTCACGTGCACCAGGGACTCCCCGATCGGCACCGTGAGGCCTCCGAAGAATTTCTCTTCTTTCACCCGAACGATTCGAAACCGCATGCCCAGCACCACGGGGGTACGGTTCTCTTTCCGGGCCGGCGTTTGGACATAGGTGACCCGGGGCACCTGGTCGGTGAGGTTCCAATGGCTCAGGGCCGACCAGTAGGCGACCATACTGGGATTGACCAGATGGTTGGCGAGGACAAGGGCATCCTCGGCCCAGACTCGATCGGGCCCAGCTTCCAGAGGGACGATCAGGTACTTCCCCTTCTCGATCCGCTGCAACCATCCCTTTACCACGAGACGTTGTAGGGCATCCCGGGTCGGCTTTCCCGGCCCCAGGATCCGGTAGGCATCACGTGTCGTGAAGATATCCTTTCCGTTGCCAGCCAATTCCGTAAGCAGGGACGCCTCGGCATGACTCAGGCTTATTATATTTTGATACGTCATGAATGGTCCTGAAGACGGTAATCACGTATCTAAATATAATTACCGCTGATCAACCCTCAAGGCCCGAAGGTCCAAGGCCCTCTTCGCAACGGGCGCGAGGTTTGCGGGCTCATCCGTGTCTTCCCAACAGTTCGTGCCTGAGTGAGGTTGCCTCCCCCGCGGCCAGCCAGCCCAGGCTGAATCCGTCATAGATGGCCTGCCGGAGCAGGGCGGGGCCGAGGTGGGCTCGCGCACAATCCCTGATTGCCCGAGCCGCTCTCGTGACCGGTACTCCCTCGACGATACCTATGTCCTCCTCT
>JASFVN010000071.1:0-16721 GCA_050049805.1 Gemmatimonadota bacterium
CTGGTCGTGGTCGACCGCACCCTCCGGAGAATAAACCTCTACCACCCCGACGAGGGCTTCGTACGGGGAGCCACCGCCGATCCGGCCATCACCGGCTACCTCCTGGTGTCCGGCATGTTCGCCTCGGGGTCACCCCTGGTCTGGAATTCGGAATGGAACGTGGACATGCCCAACGGGCTCTACCGCTTTCCCTTGAACTACTTCTCGGTGGGGCTGGACGGCTCCGTCGAGACCGACTTCGGCTCCTTTCCCGGCGACGAAACCGTCTATAACAGCAGGGCGATGGAGGGAGGGACCATGGTCACCAGCACGCCTCGTCCCTTCAGCAGAAGCGCGGTGGCGGCCGTGTCGGGGCGAAGCTTCTTCTACGGGTCCCAGGACAGCTACGAAATCCGGGTCCTGGACCAATCCGGGGAGCTCAGCCGAATCATCCGACGGGACAAAGCCCCGGCTCCCGTCACCGACGCCCAGGTGGAAGCCGTTCTGGCCGAGATGGTCGATGAGGCTGACGACGACGACCAATCCCGGGAGTTTCGCCGCATGTTTCGGGAAGCCCCCATTCCGGAGGAACACCCGGCCCACGGCGCCATCTATGCCGACAAGCTGGGTTTCCTCTGGGTGGAGGAGTACCGGCTTCCGGGGGAGGAGTCACGGATCACGACGGTTTTCGATCCGGAGGGGCGTGTGGTGGAAACTCTCGTGCTACCCCCGGGCCTGCGGATCGAGGAGATCGGTGAGGACTACATCCTTGGCGTCTACCGCGACGAGCTGGGGGTGGAGTACCTCCGGTCCTATGATCTGACCAGGGGGGAAGAGACCTGAACCCGGGGCCCCTAGTCCATCAGCTCTCTCAACGCCTGAGATCCCCGACGGCTCGCTACGAGCCTGCTCCCGTCGTCGAGACGTATGAGAAAGCGCCGTTCGTCGTATTTCTCGATCTTCGACACGTGGGAGAGGTTGACGATGTGACCCCGGTGGACCCGCAGGAACTCTTTGGGGTTCAGCCGTTCCTGGATCTCGGCCAGGGAGGCGTCTGAAGAGAAGGTGGTGCCGTCGGTAACCAGGGACACACCGCCGGAGATGGCATCGATCCGTATGATCTGTTCGACGGAGATGGGTACGATTCCGCCCCGGTGCCGGGCGAAGAGCCTGGCGGCGAAGTAGGAGTCACGTCCATGTTTGCTTGCTCTCCCTGCCATGCCCTCTCCCACCAGGCGTACCCTTACCCGATCCAGGCTCTCCATCAACCTCACTTTTCCAAAGGGTTTGACCAGGTAGTCCAGGGCTCCGAACTCGAAGGCTGAAAGGGCGTATTCGTCGTACGCGGTCGTGAAGATGATGGCAGTGTGGTGCGTGATGGTCTCCAGCACTTCGAGGCCCGTCAATCCCGGCATGCGAACGTCCAGAAAGACCAGGTCGGGCTCGAGCTTCTGGATGAGACGGACCGCGTCGGAGCCGGTCCTCGCTTCGCCGACGATCTCGATCCAATCCACGTCTTTCAGGTATTCCCGGAGGGCCCTGACGGCCAGGGGCTCGTCCTCGCAGATGAGGACCCGGGCGACCCCGAACCCCTCGGCGTCTCTCACGAAGTACCTCCATGGGTCTTCACGGACGGCGACGCCCCTCCTTCTCCTTCCGTTCCCGCCATGGGAAGGTTCAAGACCGCGGCGAACCCTGCTCCGGGCGAGGTCTCCCAGGACAACGATGATTCTTGACCGAAGAGCGTGGCCAAGCGGCGTTGAAGCAGGTTGAGACCCTTGCCCTCAGCCTTCAGGACCTCGCCGGGATCGGCTCCCATCCCGTCGTCCTTGACGGTGACGGTCAGATGACCCGCATCCCCCTTTACCTGCACATGGATCGTTCCCCCGGATTCCTTGGGCGAGATCCCGTGCTTGATTGCGTTCTCCAGGAGCGTTTGCAGGGAGAAGGGCGGAACCGGAACCTGGTCCAGGTCGGGTTCGATCTCCCAGAGCACCTTCAAGCGATCTTCCAACCGGAGTGCTTCCAGGCCGACGTAGCGCCGGGCGATCTCCACCTCTTCTCCTAGAGCCACCACGTCCTGGTCCCGTCGCTCCAGGACGGAGGCATATCGGATCAACGAGGCTACGTCCTCGATGGCCCGCTCCGCCGCCGACGGATCGGCCCGAACGAGCAGCATGAGGGAATGCAGCGTGTTGAACACGAAGTGAGGGTTGAATTGGGCCCTGACGGCTTTGGCTTCCGCCTCGGCTCTCAGGATTGCCTCCCGGGCGGCCACGGCCTGGCTCTCCTGGACTCGGTGCAGGGACTCGGACCACATCATGAACCCTGCCAGGACTGCGTAAAGGAGGAAGTAGTAGAAGGAGAAGAAGCCCGCGGCCAAACGGGGGTCCTCTCCCCCGAAGGCTGCTTGGGCCGCGTCCATGGTCACGACAAGCCCGACGGTGCCCAGAGCAGAAACCACCGCATAGGCGAGGCCGATGCCCAGGTGCACTCCCACGGTCTTCCAGATCTTCCACTCCGGCCTCAGAAAGCGGCGTCGGTTGATGGCGATGAGGATGGCGAAGGCGGACGGAGGCAGTGCGGTAACGAAGCGGGGGAGAAGGGCTTCTCCCTCCATCACCGCGGTGGCGACCATGAGGCCGGCATAGAGGACCCAGCCTACAGAAAACAGGATCCAGAAGCTCCGGTCTCCGCTTCCTGTGGGCCCTTCCACCGGCAAAGGCACGCTCTTTGTCGCCGTCTCTCGTCCTCGGGCTTTCTTCATTCAAGCCTCCCTTGCGAAATCAAACTTTCGTCAGACTCCTCCCGAAGGCAAACACCCTGTTCCCAACGGACCTTCTTCCGGCCTGACCGGGCCGACCCCGACCTGAGTGGCGGGGCCGGAGTGTGGACCTGGTTTGGGCCCGGGCCAAGGGGTTCAACGGAAACCCCTCCGCCATTCAACGGCGTTTTCGACCACACGAACCCCGATTCGGCCCATTGGAGCGGTTTCTGTTCGGGATGGGGAGAGGACCGGCTTTTTTTGTGGTACCGAGACCGCCTCCGCAGTAGAGGGAAGGGTGACAACGGGAATCGATAGTACGAAGGAGGGATACGATGAATCGGACAAGATTGCTGCTGGTGGTTGCCGCCGTTGCGCTAGCGGTGATCACCGCTCCCCTTGGCGGCCAGGCATCCGGAAGGATGGCCGGGTTCAAGGTCGGATCCATCACGACAGGGGTTCATTCAGAGGTCGCGGTATTCCTGAACACGGATTGGCGGTCGGGTTTGACGGCGGGTGCATTCGTTTCCATCGATCCCGGGCCGACCTTCAACATCCGCGCCGACCTCCTCTATGCACAGCGAGGGTTCGGCTTTCGGATGTACGAGGAAAACACCGGCCTGATTCCGGGGGAGGCCGAGGTCCGGTCCATGGCGCTGCAGGTGGATTTCGGTCTTCGTCTTCCCTGGCCTAGCCGTTCGGCGGTGGCCAGGGTCTTTGCTGGGCCGGCCTTCGGATACGAGCTGTCCTGCAAAGTCGAGGGCTCGATGGTGGGGGTGCGATTCAGGGAAGACTGTGACCAACCGGTCCTGGGTCTCAGAACCCAAACCGTGGATGTCGGATTTTCTGTCGGTGGCGGGATGGATTTTCACTTCCTGCCCTTCACACTGGTAGTGGACGGGCGGTATACCCACGGGATCCGGAACCTGAACAGAGGATCGGGCGGTTCTGAGGGCCTCGAGAGCCGGGCCTTCGCCTTCACGGTGGGCCTCGGATGGCCTTTCTAGGGGGCCCGGTGCGATCCGCCGCCATGGAGGGAACAGCCTGCGCCCTCGGCCTCATGGCCGTCGGAACCTTCGCCGCCCTGGGCCCTCTGATCCATCCGGCGCTCTTCCTCGGCCTTCCTCTCCGGGTCGATCTCCTGGCCCTGACCTTCCTGGGTGCGCTCTCCTTGTTCCCCGGGAGCGGGAAGGTGGGGAGATGGCCCAGGGGTTGCTCCTTCCTGGTGGGCGGCCTCCTGGGAGCCGCGTTCGTGGTTCCCTGGGCAGCCGTGCCCTGGCTGGTGGTCCCGGCTGGCGTAGTTGCCCGGATTGGACCGGGTTCCGGCCGAGCCCGGGGTTGGAGGGGGCTGAGGCCGGGTTTGGCCCTGGTCGCTCTCTGCGCCAACGCTGGGATCCTGGCCACCGCCTCGGCCTGGGGCCTTCGGGTCCCTGCGGATGAGTTCGAATCCGTGGACTTCCCTGTAAACAGCCTTCTGGCCGACGTGCCCCTCCATGACGTTTGGGCCATCGAGCTGGAAGGCCATCCTTCTCCCACCCTGGATGCTCTCGTCAACGCCCTGAGACGGGGAAGCCCAGCCCATGCCACCCCGGCGGTCACCGGCCTCGGCGCCCTTCGGGGCTTCGTGGGGATGGCCTTCGGTTGGGAGGATTCCAGGTGGGCTGACGCCGATGCCTCCTTCGTGCACCTCGTCGAGGAATGCGATCGGAGGCGGTCTTTGGTCCAGCCCGGCCGGACCATGGGCATCTGGCGGGTGCTTTATGTCTTCCCCCGGGAGGGGGCCGTGGAAACCCTCAACGCGACTGTCCATGTGGCTGTCGCGGCCTCCATCGAGGAAAGCACCTTCAACCCGCGCCTCTTTCTCTCCTTCCGGGTCAGGGAGGTGAATTGGACCACCCGGTGGTACATGAGGCTCATCGATCCGGCCCGCCGATTCTTCGTTTATCCGGCTCTCCTCCGACAACTCGCCCACACCTGGAAGCGGGAGGGAGGTGGGCCGTCCAGCGAACACCCCAAAGGAGAGGAAACATGAAAGAGACGACTTCAGGATCCATCGGGCGGCGCGAGCTTCTGGTGCGTACGGCGCCGGCTTGCGCTATGGCCTGTCTCGGTTTGGGCAGGGTGCCTGGATTGGCTGGAGCCCGCACCAAGCTGCCATGCCAGGAAGTCCACAAGTTCGACAAGGAGCTGGATTACCCCCTGACCGCCAGGCGGCTGGCAGAGGCCATGAACCAAAGCTTCTTCGAGATCACCAGGACCCTTCGGAAGGACCTGGGAGATCCGGAAACCCTCCGCCTCCTGAACCTGAACTCGGACGAAATGGGCCGAGCCCGTGGAGCGATGCAGGCCGAAGCGTCCCCCGACAGGTCCTTTCAAAGTTTCGTTTCGGTTTTCCGCCAGATGGTGGACAAAGGTGAATCGCTCACGGGCGAGGTGGTGGAAGACACGGAGGGAGTCTTTGAACTGAGGGTCACGGAATGTCTCTGGGAGGCCGTGTTTCGGGAGGCGGGACTGGCTGGGGAGATCGGCCATGCTGCCGTGTGCAACATGGACTATTCCTGGCCTCCTGCCTTCGATCCGGCATTCAAGATGGAGCGTACCAAGACGCTCATGCGAGGCCAGGACTGCTGCAACCATCGCTACATCGACACGGGGGCCTGATGTGTTTTCCCGTGCTGACGGGGACGGCCGGGCCGGGTTGGCCCGGCTTTCTCCTCATGGCTGGTCTCGGAGTCGCAGTCGATGTGGCAGAGCCGATGGAAACGAGGGAGGGGCTATCCGCCGCTGAGGCTGAGGTGCTGGCGGGTTTTCACGCATTCCGGAAGGCTCTCAAGTCCGGTGACGTAAAAGCCCTGGATCGTCTCATGACTGCCGGCTACCGGTCGTACGACCTTCGTGGAGGAGCGGAGTCTCGGGAAATGGTCCTCGAGGCCTGCCTGGCCGGTTCGAACAGGCTCGAGGCCTGGGAGATATCGGACCTTCACGTGGAGATCTTCGCGGACGCCGGTGTCGTGACGGGGAAGGGGTTTCTGGTGGGCACGTGGAACGAGCGGAAGTGGAACCATCATCTCAGGTTCACGGATCTCTATCGAAGGACCGATGACGGCTGGCGGCTTCATCTTTCGCAGGCGACTCCCATCTGCGACTGAGCCCACCCGGATCCTCTCGCCTCGCCGCCTCCCCGAAACTTCTCCCTCCGCATGCTCGTATCCCAATATAGGTATCGTATATAGCTAGATATCCTAGATAGGGTTCGGCAGTTGCGGCTGACGCTGCCTTGGCGTTCGACAATTGTCCCCCACTCCTGAAACCCACAGGGAGACTTCGTGGCCAAGAAGAAAAACCTCAGCCTCGGGTCCGTCATGGTCCTCCACGCGTTGGCTCGAGGATTCAAATACGGCTTTGACATCATGGAGGAGACGGGACTCACCAGCGGTACAATCTATCCGGCTCTGGATCGATTGGAGACTCTGGGCTTTGCCCGATCCGAGTGGGAAGAGGCCCAGGTCGCCCATGCAGAAAAGCGACCGCCAAGGCGCTATTTCCGCATCACTCGGGACGGAGCACGGGAACTCGAGAAAGCGCTGGACCGGCACCGGTCTTTGGCACGGCTGGACCTGACTCCCTACCTGAGCCCCAGGATGCCGTGAGGCCCATGAACATCGCAACCTCCTCCATGCCGAACTGATCGCCATGTCCCGACCCCCAGGAGCGCCCCCGACTCGCTCCCTTCGGCTCCGTGTTGCTCTCTGGCTGGTCAGGGTCGCATGCACGCTGGCTCCCGGAGGTGGACGTCGCGATCTCTCGGCCCAGTGGGAGGCAGAACTCTTCCACCGATGGCAGCGCAAAGGGGATGACACCAAAGCCATTCTCCTCTGGTCGGTGGGGGCGTTTCAGCATGCCTGGTACCTGTTTCGGACGGAATACACCATGGATCTGATCTGGCAGGATCTGAAATTCGGCCTTCGCACTCTGAAGCGGAGCCGAGGCCTCATCGCTTTGGCCGTTCTCTCCCTGGCCATCGGCATCGGTGCCAACACGGCCATCTTCAGCGCTGTGGACGTCTTCATGCTGCGGCCCTTGCCCTATCCCGACTCGGATCAGCTCAGCTCGGTGTGGGTCACCAATTCGGAACGGGACTGGGGCCAGACCACCTTTTCCCCTCCGGACTTCCTGGACCTGCGGGAGCGTTCACGTTCCATGGATCTGGCGGCGGAGCATGGGGGCACCTTCACCCTTTCGGGGGACTTCGAGGCCGAGCGCCTGAGCGGGTTCTATGTGACGCCGGGATTCTTCCGGGTTCTCGGTGTCCAACCCTCCCAGGGAAGGGGCTTTACCTCAGAAGAGGGGACCCCCGGAAACGAGCGTGTGATCGTCATCAGCCATCGCCTCTGGCAGAGGCGGTTCGGAGGCGATCCCGAAATCTTGGGGACCTCCATCCTCCTGGACGGAGCCCCCCATACCGTGGTCGGCATCATGCCGGAGCACTTCTGGTACATCCTGCCCTATCGGGATGTGTGGGCTCCCCTGGCCTTCACCGGTGAGGAAGCCAGAGACGGCCACTACCTGAGGGTCCTGGCCCGAACCAGGGACGGGTACACCCGGGAACAGGAGTTGGCCGAAGCCCAGCAGATCATGGGGCAAATCAGTTCGGAATACCCAGAGACCAGTTACGGCCACAGTGCCATGATGGTTACCCTGCACGACCAGGTCTTCGACGAGGGGTTCGAGGCTGGCACCATGATTGCGACGGTGGGCGTCCTCTTCGTCCTCCTCATCGCCTGCGCCAACGTGGCCAATCTCCTTCTCACCCACGCCGCCGGGAGGGATCGGGAGGTGGCCTTGCGGGGGGCTCTGGGAGCGGGCCGGAGCCGAATCGTCCGTCAGTTCCTCACCGAAGCCACGGTGGTGGCGATTCTGGGTGGAATCCTGGGCTTGGGCCTGGCCTTCCTGGGCATCCAGGGCCTCCTCTCCATCATGCCTCCCGAGTTTCCCCGAACCCATGAGATCGGCCTCAGCCCCCGCGTCCTGGGGTACACCGCCGCCATCACCATGTTGACGGGGATTCTCTTCGGCCTGGCCCCGGCCCT
The DNA here is from genome assembly GCA_050049805.1 of Gemmatimonadota bacterium. Classification (GTDB taxonomy): domain Bacteria; phylum Gemmatimonadota; class Gemmatimonadetes; order Longimicrobiales; family Gaopeijiaceae; genus JABDNZ01. The sequence continues at coordinate 7,834 of JASFVN010000071.1, forward strand.
CCACTCCAGCAAGACCCAACTTACCGATTCCCTCAAGGAGGGAGGGCGAGGGGGAAGTGGCGCCCGGGGCGGGCGGTTGCGGAAGGGGCTGGTGGTGGCGGAGGTGGCCCTGGCTCTGGTCTTACTGGTCTCCTCGGCTCTCCTGGTCCAGGGCTTCGCCCGCATCCGGTTGGCCGACCTGGGCTTCGACCGGTCCGATGTCCTGACCTTCCAGACTCTGCTCCCGGAAGCCCAGTATCCGGATACGGCTTCCCTGAATGATTTCCACTTGCGGTTGCGGGACCGCCTGGCCGCCCTCCCGGGGGTGGAGAGCGTTGGAGGGGCCAACGCCCTGCCGCTGCAGGGCTATTCTGCGACCTACTATGTGTTGGGAGGTCAGGACTTTCAGGACATGAACCAGCGGCGAATCACGGGCTTCAAGTTTGTCCTGCCTGGGTATTTCCAATCCCTGGACATTCCCCTGCTGAGAGGCCGGTCCTTACTGGATACGGACCGTGCCGGAAGCGTTCCGGTGGTGGTCATCAACGAGACCATGGCTCAGCGGAACTGGCCCGATAGCGACCCCGTCGGAGAACAGGTGGTCCTATATAGCGGGTCCCTCGAGATCGTGGGCGTGGTGGGTGACACCAAGGATGCCGGCGCCGATGAGGGCGATCTGGAAACGATCTTCATGCCCTATCTGCAGAGGGAGGACCGGTTCATGGATTGGGCCGTGGAAGCCTCGGTCCCTCTGACCTCCCTCATGGAATCGGTGAGGGGGGAGGTCAGCGCCCTGGATCCCGCTGTCCCGGCCTATGACGTCATGCCCATGGACGACCTCATCGAGATGTCCCTGGGGGGCGATCTCATCATGGCCAAAATCATGTCGGTGCTGGCCGTCATCGCTCTCATCCTGGCCTTGGGCGGAGTGTACGGAGTCATGGCTTACTCGGTCACACAGCGGACCCGGGAGATGGGGATTCGACTTTCCCTGGGAGCCCAACGAGGCAATGTCATGTCCATGGTGGTTCGCCAGGGCACCCTTCTGGCCCTCATGGGCATCGGAGTCGGGATTCTGGTGGGGCTCGGGGTGACCCGGGGCCTGGCCCGCTTCCTCTTCGGGGTCAGTCCCTTCGATCCGGTGACCTTTGCTTCGGTGGCGGTGGTTCTGTTCCTCGCCGGAGTAGCCGCCACCTTCTTCCCGGCCCGCCGGGCTACAAAGGTGGATCCGGTGGTGGCGCTGCGAGTGGAATAGGGCGGCTCGACCCGAGATCCCTATTCCCCCCGGTTCTCGATTCGCTGGAAGGGAGTCTCCAGGCGCTCCCGGGCCCAGGCGCTCAGGGAATACCTCATCCCGTATTGGCCATGGCTCCACGTGTCGTCGAGGTCCTTGTCCGCTGCCCGCCGGTACCATTCGATGGCCTGATCTCTCCGGCTCGACAGGTCCAGCATATGTCCCACCCAGATGCAGGCCAGGGCCGAAAAGGCCGGCTCCTCGTTGGCTTCAGCCCATGACCAGAAGGCTTCGAAGACGGCCTGGGCCTCTTCGTACCTCCTGACGTCGTAGAGGGCGAAGCCCAATCGAAGGTACTCGATGGGTGTCTCGATCTCGTTCAGGGCATCGGGGGTGAATGACTCTGCGATAGCCTGACTGGCGCTCATGCCCCAATCCATGGGTTTGGGGCGGGACTCCCTGGCCTCCGCCCAGTTCTGTCGGAGGTCCGCCAGCCCCTGGTTGAAGGCCGACACGGCGTCGGCGTCGGGTGGTGTCAGCCCTTGCATGAACTCTCGGAGGGTGTTGAAGAACCCCTCCGGATCCTCATCGAAGATGTTGTGGCTGGCTTCCTGAAACACGACCAGCCGACCGTTTGGGTGGTTGTTCGCCAGGGCTGTCCTCTTCTCCGGACCCCAGGTCAGGTCCCACTCGCCTTCCAGGATGAGAGTAGGTATCGGGTTAGCATTGAAGGCACCGGTGAAGTCGATGCCGTTCATGCTCTGGCCAACCGCGTTGTTGAGGATGCCGTCCTGGACCCACTCGTAGAGAGCGATCCGGGCCATCTTCTCCGGCGTGGGCTTGTAGTAGTTCTGCCGTTTCCAGTCGCCGTTCAAGAAGTTGTTGTAGACCACCAGGGCAGTGATCTCGGCCTCTGTCCAGCCTCTGCTGGGGGCCTGCTCCCTCAGCTCGGCGAGGATCCGTTGTTTCACGTCGACTTCCTCTGGCGACATGAAGTCGCGTTCCCGGGATCGGCCCAGGTCGGCCCGAATTCCCGGAGAAGCCCCCACCAGCACCAGACCGGCCACGTTCTCGGGGTGGTGGAGGGTGTAGTACTGGGCCAGGAATCCACCGTAGGAGAATCCCGCCAGGACGATTCGATCCAGGCCCATGGCCTGCCGCAGGGCTTCCAGGTCTTCCATGGCCTGGTGAACGGAGTACCCGTCGGGTCCGGGTTCATAGTCCGATAGCCCGCATCCCCGCTGGTCGTAGTAGATGACCCGGGCGAACTCCGCAGCCCTGCCGAACCAGGGGTGGAACATGTGATGAGTCCCGCCGGGCCCTCCGTTGATCAAGACCAGCGGCGTTCCGCTTCCTTCTTCCTCCACCCAGAGTTCGGCATCTCCGACGCTCACCTTCCGACCTTCGATTCCAAGGCCCTCCTCCAGGCGGGGCAGGTCGGGGATCTCCATGATTACCGAAGGCTCCAGGTGCACGATCCGGTCATGGATGGTTTCTCGTTCCTGGGCTTGGACCGTTGGCGGAGAAAGGACGTGGGGAGCGAGAAGGAGGCTCAGAGTGAGGGCGAAAGCCAGGGAGACCCCTGGACGCCGGTGACCGGATGAAGGTCGGGTGAGGGCTGGATTCGACATCGGTACGCCTCCGGATTGTCGCTTCGCAGGCAGGCGCGAACTCTGGGTCTTCGCTGTAAAGGTGAGCTCTGTGCCTTGGTCGTCATTTAGATAGACGGAACCAGCGAGCGGATGGTTTCCGGGCTGGCCGTGCATACGGGCGAAGCTGGCCCATCTGCCCATGGCTTGGTGCCCGAAGGACCGCCAGGTATGGAGGGAGAAAATTGCCTGGTTGCTATTAAAACGATATCATTATGAAATCACTCATTTCTTCGCCTTGGGGTAAGCCCATGCCTGACTTCGCCCTCAGAGGGATGAGCCCAACGCTCCACAAGGTTCTGAAGAACGCGGCAGAGCGGAATCACCGGAGCTTGAACGGCGAGATCCTCGCTCGGTTGGAGGCGTCCGTGGCCCCCGCTTTGCTGGACGTGGACGGGCTCCTGGCTCGGGTCGAAGCCCGGAGGGCACGGACCGGGATCCTCGAGTTGGATGGGCCCCTGCTTCGAGAGCTCAAATCCGAGGGGCGGCCATGATCGTGGTCGACACCAACGTCATGGTCTACCTTCTCACCGGGAGTGGGCCGGCGGACAGAGCGGCTTCCCTCTTCGAAAAAGATCCCGAATGGGCTGCTCCCCCAGTGCTCCTCAGCGAGCTGCGGAATGTGATGGTGGGATTACTCCGCCGGGCCGAGATCGAGCCCTGGGACGCTCTGGACATTTGTGAGGATGCCGAGGCGGTCCTGGGCGATCGAGTGGCGGCGGTGCCCGCTGCGCCATTACTGGAAGCAGCCATCGAGGGCCCCCTGAGTGCCTACGATGCCGAGTTCGTGGTCTTGGCTCGTCGCCTGAGAGTTCCACTGGTATCGGCGGACCAGGCCATTCTCCGAGGTGCATCGGACGTGGCCATTCCCCTCTGAGCCCGAGGTGGCGTTTCCGCCCTGAGCCAAGCCTGGCTGTGGACTCGAGGGCGGGTGCCATGTGGGGTGAGCCCTCGGCGTCAGCTTCGCATCACCTCCACCGGGTCCGCCTCGGTCGCTCGGAGAGCCGGAAGGCCCGTTGCAGCCAAGGAGACCGTAAGGAGCCCCAGAGCCGCCGCTACCATAACCGTGGGGCTCAGTGCTTCAGCGTCGAACAACAGGCTCTGGACAACTCCCGATACGCCCCATAGCCCAACCAGCCCGATTGCGATTCCCACGAGGCACAGGGCGAGGCCCGTCTTCAGGATCTGCCAGACCACGTGGGATCTCTGGGCACCCAGGGCTACGCGGATCCCCATCTCCTGGGTCCGTTGCTCTACCAGGAAGCTCATGACTCCGTAGGTTCCGGCCGCGACCAATGCCAGGGATAGCAGGGCGAAGATCCCGATGAGACGAGTGGTCACCCTCCGGCCCCGGGACAGGAATTCGTAGAGATCCGATCCAGTGAAGATCTGGGTCAGGGGTCGATGGGGATCCAACTCGGCAAGGGTCTGCCGAAGTGCAGGAGCCAGAGCCAGAGGATCTTCTTCTGCCCGGACAACCAGCCATCGACCGGGAAGGAAGGAAGGGAACACCGGAAGGTAGATTTCGGCATCCGGTGTGCTCTCGAGGCCGTATTGCCGCACGTCCTCTACGACGGCCACGACCACCGCGTCCAGCCACGGGTCATGGGCTGCGTTGGCTCGGACGCCCCTCCCCAGCGGATCCTCCCCTGGCCAACTCCGGTCGGCAAATGCCTGGTTCACGGCTATCCCGACGGGCCCTTCCCCCTGGAAGGGTTTGTCCTCGGGCAGGAAATCCCTTCCTCGAAGGAGCTCGATCCCCGCCGCGGCGAAGTACCCCTTCGAGACGGGTACGATGTGGGTTCCCGGAACGTCGACGTCAGGGTCATAGTCGACGCCCTCGGGAAGGAGGGTGGCGGACCATCCACTTTCGAAGGGCAGACGCCCGGACACGCCGGCTCCCTGGACTCCCGGAAGACCGCGCACTCGGCTCAGCAGCTGGTCCTGGAAGGGATCCTGGACGAAAATGGCTTCGCTTTCGTCTTGCGCCTCCAGGTAGTGGGAGAACAGGACCTTCTCTGGCGAATCGAGCTCCCGATAGGTGGTCACCGCTCTCAGATTCTGCAGCATCAGGGCCGCGCCATCCGCCAGAACAAAGGTCAGAGCCACCTGGATTGCGATCATTGCACCCAGAAGCCGCCCCCGAGAACCAGCCATGGTCATGGAACGAGTACCCTCCTGGAGCGCTTCCTTGAGGCGTGTGGTGGAGGCAGCCAGGGCTGGAAGGGCGCCGGCAAGGAGACTGGTGAGGAGGGCCGCCCCCAGCGTAACCAGAACCACCGGGCCGTCGATCCCCGCCTCACCTGCCCGGGGAAGGTCGCCCGGGATGAAGCGGGAAAGGAGCTCGGATCCCCACCATGCCAGGACGAGCCCGACCCCGCCGCCCAGGATGGCCAGCGTGAGGCTCTCGGTAAGCATGAGCCTCACGAGCCTGCCTCGGCCTGCCCCCATGGAGACCCGAACCGCCATTTCCACACTACGGCCGGCGTTTCTGGACAGAAGGAGGCCACCGACGTTGGCGCATGCCAGGAGGAGGACGAAACCGGCGGCTCCCAGAAGGATCCAGATGCGTCGAGGAGAATCCCCCAGGACGATGTCTTCCAGGGGTACTACCCGGGCTGTCCGCCTGGCGTTGGTGTCGGGGAAGTCCTGAGCCAGCTGGGCTGCGATGGCCTCCACCTCCTCCCGGGCGCTTTCCAGGGACCGGCCTTCCCGCAACCGGCCGATGGCTCTCAAATAGTAGCTTCCCCGGTCTTCGGGGTCGGTTCGGAGGAAAAGCGGCATGAAGAGGTCGGGCTCGGTGAATCGCTGCCATCCCGGATATCGAAAGCCCTCCGGGAGGATGCCAACCACGGTCCACGGTTCCTGGTCCACGTGGATTTCCGCACCGAGAATCCCCGGATCAGCCCCGAACCGTCGTTGCCACAGGTCGTGACTTATCAACAGAACGCGGGTGGAGGGGTCCTCAGACTCCTCCGGTGTCAGGAACCGGCCCCGGGCCGGCTCGGTTCCGAGGGCCTGGAGAAGTCCGTGGGAGATCCTGAGCCCCTCCACCTGTTCGGGCAGGCCGTTCCCGGACAGGTTCAGTGACCTCGGCTCATAGACTCCCCAGGCTGCAAAAGATTGACTCCGGTTCCGGAAGTCGATCCAATCCGGACCGGACAAAGGGTTGAAGCTGGACCCTTCCTGGGGTGTCCAGACCGTCATGAGCCGGTCCGGTTCAGGGTAGGGGAGGGGAGTCAGGACCACGGCTTTGAGGACGCTGAAGATGGCCGAGTTCGCACCGATGCCCAGGGCGAGAGTGAGGACGATGACTGCAGCGAATACCGGACGTTTCCGAAGGAGTCTGATGCTCAGGCGGAGGTCCTGGCCGAGGCCCTGCTGGATTTGATGTCGCCGGAGCCTTCGGTGGGTCGTGCGTCGTGTGCGTATGAGCTCCTCCCGGACTCTTTCGAGATTCCCGAAACGACCTTTCACAGCGGCCTCGATTTCCTCTTCAGGCACGCCCTCCTGCCGAAAGCGATCTGCCAGTTCTTCCATGTGGAAGCGAAGTTCCTCTTCCACCTCACATTCCAGTTCCTCTTGGGATTCGCCAAGACGGAAAAGCCGCCTCCACCTGGCCGGGGCGCTCATTTCGTCTCTCCCCAACCCAGGCCCAGCACCTGTCCTACGGCCCGGGTGTGCCGCTCCCATTCTTCCTGGGCTCTCGCCAGCTCCCGTCGCCCTGTGCGGGTAATGGAGTAGAACTTGGCCCGGCGGTTCTTCTCACTGGTCCGCCACTGGCCCTTCAGCAATCCCCTCTTCTCCAAACGGTGGAGGGAACGGTAGAGGGCCCCGTCCTCCACCTCGATGCGCCCACCCGAGCTCAACTCCAGGGCGTCGACTACACCCAACCCGTGGACCGGGCCCTCCATGTCCACGGTTCGTAGCACCAGGAGATCCAGGTTGCCATAGAGGTTGCTGGTTTGTTTAGGGGACATTGGCCTTTCCTCTTCATCGGCTCCGTGCGTCCTGCGACGCCTCTGGGTCGGCGGCCGGTGCCCGGACCTCCTTCGGCGCCCTGGCCAGCGGCCGGTGCCGGGGTCTCCTTCGGCGCGATGGCCGGCGGCCGGTGCCCGGCCTCTCTATTGTCCTACCTGTTCATCTGAACAGATCAGTATAGAAAATTGGATGCTCCCTTGCGACCGAGGGTTGCATGGATCGCTTCCGCTCGGCGGCCAGGAATGGATTCTGCAGGCCGAAGGGCTGGCGGAGACCAGGGGGTTGCCTGGGGATGAAAAAGGCCCCCGGATCTCCCCGGGGGCCCTTGTTGCCCGCCGATCCACCCGCGGACCGGAAGGGGATGGAACCGCCGATCAGTACTCCACGGCCTGACCGGATACCGGAACCGATGCGTGGAACTGGACGATCTTCCAGCCGTCGTTCCTCTTTTCCAGCACGCCGCTGAACCAGACGGTAAGCTCGACCCTCTCCTCGCCAGAGGTCACCTCCATGTCCATCATCTCGGTGAACCAGGCGACTTCGCCGGACTCGTGAACCTTCACCACCTGGTTTCGAACGGAGGACTCCGTGTCCTCGAATACCTCCAACTGCTGTTCCAGAGACTCTCTGGCGGTTTCGTAGCCGACCCAATATTCAGCGGCGTCGGTTCCGAAAATGACCATGTCCGGGTCGTGAGCGAAGGCCTGGTCGAAAAGGTCGATCTCCTCCTCCACCCACATCCGCTCCCAGAGGTCCACCACGGCTCGGGCGGCGGCCTCCTCCGCCGACAGATCCACGGGAGGGGCATCGTCGGCCGGTTCAGCGGCTGGAGCGCAACTGACTGCCAGAAGGGAAGCGGTGAAGAAGAGGGAACCGAGGGACTTGCGCATGGGAGCCTCCCGTGTCGTTGGCATGAAGCCGTTGGCGAAAGCTTTGGGCGTCGCCGATCCGACCCCTAACTTGCGTATAGGCTTCGACTACATCAAGCTCTGGTGTCCTTCACGACGATGAGGGCCCGCAGGAGGTTTCGGTCGTGACCTTGGCCAGAACCGGCACAGACCCGCCGGAGCCGGGAAAGTGACCCTCAGCCGATGTGGGTGAGGACCTTGAGCCCGGGCACCCTCCGGAAATGGGCCGGGTTTCTTGTGACGAGGGGAAGGCCCCTGACTACGGCCACGGCGGCAGTCCAGAGGTCGTTGGTGCCTATGAGGAGGTCATTGTGCTTCAGGTATCTGTAGGTCTGACCGTACGCCCAGGCTGCGTCCAGGTCGAGGTCGAGGATGCGGAATCGACTCACGAAAGTACTCCAGGCGTTCCGTTCATCCAGCTGGGGGCCGGAAGCCAGCTCACCGGCGGTGATTCGCGTGATGCAGAGTTCCTGTTCGGCGTTCCTGTCCAGAAACTGGTGGGCGGCGCCGAACACCCCCCTCAGGACCTCTCTCTCCAGGTCAGCCAGAAAGTCGCAGCCAAGGACCAACCCCGCGGCCATTACTCCCCCGACTCTCCTCGGGGTCGGATCGACCGGGAATCGTCATCCGTCTCCCAAAGTCGATCCAGGGCTTCCGCCGAGAGATGGGGTCCCTCTGAGACGTAGAGCTCAAGCAGCTCACTTCCCGTGATGCCCATCTCGGGCCACTGGGCCCGCATGACGACCTCGGAGTAAGACTCTGTCGGACTTCGTCTTGCGCGCCTGAGTCGTTCCCAGGCTTCGACTTTCAGCGAGATCGTCTTGGTGGCCATGCATGCAATATGCATATTGCATGCATACAAAACAAGAAGGAAACAAGGGCTCCGCGGAGAGTCCCGCCCTCACCACACTCGGGGGATGAGCCGGTATCTGGTTTTTTGGGTGTACTCCGCGTAATCCGGAAGCTCCTCCAGGAGGAGCTTCTCTTCGTCGAGAATGCGGAGGATCATGAAGATGGGGAGCAGGAGTGTTGGGACCACCGCCAGGTAGGAGCCCAGAGCCAGAGGTGCTGCCAGGGCCATGATGGAAGCGCCCAGGTACATGGGGTGCCGCACGAGTCGGTACGGGCCGGTGGTGA
>JASFVN010000064.1:0-17313 GCA_050049805.1 Gemmatimonadota bacterium
TTCCGCTCATGACCCCGCAAACTGCATCTGCCTGGAGTTCGGCGAATCGTGCACGGGATCCCTCTGTCCACTCTTTGAGGTTCCCACCGGCCAGATGGAGGAAAACTACAGGCGCATCATCAAGGAGATTCGGGAAGGGAAAAAGGGAACGGGTGATGCCTCGGCGACCGAGGGGCGAGAAGGGGCCGGGAAGGAATAGGTGGCTATGAGCGAGAGGAAAGAGATCAGGTACACCTTCTGTACCCACTGTGACAAGGAGGTCCAGGTCGTCGTGTCCCCGGGGACACCTCGGAATGGACAGGCCAATCTGCAGGAGTCGGATGAGGTCGTCTGTCTGGATTTCGGGAACCGATGCGACGGGGATGTCTGCCCGCTTTCCAGGTGCCGCCCCGTCGTCATGGGGGTCAGGCTGGCCCGGAGCGGCCTACGAGAAGAGTGGACCACCGTCCGCGCCGAGTGCGAAGGATGCGGTCTGGTATCCGACCTGAAGATCCTCGATCGGGAGCATGCCTTCTGCCCGCTCTGTGGGACCACCAACACCTGGATGATTCTGGAGTTCGATGACCAGGGGCGGGTCGCGGTTACCGGCAGAAAGAGTGGCTAGCACCTCCGGCGGCATCCACTCCACCCGATCCGGGGCGGTCCGACAGGCCGCCCCTTTTGCTGGCTTGGACTGCCGGAACCATCGTGATGATTCAGATGGCCCCGGGCACGGGACAGAATGTCACTTCCCCACCGGACGATCCCCCCTGCGGACTGCCCCTTTCAGACGATGGTTTGAAGAAACATTACAATCTTCAAGCAATTCCTTGCCAACGACTTACAGCGCCGCGCTCCTTCGGCGGAGACCTCGTAGTCGGATTTGGCACCACCCTTGCTGTCTGCTCCCGCGGCCGATGGGACCACCGGAAACCTCCGGGAGAGTCTCAAAACGGCCTACTTTAATAGACAACATATAGGATATATGGAATGTTTAATGTCTTGGACTGGAGGACGCTCGCATGAAGCGAAGGGATTTCATTCGCACGTCCTCCGTCAGTGTCGCTGGGGCGGCAACCTTGAGCGGAGTCACTACCGATTGGTTCGGGTTGTACGGGAACCCCACCGTGGATCCCGAAACCGATGGCGACCAGGTCATTCCTTCCTTTTGTGAGCTATGCTTCTGGAAGTGTGGGATTCTGGCGCACGTAAAGGACGGCCGGGTGACAAAGATCAAGGGGAATCCCTTGGATCCCCTTTCCCAGGGGCATCTCTGCCCGAGGGGCGCTGGCGGCACCGGGATACTCTACGATCCGGATCGGCTGAAGAAACCGATGATCCGCCGGGAGGGCAGAGGAGCCCAGCTGTTCGAGGAGGTGTCCTGGGATGCGGCCCTGAACGAGGTGGCCGAGAACTTTCAAAGGATCAAGGCCAGGTATGGACCAGAGGCGCTGGCTCTGTTCTCCCACGGATACGGCGGCAACTGGATGAAGCACCTCTTCCACGCCTACGGTTCGCCAAACATTGCCGCGCCCTCCTACGCTCAGTGCCGAGGCCCCCGGGATGTGGGTTTCGACTTGACCTTCGGCTGGGGTGTCGGGTCGCCGGAGCGAACCGACATCAAGAACTCCCAGTGTCTTGTCCTCATCGGAAGCCACCTGGGAGAAAACATGCATAACACCCAGGTCCAGGAGTTCGCCGAGGCCCTCCGAAACGGGGCGAAGATCATCACCGTCGACCCCAGGTTCTCGGTGGCGGCAAGCAAGTCGGTGGAGTGGATGCCCATCAAGCCCGGCACCGACATCGCCCTTCTCCTGGCCTGGATGAACGTCATCGTCGGCGAGGGGCTCTACGACAGGGAGTACGTAGAGACCTACGGGTACGGGTTCGAGCAACTCCAGGCCCATGTCCAGTCCTACTCGCCGGAGTGGGCCTATACCCGGACCGGGTTGGATCCGGACCAGATCCGCCGGACGGCCAGGATGATGGCAGCGGCCCGTCCCGCGACCCTGATCCATCCGGGCAGGCACGTGACCTGGTACGGGAACGACACGCAACGGTCGAGAGCCATCGCGCTGTTGAATGCCCTTCTGGGCTCTTGGGGAAGGAAGGGCGGGTTCTTCGTCCCTGCCACCATGGAGATTCCCCCGTATGAGTATCCCGGGTACCTGGATCATGAGGCGGAAGTGGCGGACCGACCGAGCCCCAGTGACTACCCGCTGGCGGACCAGGCCCTGGCCCAGGGGGTTTGTGACGCCACCATCCCCAGCGGTATCGGCGACTCCCGGATCAAAGGCTGGATGGTGTATGGCTCAAACCTGCCCACGACCCTCCCGAACCCGGAGCAGACCTACCGGGCCATCCAGGAGCTGGAGTTCCTGGTCACGGTAGACATCCTTCCGGCGGAGATCGTCGGCTGGTCGGACGTTGTTCTGCCGGAAGCCACCTACCTAGAGCGATGCGACGAGGTGTTCACTCCACCCTGGCGGGTCCCGTACGTGGCGGTCCGACAGGAAGTGGTGCCACCCATGTACGATTCCAAACCCGGGTGGTGGATCGCCCGGGAGCTCGGTCACCGCATCGGGCTCCCGGACTTCTTCCCCTGGAAGGACTCTGTGGAGTATGCCAAGACCCGCGTCGCGGCAGCCGGACTGGATTGTGAGGTGCTTCAACGGGATGGGGTGATCGTCGGCGTACAAGGGCCCATCTACTTCGAGGAAGGGGCGGTGCCGGTGTTCTGGACCGACTCCGGAAAGATCGAGTTCTATTCCCAACGCCTGGCAGCCCACGGCTTCGATCCCATGCCCACCTGGCACGACGAAGACGTGGAGGATCCCCCCCAGGGCTACTACCGCCTCCTTTTCGGACGGGCTCCTGTTCACACCTTCGGCCGTACGACCAACAACCGGCTCCTCTCCGAGGTCATGGACGAGAACGGTGTCTGGATCAACAGGAAGATCGCGGCGAGGTGGGGGCTCCAGAACGGGGATCGGATCTACCTTCAGAACCAGGATGGAGTCCGGTCGACCTTCAGTGCTCCCGTGAAGGTGACAGACCGCATCCATCCCGACGCCGTCTACCTGGTGCATGGCTACGGCCGAAAGGCGAAGGGTCTGAAACAGGTATTCGGGAAAGGCATCGATGACGCCGAGCTCATCACCCGGTTCAAGACCGATCCCATCATGGGCGGCACCGGGATGAATGTGAACTTCGTCACTTTCCTCAGGGCGGCCGATGTGGAGGCCGAAGCTGCTGAAACGGCATCCCCAGTTGAGGAAGCGGAAACGGTGGAGGCCCGGGCCGGGGCCAATGACCGAGGCAGAAGGGAGGTGGTGGCCGTATGAGCGACGTTCGCCTCGGAATGGCCATCGACACGGTGACTTGCGTCGGATGTGCCGCCTGTGTGATCGGATGTAAGGCGGAGAACGATACGGCGCCGGACTACTCCAGGGACTGGATCTACACCCTCCTTCAGGGGGAGTACCCGAACGTTCGGATGACCATCCAGTCGGAGCGCTGCAATCACTGCGAAGATGCACCCTGCGTGACGGTATGCCCCACAGGCTCCTCCCATTACGGGCCCATGGGGACGGTACAGGTCAACCCGGACAAGTGCTCCGGTTGCAAGGCGTGCATCACGGCCTGTCCTTACGATGCCCGGCATATCGATCCCCGGAGCGGAGCGGCGGACAAGTGCACCTTCTGCATGCATCGGCTGGAGGCTGGCATCCCCACAACCTCCTGCCAGGAGGTCTGCCCTACGCAAAGCATCTACCTTGGGGACCTGAACGACCCGGATAGTGAGATATCCCGGGTCCTGGCGAAACGGGATTGGTACGTTCTGAGACCAGATGCCGGGACGGCCCCCAAACACTTCTACCTGAAGTGAGGGATCGATGAACGAACTGACGAACACCCGACACAACCACCTCATCGATCCCACCATGCACGTCTGGGGATGGGAGATACCGCTATACCTCTTCCTCGGCGGGGTAGTGGCCGGAATCATGATCCTGACCGGGATCCATGTCCTGAGAGGTGGGCACAAGAAGTCTTCCACAGCCCTGGCCCTTATGCCCTGGGTGGCTCCTATCGCTATCTCGGTGGGGATGTTCTTTCTTTGGCTGGACCTGGAGCATCCGTTCAATGCCTGGCGGTTCTATCTCACCTTCAAGCTTACCTCTCCCATGTCCTGGGGAGCGTGGATCCTACTGGGGGTGTATCCCGTGTCGGTCCTCTTGGCCTGGCATACCACCCCGGAGAAGTTCAAGGCTCCCCTCCGCCACCGCCTCAGCCGCTTTGGCTTCTTGGCCGATTGGGAGGAGTGGGTAGACAAGAAGGCCGCCCTGTTGGCCAGGCTGAACATCGTCATGGGAGCGTCCCTAGGGATCTATACCGGGGTGCTTTTGGGAACCATGGCCGCCCGGCCTCTTTGGAACTCGGCCCTCCTGGGCCCCCTTTTCCTGGTTTCAGGGTTATCCACCGGGGCCGCTTTCATGCTCCTCTTCGGCCTCTCCGATGAAGAGAAGAAATCGCTGGGTCGGGCGGACATGGCTCTCATCTCCGTGGAGCTTGTTCTCCTGGCTATGTGGATGATCGGTTTGGCCACCGGTGGGGGCGTGGCCCAGGGAGCCTTTTCGGTCATATTCGGCGGCCCCTTTACGGCCGCCTTCTGGACCCTGGTGGTGGCTTTGGGATTGTTGGCCCCCTTGGCCGGGGAGTGGATGGAGTTCAAACATGGAACTGTTCCCGGGAGAGGAACAGCGGTATTGGTACTTCTGGGTGGTTTTGCCCTGCGATGGATCCTGGTCTTTGCCGGTCAGGCCACAGGGTGGGTCACCGAACTCGCCATGAGGTGATGAAAAGATGAAAGCTAGAGAATACTGGAATCCTTACATAGCGGGCGCTCTGCTGGGACTGGTCCTCCTGGCGGCCTACCTGGTGGCCGGAAACGGTCTCGGAGCCACGGCCCTTCCCAAGAGGAGCCTGGCTCTGGCAACCAGCCAGGTCGCTCCGGAGTGGACTGCTCATAACACGGTTTTGAAGAGCTATGTCGCCGACGGCGCTTCTCCCCTCAGGAACTGGCTCGTAGTCGAGGTGATCGGAGTGATCCTGGGCGGGTTCCTGGGGGCGCTGAGCGCTGGCCGCCTGAGCACCAAGGTGGAGAAGGGCCCCAATATCTCGGTTCGGGGCCGCCTCACCTACGCCCTGGCCGGGGGAGTGATCATGGGCTTCGCCGCCTCCCTGGCCCGAGGCTGCACCTCCGGTCAGGCCCTGTCTGGAGGCGCGGGCCTGGGGACCGGTAGCTGGATCTTTATGCTCATGGTGTTTGCAGGGGGCTACTCCGTCGCCCATCTGGTGAGGAGGCAGTGGATATGAGCGGCGCACTCTTTCCCCTCAGCTTCCCTACCGACGACCTGCGGCTTCTTACGGGGATCTTCATCGGGTTCGCCTTCGGCTTCATCCTCGAGCGGGCCGGGTTCGGGAACGCTCGAAAGCTTGCCGGGCAGTTCTACTTGAATGACATGACCGTCTTCAAGGTCATGTTTACGGCGATCCTGGTGGCCATGGTGGGTCTCTATGGCCTGGCATCTCTTGGCATGGTGGACATGTCCATGGTCTGGATAAGCCCCTCGTTTGTCCCTGCCCAGGCTGTTGGCGGGTTCCTGCTGGGAGTCGGTTTCATCATGAGCGGGCTCTGCCCGGGGACCTCCGTGGTATCCATGGTCTCTGGCCGTATCGACGGGTGGGTTACGTTCGCCGGGATCTTCCTGGGAATCGCCACCTTCACCTTCACGGTTGACTGGGTGCCGGGGTTGCATTCTCTATACCTGGCGGGGTCCGGAGAGGTGTCTCTTCTCCATGAGGTCCTGGGGATCCCAGCGCTGGTCCTCGCTTTGATCATGGTGGCGGGAGCCGTTCTCGCTTTCATCGGTGCGGAAAAGGTAGAGAAAATCTTCCAAGCCAAGAGGAGGCCGGTAGAGCTCACGCCACAGCCACGACCCCGTCTCAAGTTAGCCATGGGCGGATCTCTCGCCGTTCTAGGTATCGTTGCCCTTACCGCCGGCAGTCCGGGGCCGCTCGACGACCCCATTCCCATGGCGCCGATGGCCCCCCTCAGCCTCGCAGAGGATATCATCGAAAGGGAGCCGGGGATGCTCATCCTGGACCTCCGTGATGACAAGGAAGGGGAGCGCGGTGTGCCGGGTGCGATAGCGGCGGGTGACCCGGCCAAAGCCCTGGAGGTGCTCGGGAGCACGCCCGAGGGTACCGTTGTGGTGGTGTACGACGGTGACGGTGCGCTTACTCTGGCTCCTACAGGTTGGCCGAGGCTCATGGAATACCGGTTCCTGGAGGGAGGCTTGGAGGGTTGGAAGAACGACGTCATGACCCCAGCCCCCCTCTGGGGGAACTCCTTGGCGGAACGGGAAACGGTTCAGCGACAGAATCAGATATCGGCGTTCTTCTCGGGGGCGGCGGTCCAGAGCTCGGCGGTGGCAGCGCCACCGCCAATGATGCCATCGGGTGGGGCTGGGGAGAAGCCCAAGTCCGGAGGCTGTTGAGGAGAGCCTTCGAGGCACAGGTGGGAGAAAACTGGTAGCGTGCAGAAGGTTCAACTTCTGTTGACAATCTAGAGTAGTGGTTTTACTTCCGGTGGCGTATTATTGGATCAATCGATCCGGTCCCCACTGATCCGCGTTGGTTCTCCTGACCAGGGAATCGCTGAAGACGCTGACAGCGGAGGCGCCAGGGGTCAGCGGCTCAGTCGCTGGCCCCTTTTTTTTTCGGGCGAGATTTCCCTTCGGCGACTCCAGGCCACCTTCCCGTTCTAAGTACCCCAATCCGGAAATACGATGGTATGTGAGCGCCGCTGCATCCCCGCTGGCGGCGTTGCGCTCATTCGCCGTACCACAGAGGGTACGACTCAATCGCGCGCCTTGCCAGCGGCGCGCTTCGGCGCTCTCAATACATCACCGTATTTCCGGAATGGGGCACTCAGACACAGAAAACCAGGAAACCCTATTGGCCTCGAGTGTATCCGAAGCAGCTTTTGTCTATACTACTACCGAGCGGAAACAAAACTACTGCTGAGCGAGAACAGATCTGATGGGGGAACGACAATGAATAAGCGCATCGAAGATGCACTCAACGAGCAGATCAACGAAGAGCTTTTCTCTTCCTATGTGTACTTGGCCATGGCTGCTCATTTTGAATCGATGAACCTGGAGGGGTTCACGAATTGGATGAGGTTGCAGGCCCAGGAGGAGCTTGCTCACGCCATGAGGCTCTTCGACCATATCAACCGTCGGGGTGGGCGGGTAGTCCTGAAGGCTATCGGAGAGCCACCGTTGGACTTCGGGACTCCCCTGGAGACATTCGAGAAAGCACTGGCCCACGAAGAGCACATCACCGGCTGCATTCACAAGCTTTATGGAATCGCTACGGAGGAAAACGACTACCCAGCTCAGGTAGAGCTCCAGTGGTTCATCGATGAGCAGGTCGAGGAGGAGGAGAACACCGGGCGAGTCGTGGACCTCCTGAAGCTTGCGGGGGAGGACAAGAGTGCTCTCTTTATGCTGGATCGAGAGTTGGCGCAGCGAGTTCCTGAGGCCCCTGGGGGAGGGGAGTAGGGCATACCCTTTTCCGGTAAGAATCGAGGAGGAACCATGAGGTATGCTCGTGTATCTCTCTTGTTGTTCCTGATAGCTCCGCTTCTCTCCGGCTGCGGCGGCGACTCTTCCGAGTTGGACCCCCAGGTGGGTGCGGAGGTGGCCAGAGTCGCCCAGCCAGTAGCGGCGGAGCTCCTCCGGACCCTGGTTGGACGCCTGAGTGCCGCCATGGAAGAGGGGGGAGCGGTTCACGCTATCGGATTCTGCTCCGAAGAAGCCCTCTCGCTGACCCGATCGGTCCAATCAGAGTTCCCTGGTGATTTCATCTTGAAGAGGACGTCCTATCGATTCAGGAATCCCCTCAATGCCCCGGATGAGGCCGAGGAAGAGGCTCTGCTTTATTTCGAAAACGCTGTTTTGGCCGGAGGGCCGCCTCCATCAAGCTTTGTTCAGCGGGTCTCGGATGAGGAATACCGGTACTACCGGCCCCTCATTGTCGCCGATCTCTGCCTACAGTGCCATGGGGACCCGGAGGCCATGGATCCTGAGGTAGTGGAGGCTCTGGCGCAGGATTACCCTGAGGATCTGGCGACGGGGTATGAGGCCGGTGACTTCAGAGGGGTTGTGCGAGTTTCGGTCCCGGCGACAGAGGTTTCTCCCACAGGGCAGGGCTGACCTTGCCGGAGGACTCCCTCCAGGGATCGTGGGGACCTTGAGAGAGGTTCGAGTTGGAACAATTCATCACGGGTGTTATCTGGGTCCTGGCCAACCTTCTCTACATTGACTTGAAGAGGAAGGGAAAGCCGGGCTGGAGCCGGATTATCCTTTTCTGGATGGGTATCCCCTTGACCTGGCTCTGGCTGTTCCTGGTAAGGGATGGATCGGCTCCGGAGCTGGAGGAAGCTCCGGACGATGCCGACGCCATCCTGGCTGAGATCAGAAAGGATCGGCAACTGAATCCTGGGGCCGGAGAGGGGGAGGACGCCCAGCCTAACCTTCGGTGATCGTCACCGACTCCATCACCACATCCTCCACCGGGCGGTCTCCCCTGGAGGTTTTGGTGCTCCCGATGGCCTCCACGCTTTCCATGCCTTCGGTGACGGCACCAAACACCGCATGCTTCCCGTCCAGCCAGGGCGTGGCTTCCAGGGTGATGAAGAACTGAGACCCACCCGTATTCGGGCCCGCGTTGGCCATTGAGAGGATTCCGGCCCCTTCGTGCTTCAGCTCTTGGTGGAACTCGTCAGGAATCGTGTATCCGGGTCCGCCCCTACCGGTTCCCGTGGGATCTCCCCCCTGGATCATGAAGTCTTTGATGACCCGGTGGAAGATGACCCCGTCGTAGAATCCCTTTTCCGCCAGATCGATGAAGTTCTTCGTGGTTTTGGGTGCCCGGTCCTCGAAGAGCTCAACGGTGAAACTGCCAAGGTTGGTTTTGAACTTGGCGGATCGATTGGCCATCATTACCCCTCTCTTTGGCTGGTTCGAGAATGTCCCCGGAGGGAGGGTCATGCGACCCGCCGGGCCCGATAAGGGTAATGAAACCGAGTCATGGATCAACCTCAAGGCCGGAAGCGGAGAAAAGAAGTCGGTTGCTCCGGGGCTGAAGCATCAGGTAGCTTTTTCGGTTCGCAGCCAGAACCAGACCAGGACCAGGAAGCAATGAAAGCCTCATCCTTCAGTATCCCTCGAGTCGGAGTTCTGCTCTTCCCCGGAGTGTTGTTTCTCGGTGCCTGCATGGGAGCCCTGGAGTTGGCGCCAGATGACTCCCATCTGATCCTTTCCCGGCAACTTCTGGACACGACGAGCCCTCTCGAATCCGGCGAGCTGACGGTTCGGGCCCTCTACTATGGGAGTGGCACCGACAAGAACCGCTTGGAGTATCGAGACTCCGTGGCCTTCAGGACAGGTACGGTGGACGCGTCCAAGCTTGTGAGTCTCGGTAGCAGCGCCAAGAGCCGGAACCGATACTGGGGCTTTACGCCCGATTCGTTTCCCCTCAACGCTCGCGTCTGGTATCCCGCCGGCCGGGGCCCATTCCCCCTGGTGCTCGTGGCTCATGGGAACCACGACATGAAGGATTTTTCGGATCCTGGGTACGAGTACCTGGGCCGCCATCTGGCCAGCCGAGGGTTCATACTGGCATCCCTGGACATGAACTTCATCAATGGCGGAATCCGGGGAGAAAACGACGCTCGCGGATGGCTTTTCCTCAAACACCTCGAAGCCTGGAAGGGCTTCCACGCCGATGAGGAGAATCCCTTTCACGGCCTCGTGGACCTGGAGAACATCGGTATCATCGGCCATTCCAGGGGCGGAGAGGCCGTGGGTCACGCTGCGGCTTTCAACCCACTGACCCATTATCCTGACGATGCCACGCTGACCTGGGATTTCGGATTCGACCTCAAAGCCGTGGTGGCCATCGCTCCTGTGGATGGCCAATACCGTCCGACGAACCGGCTGGCACCGGTGGAAAATGTGAATTACCTGGTATTCCATGGGACCCACGACGGAGACGTCTCCAGCTTCTCGGGTTTGAGGACCTTCAAGCGAATCCGCTTCACCGATGAGGATCCCCATTTCAAGGCATCCGTATACGTGCACCGGGCCAACCACGGCCAGTGGAATACCGTTTGGGGGCCTCACGATCGTGGTCCTCGTAGCGCACGCTCCCTGGACCTACGTGGGCTCTTGGAGGGAGAGGAGCAGCGTCGTTTCGCCCTGGTCTATGTCACCGCCTTCCTGGAAGCCTCACTCAAGGGTAGGGAGGATTATCTACCCCTGTTCCGGGATCACCGGGTTGCCGGGGGATGGCTTCCCAAGACCATGTACATCACCCAGTTCCAGGAGAGCAGCTTCCGGCCCCTTGCCACTTTCGAGGAGGACATCGACGTAACCACGGGGGTGGTGCCGGGCCTTCGGATCCGTGGAGACAGCCTGGCCACCTGGAGAGAGGATGTTTTGCCGCTCCGCTCCCGAACAGGCACTTCGTCCAGCACGCAGGAGAATCAGGCGGTGTGGCTGGGTTGGAACAACCGAATCGCCGGCAAAGACACGACGCGTATGGGGCCGCCTGGGGTTTATGCGCTCCAACTTCCCAGAGAGTTGGGAAGACGTTGGGATCTCGGCGCCGGGACCACCCTCGACTTCATGCTCACGGCCCTGGATCAGACTCCCCGTCCTCGGAAAGACCCCTCTCCAGAGCAGGAAGAAGGGGCGACCAAGGAGGAAGGGGGAGAGGAAACGCCGGAAAAGAACGAGGATGCTGAGAGGCAGGAACGGTCTGGAATCGGAGGCTTTTTCTCGAGTCTGTTCTCTGCTCTCCTGCCAGGTAAGGAAGGGAAGGACGACGAGGAGGAACCCAAACCTCCCCTTCGCCTCTCGGTTCGTCTGGTGGACTCCCAGGGCCGTTCCGGGAAGGTCCTTCTGAATCGGT
Source organism: Gemmatimonadota bacterium (assembly GCA_050049805.1). GTDB lineage: Bacteria > Gemmatimonadota > Gemmatimonadetes > Longimicrobiales > Gaopeijiaceae > JABDNZ01. The sequence goes on from JASFVN010000064.1 coordinate 11,026, forward strand.
ACGGGCCAGTCAGGCGGCCCATCGAGATCAGGATTCAGAGGCGGGGAGACCAGAGATATGCTGGAAACACGGAGATGGTTCTTCAGAGCTACTCCATCCCCCTGGGCGATTTTCTGGCCGGGTCTCAGAGTGATTTGGATCTGGAAGACCTGGTGGAGGTCCAGTTGGTCTTCGACGAAACGGAGGCAGGCTCGGTAGTGGTGGATGAGATTGGGTTTTCGCAGATGGATCCGGCTTTTCTGAGGGTATCGGCCTCGAAATGAAGATCCTGGCTACCGCCAGCCTACGCTGAACCGGTGAGCACCACTCCCCGAGTCGAACCCTTCGTAGGCGTACTCCAGGATGATGTCGTCCCCCATGAACGCCCCGCCGAAGGTCACTGGCCAGGCTGACTGTTCCTTCGGAAGGTGCCGGAAACCGATCCGTCCTATGAAGGTTCGGCCCGTAACGGGCCAGTAGGCTACCTCCAGTCCTGCTGATGGGACCAGGTCACCGTCTATCCGGTAGTTCAAGGCACCTGAAGCTCCCACATCCAGGGGACCGACAGGCGCCCTTTCTGTCGATATCCCGAGTCCAAGCCCCAGGGGCAGAGGCACCTCTTCATCGAAGAAGGAAAGGTCGGGACCGAGATTCTGAACCGCCACACCAAGGGTAACGGGGCCCTGCGAAGTGGAGATGCCCAGATCGACGGCTCCCGTAGCCGATTTGTTGGGGCCGAATCTCTGCTCCGTCAGTTTCCCCACGATGCCCACCTGGAGGCCCTTGAAGGTTCGCCCGTAGCCGGCAGAGACCACCAACTCTGAGACTCCGGTGCTCCCGTTTGTCCTGAGAGATCCGACATCTGCCGACAGGTAGGGAGCCCCTCCTCCCAGGGTGCCTTCTGTGGCCGCTCCGTAGCTGAGGTGTTGGACCCCCAGGGCGACGCCGCCGTCGAGCCAAGTCCCACCGGCGGAGAGAGAGATGAGGGTCGATGCTGACCCATATCGCTGTATGGATCCGGAAAATCCTGAGGCCTGATTCAAAAGCCCCGGTTGGTAGAAGACCGCATCCGAATCTCGAAAGCCCAGGGCGAAGCTGTTCCCCAGAGCCAGAGCTCTGGTGCTGGCTGGAAGCTCCAGGACAATGGGGCCACGATCCCTGGATTGAGCCTCGAGGGGGATGCACCAGGCCAGGAGGATGAGCAAGCCTGGAAGGAGCCGGACCCAGTGATTGGGGGAGATTGGTCTCGTGGTGCTGGCAGCCATGGGTTCCTCGCTGTGCCGGTTTCGCGGGGGTGCAAGCTCGGGTTCGAGTCCACGCCGCGCAACCGGCAGGCGTTTGAAGTAGGAATGCGGCGTGACGCTCATTTCCTGTCGACCACCGCCTTGAAGGGGCAGTCCGCACAGGAGAGGAAAACTCGGTTCCTCACGTAGGCAACATCGGACCGATGGGGTACAGCGGTGACGATGAGAGTCGATCCGCAGCGGGGACAGGTGGCGGCCCCCTCCTCCACCCCATCTCGAAGGGACATCTCCTCAGACGGGCTCAGGTGCTCGGTCATCTTCCAGTCCTGGTCGGCATGGATTTCGCCCTTCCACCCATGGGGCCGCCCAGCCCCCCTGGGCACTTTTCGGAAGCAGGCCCCCTGCGATACGGGATCCCCGGGTCTCCGAATCAGCCCGAGGGAATCCCAATCCGCACACGCTGATGAGGCAACCGTGGGAACTAGCATAGGATCATTGTTGGGCTCCAGCCAAGCCATGGAGAAGGTCAGAGCCTTCGCGAGGAGGGCTGCTCGGGTAAATGCACCTGTTCTCCTGCTGGGAGAAACCGGCACCGGAAAGAGCCTATTGGGGCGAGTCATTCACCACCAGAGCCCGAGGGCTGCCTCCCCTTACCTCGCCATCAACTGCGCTGGGATTCCCGACTCCCTCTTCGAAAGCGAGTTCTTCGGACACCAGAGAGGTGCGTTCACGGGTGCCAGGGAAGGCAGAAAAGGGTTCCTGGAACAGGCTCAGCGGGGGAGCCTCTTTCTCGACGAGGTCGGAGAGTTGTCCACCCCACAACAGGCGAAACTCCTGACTGCTCTCGAGGAGGGAGAAATCCGCCGGTTGGGTGGAGAGGGGACTCACCGGGTTGACGTACGAGTTCTGGCTGCGACCTCCAGAGATCTTTTCAAGGAGATGGCTACCGGGGCCTTCCGGCGAGATCTCTTTCACCGCCTGGCGGTCCTCGTTTGCCACATTCCCCCGTTGCGAGAGAGGAGGGAAGACATACCGCTTTTGGTGGGGCGGTTGGTGAAAAAGTACCAGGCCCGTCATGGCCGGCCCGCTATTTCGTTGCCCGCGGAATCCGTCGAGTATTTAAAGGGGCTGCCATGGCCGGGAAATGTCAGGGAGCTGGCACATATCCTCGAGGCAGCCATCATTCTTTCGGAGCGCTCTCTTCTCGATAGAGAGGCCCTCTACGCGGCGGTGACCATGGGTTTGGAGAGCGAAGGAGGCACAGGAGATCCATCCAGGAGCAAACTTGGTACCGTCGAACCGGAGGAGCCACGGGGGGGGACCCAACTTCGGAGGAAGAGGGATGGCCGGCAACGGTACAGTTTCTTCGGAACCGCCGATGAAGAACGGGAAGCCATTCTCGGGGCCCTGACCCGATCCGGGGGAAACAAGAGCCGTGCCGCCGAAGAGCTGGGAATGTCTCGGCATACTCTCCGTCAAAGGCTCACTCGGTACAAGCTTCAAGAGTAGGGGGCGGGTCCGCTTCGATATCGACCGGCCGCCAAATCCTCATCGCCACGGGCTGGGGTAGATCTGTATCTTCGCACCCTGAGGAAGATCTTGAGCCACCAGGATCTCAGTGCTGCCCACGAAGGTGTTCTCCGGGAACCATCCGTCTGTAACGGAGATGGCCCCGTCGGGCGTGACCAGGACCAGATCCCTTTCTTCCTCTGTGCGTACCCTTCTGAACACGAGCCCGCCGGGGGTGGCGAAGGCTCGGTCGTACCATGGCAAGTGGGCTGGGACGTCCATGGGAAGAAGGCCGAGATCCGAAACCCAGCCCAACCGGCGCTCGAGGCCGGCACGCTTCCCCTCCGGAGTGGGGGGGCGGTCGTATTCCGGCAAGCACAGGTGATCCCGCTCCTCCCCGTTCCTGCCGAACGTGGCCATGCACGGGGCGTCCCAGGTGCCCAGGAAGAGATGGCCGGTTCCTGCGGTCAAAACAGGTTGACGCATGAGATGGAGGCGTCTGGATCCGGGTGTTCCCAGCGGAAGGGTGAGGACGGGGGAGAGGGTTCCGTCATCCTGGACGGATTCGACCCATGCCGTACCAGGACCCGGGAGGGTGGCTGGGCATACTCGCAGAATGGCGGGCCCAGTGCCGGAGGTGGTCACCAGGGCCTTGGCCAATCCTGCCAGGCATCCTCCTCCGGTCAGCTTTCGACGGGAATGAAATTGTGCAACTCCTGGATCACCCGAATGGGAATAGCGGTCCAGCTCCAGACCGTGATGGTTCAGGACCCAGAGAGATGAATCGCCTACGGCGAGAGCCACGGGATCCTGGAACTCCCCGGGTCCTTGCCCTTCCCGGCCCAGAGTGCCCACCAGTCCCCGGTCCGAACTCAGGAGATGGATGGCCCCGGACCTCCCATCCAGGACGATCCATCCTCCCTTCCATTGGACGGCGTCCTCCACAGAGAGGATCCGGGAGAACACGAAGCTGCTTCGGATCGGCGGAGTCGGTACTGACACCGGAGTCTTTTTGGAGGCCGGAAGTTCCCCCAGATCGTTGCTCCAGGATAACGTGCCAACGGAATCCAGCTCCGGGTCGGTCCCCATGAGGCGGAGGGAGATCGTACCGAGAATGGGGGGGATGGCGAGACAGGCCAGTCCTATCCCAATCACCACTTTCCAGAAGCGTTTCCTGCGGTTCGAATTGGTCATCTGTTCCATGGTCCCACCTTCTCGAGGGCATCTCCATGTTTCGATGAGACGGGTGGGGGTGGCATAGCTTCCACCCCCACCCCCTTTTCATCTCAGGAGAGATTCGATCAACCGCACTGGCATACCGAGGTTGCACGCCAGGAGATCGACCTGTACGCCAATCTCGCAGGCGGCCCTGTCCAGGAAGCCGTCGGCATTGTCCGTGCAGGTCGTATGGGAGTCCAGGGCGTTCCAGAGGCACGCTCCATGTTCCTCCAGGAACGTACAGTCCCTGGGCATGCCGTTCTGGTCGACCGCGATACACCCCGTCCCGTCCTGTGCCGGCAACTCCTGTGCTGGAAGAAGCACTCCCGCTCCCAGAAGTACGATGATGCCCCAGGCAAAGGGGCGTGAGATGGTGATGGTACGCATGGGCACCTCCTTGAAAGGTGAGTAACTGATCGAGCCTGCTCCGGCCCGGTGAAGGAACGGGTGCCTGTTTGGACGGAAGTGGTCAGATTTGCCTGGAAGTGGGAACTGGCACCGATCGTTCCGGAAGATCGAGGAAGCCCCCTACCGAAAAGGGCTCGTCGTGATTGATTTTTTCCCTCGAGGTCGGGGATCTCCTCGAACTTCCAGGAGGTTTTCCTCCACAGATCATGCCTGAGGGACCCGTGGGGGCAGGTCCATAGCCCAAAGGGATGCCTCTTGATGAAACTGAAAGGCGAGGCCCATCGTAGAGAGTTGCGAAGGTCCTGAGTGCCCCATAGCGGAGGCAGAGATGCAGAGTCTGGGCAAAGTGCTCCTGACCGGAGCTGCGGTTGTTGTCCTCTGGAAGGTGATGGTGGGTCTCTTCGCCGGGCTCCTCCTACTGGCGATGAAGGTAGGCTTGGTCCTGCTGGCGGTGTACTTCCTTCTGAAGATCTTCAACGGAAAGAAGGACCAGGAGGAGTAGTCCGCGCCCGTTGGCCCAGAAGAGATCCGACCCTCGAGGATGATCCCCGAGGGTCGTTTCGGCACCTCCCCCCCTGCCTCGCCCGAGTCAGGGATTCACGAACTTCCGCAACTTGTCGATCTGCTCGGGCTTTCCCAAAACGATCATGATGTCCCCGGGGTCCAGCCGGGTGTCGGCCTGGGGGTTGAAAACGTATGTGAAATCCTCATCAGAGTCCGGCGGGTTCTTCTTTCGGATACCGATGACGATGAGCCCGGTGTACTGAGGCAGTTTGATGTCCGACAGGGTCTTCCCGACCAGCGGGGAGGACTCCGAGACAGGCTCCTGTTCCATGCGAAGTGTGAGGTCCGGAGACCGGGTGGCCACATCCAGAAACGAAACCACCACCGGCCTGAGCATGTAGGAGGCCATACGAATGGCACCGCTGGCGTTGGGGCTCACCACGTGGTTGGCTCCAGCCCGATACAACTTCGGAACTGTCTCCTCCTCATAGGCCCGGGCCACGATTTCCAGGTCGTCCCTGAGATCCCGGGCCGATAGGCAGACGAAGAGGTTGTCCGTATCCTGACTCAGACAGGCGATGAGGCCTCTCGCTTCCTCGACGCCTGCTTCCTCCAGAAAGTGGTCCACGGTGGCGTCACCCTCGATGACATTCAGGTCGGGCAGGAACTCTTCCAGGCGCTGGATAATCTCCCGGTCCCGTTCGATGACGACGAAGGTCTCTCCGGCCATCAGTAGCTCTTCGATGACCTGGCTTCCGGTGCGACCGGCACCGCAAACGATGACGTGGTTTTTCATCTTTTTCACCTCTTTGAGGATCCGCCGCCGCCGAAAAGCCTTCGCCAGGTCCAATTCGACGATAAAGGAAGTGAGGAAGGCAAACCACAAGCCCAGCCCCGTGATCCCCCCGAAGAGAATTAAGCCGGTGAAGACCCTGCCCACGGGCGAGAGGGGGTGAATCTCCTCATAGCCTACGGCCGTCACCGTGATGACGGTCATGTAAAGGGCGTCGCCCCAGCTCCAGCCCTGGATAGCGACGTACCCCACCGTCCCGATCAGCAGGATGATGCCGAAGAACAGGGCTGTTCCGATGAACCGGGTGGAGTATCGGCGCATGGTCCTCCTCAGCCCGCGGCGCGAAGGGTGCGGGGGAGCCCGGGTTCAGGAGTCGCCAGAGCGGTCCCCCTTCAACTTCCGCCGGGGTTTCGATCCCGGGCCAGGCCTCCCCTTGGGGCCCCCCCGGTCGTGGTCGACCCTGACGGCACGCCCCCGGATGGTGGTTCCATTCACGTGGCGGATGAGTTTGTCCGCCACCGTCGGGGCTACCTCTACCAGGGAGAAGTTGTCTCGGATCTCGATCTTTCCGACCTGAGATCCTTCCACTCCGGCCTCCCCGGCGATGGCGCCCAGGAGGTCCCCGGGCCCTAC
>JASFVN010000065.1:0-17278 GCA_050049805.1 Gemmatimonadota bacterium
CAGTCGGTGCAGAGTTGGCTGGAAAACCGGCCGGGATGGAAAGCGAAGCGGGATTGCCTGGTGAAGGAGTTTCAGTTCAAATCCTTCCGCGACACCATCGTCTTCGTCAACCGGATTGCCAGCCTGGCTGATGAGACAGATCACCGCCCTGCCATCGACATCCGGGACGAAATGGTTCGGCTGACCCTGACCACGCCTGATGTGGGGGGAGTCACACAGAAAGACCTGGACCTAGCTCAGCGGATCGACTTCGCCACTTCAGCACGCTAATCGGGCCAGGGCAACCGTTCCCTCTCCTCTGCCTTCTTTCCAAAAAGAAGGAAATCCCTTATCAGGACATAGGTCTCCTCGTGGTCCAGGAGTCCTTGATGTGTGGGACAGCATACGACCTTGTCCTCTATCCCCAGGGGTGCAGCCCCATACCCCGGGACTACAGTCAGGTCGAGAGGAGTCCTGATTGCCAGGGAATTCACCCACCTCTGTGGCCATCCACCCTGTTGAAGCTCCGTCAGGAACTCGCTATCCGGAATCATCTCTGGCCCCCCATCCCCCCATGCCAAATAGGCCGTCACGGTACCCTGGAAGGGCGTGGCCAAAAACACCACGCGATGGATCGGCAGGAGAAATCCCTTTTCTTGGAGGAGGAACCACACAGCCAGCCCACCCATGGAGTGGGCGACGATATCGATTTCTGAGCCTTCGGTTTCCCTTACGATCCTCTGGATGGCCCGATCCACCTCCCTTGCGTGATCGACATTGCTTCCGACGGGATCATCGAACTCCAACGGCAAGACATCCGCCTCCCTCCAGCCGTCCCTGACCAGCCTCTCCTTCAGCGGCATCATGTCCATGGATCGTCCCAACCACCCCGGGATGAGCATGACCGGCCGGCGGATCGAGGGCTCCAACGGCTCCTGAAGCTCCGCTCGACCGGAGGGGATCTCCCGAGAGAAACCCAGGATGCTCGCCAGGAGGATGCCTACGATGATCAGGGGTCTCGGCCTCAACGGCTTTGCCTCCACGGGCCTCGCGGGTATCTTTTTCCGGTGGCCGGCTCCGAAAACGGACGCCGGCCTCTCTTCTCATTCATTCGGAGCCGGTGGGGATGTCGGAAGACATTGGAAAGGGCCGTTGGGCCCTGATTCTGGGTGCGTCCAGTGGTTTTGGTGAAGCTTGTGCTCGTGCATTGGCGGAGGCCGGATATAACATCTTCGGCGTTCACCTGGATCGTCGTGCTGGGCTCGAGCACGTCAAACTCCTCAAGGCAGAGCTGCAAACCACCGGGCAGACCGCCCACTTCTTCAACATCAATGCAGCCGACCCTGAGAAAATGGAGGACGTCCTCGAGGAAATGAAGGGCCTTCAGGGCGACGGGGAGGATGTCGGGGTGCTCATGCACTCCCTCGCCTTCGGTACTCTTCGCCCCTACATCGGAGAGGGCTCGGTCTCCGCCAGCCAAATGGACATGACGCTCCGCGTTATGGCTCATTCCCTGGTCGACTGGACACAGGCGGCGGTAAAGAGGGGCATGCTCGGAGAGGGCGGGAGGGTTTTCGCCATGACTTCGTCGGGTTCCAACAGAATCATACCCTCCTACGGCCCTGTATCCGCCGCCAAGTCGGCCCTCGAGTCCCACTGTCGACAGCTGGCGTACGAGCTTGCACCCCTCGGAATCACCGTAAATGCTTTGCGCGGCGGTGTCACCGACACACCCGCCCTGCGGAAAATCCCAGGAAACGATCTCCTCATCGATGGCGCCACTGCCCGAAACCCCTCTGGCCGCCTCACCACGCCCGAGGACGTGGCCGACGCCGTGGTCTCCCTCTGCTCTCCCAGGGCCCATTGGATCACGGGAAATGTCATCAACGTGGACGGAGGCGAGGAAATCGTAGGATAGAAGAACAGGGCCTTCAGCGGCCCGCGTTGGGAAATCCAGGCAGAGGCTCAGGTCTCGAGAGCTCGTCGGATCACATGCTCCAAGCGCGGAACGACCCACTCCAATTGCTCTTCAGTGATCACGAGGGGAGGCGAAAGCTCCAGCACGTGTCCGGCCCGCCCGGCCGGCAGCACCAGAATACCCTCTTTCAAAGCATGCGTAGCCGCTCTCACCGCGGCTTTCTTCAGGGGTGTCTTGGTTCCGGGCTTACGCAGGTCGATTCCGACAAAAAGCCCCCGTCCCCGGACCTCGGCCACTTCAGGGATACCGGTCAGGCTCCTGCGGAGGAGATCCAGGAGCTTTTCGCCGAGGGTCCTGGAACGATCCACCAGGTCGCCTTCCTTGAGCTCGGCCAGGAAGGCCGAACCCGCCGCGCAAGCGAGGGGGTTGCCAAGAAAGGTGCTGGTGTGGATCGCTTCACCCCGGGAAGGAGGCCAGGCGTCCATGATTCGAGCCGGGCCTACACAGGCGCTGAGGGGGAGTCCACCCCCTAATCCTTTGCCCAAGCAGAGTATGTCTGGAACGACCCCTTCGTGAAGGAAAGCGAAGAGGGCACCCGTCCTACCCAGGCCCGTAAAGATCTCGTCGAAAATGAGGAGGGCCTTCGCGTTCCAGGTCAGGTCCGCCAGGGCCTCCAGGTATCCCGGCGGGGGGATGCGAACCCCGGCTCGTCCCTGAATGGGTTCGATGATGACCGCGCCGACCTCATCTCCCCCGTCCCCCTCCCGCAGAAGCCATCGAACCCTGTCCAGGCTTTTCTGGATGTCCCGATCACCCTCGCCGGGCTCGGGAAAGTGGGCAAATCGAACCCCACCGTAGAGCCGAGACAGAAACGGACCTCGAAAGTCCTCCCGGTAGGTGGCAGCCAGAGACCCGAGGGTCAGACCGTGGTATCCTCCCTCGAAGGCAAGAATCCCGGGCCGCCCTGTCACGAGAAGAGCCGTTTTCAGAGCAGCTTCCACGGCTTCAGACCCTGAGGACCCCAGGATTGCACGGGAATCAGGCCACGGCCCCAAGCGGGCGAGGGCTTCAAGGAATTCCACCTTCCCAGCGGGCGGATGCACATCGCCCATGCCATGGATAAGGCGCCCTGCCTGGTCCCTGATCCCCTCCACCACCCTGTCCGGCGTATGACCCGCCGCTGACACACCAAAAGCACCGGTCAGATCCAGATAGACGTTCCCATCCACGTCTCGGACATTGGCTCCCTTCGCGTCTTCCCAGAACACCGGGAACTCCGGTGTCAGCATGGTGACGTTTCGCGACTCCACCTGGGCGAGGCGCTCTGCCATCTCCCGGGAACGGGATCCCGGAGGTGAACTCACGACATTCGGTAGCAAAGCCCCAAATTCTTCAGCCACGGTCGCCTCCTCCTGCCTGGCGGGTGCCCAGCCCTTCGCTGAGCGGTGGTTTGGCCATACGTGTCGCCCCCCAGAAGAGGACGGCTGATACCACCACCGAGGCGACGGCGGTGGGGCCGGTCTCCAGGGTCTCCAACAAGATGTGAGATTCCGACCATGAGACACTCCCGGGCCGGGAATCGGCGGCACACCCGAGAATCACCCCCGGAAGGTTCGACCAGGAAGCTCCACGTGCAAGCATCGCCTCGGTTCGTCGTCTCCATTTCTCGGGTGGGGAGGATTTGACACGGGATTGCCTGGCCCCCTCTTGCGGCGGTCGGTAGGTTCCCGGTGTTGCGCAGGATTCGACCTTCCCCTCAGCCAATGAGGAACCTGCCCATGTGGGACAAGAAGACCAAGAAGAAGATCGGTGACCGGGAACTGAAGCCCGAAAGCCTCATGATGAGCTACGGGTACCGACCGGATTGGTCTGAGGGAGCCGTGAAGGCTCCCATCTTCGCCACGTCCACCTTCGTGTTCGAGAGCGCGGAGGCGGGAAAAGAGTTCTTCGCCCGGGCCTATGGGTTGGTGGAGACAGACACTGACGACGAAACCGGACTCATCTACTCCCGGCTCAACAACCCCAGCCTGGAGATTCTGGAAGACCGCCTCACGCTCTGGGATGGAGCCGAGTCGGCGGCGGTCTTCGCCAGTGGAATGGCCGCCATTTCGACCACAGCCCTCACCTTCCTTCGACCGGGCGATCTGGTGGTCTTCAGCGAGCCATCCTATGGGGGCACCGAGTACCTTTTCCATGAGGTCCTTCCGCAGATGGGTATTCAGGTAGAGTGCTTCCGGTCGTCGAAGGGGGAGGAGGCTCTCAGGCGGGTTCTGGAGCGAGGTGACAACAAGAGCCGTCTCCGAATGATCTATGTTGAGACACCCTCGAACCCCACCAACGACCTTGTAGACATCGACGCCTGTTCACGTGTAGCCAGGGAGTTGGACACAGAGGACCGCAAAGTGGTCCTGGCTGTCGACAACACCTTTCTGGGGCCGGCCTTCCAGCAGCCTCTTAAACACGGAGCCGATCTGGTCATCTATTCCCTTACAAAATACGTGGGAGGTCATTCCGACCTCATTGCCGGAGCCGTGCTGGGTGATAAGGAGCTCGTGGATCGGGTCAAGGGCACCCGGACTTTCTTCGGGAACATCGCCGGACCCTTCACAGGCTTCCTGCTCATGCGCAGCCTGGAGACCCTGAAGGTCCGAATGGTGCAGGAGACGGAGAACGCCAAGAAGCTGGCAGATTTCCTGAAGGATCATCCCAAGGTGGAACGAGTCAGTTATCTAGGTCTGCTGAAGGAGGGTGACGACGGATTCGATGTGTATCGGAGCCACTGCTCGGGCCCCGGTTCCATGATCGCCTTCGAGGTAACAGGTGGCGAGAAAGAGGCCTTTCGTTTCCTGAACGGCCTGAAACTCATCAAGCTCGCCGTGAGCCTGGGAGGTACCGAGTCGCTGGCGGAGCATCCGGGCACCATGACCCACTCGGACATTCCTGCCGAAGACCAGGGAAAGATCGGGATCACCCCAGCCATGTGCCGGATCTCCGTGGGCCTGGAGCATCCCGACGATCTTATTGCCGATGTGGCCCAGGCCCTGGAAAAGGTCTGACCCCATCTCGGGCTGGGGGGCTCTTTTCCTGCGGGAGCGGCCCGACCCCTACACCAGGAAACCCACGCTAGAGGATCCAGGATCCGAGCCAAAGGTATGTGCCCAAGAGGAGGGCTCCTTCCCACCGGCGAATGCGGAACTCGCCCTTTGTCATGGGCGAAAGGCACACCAGGAGCACCAGGAAGGAGAGCATCACAACTGCGGGGAGTTCCACCCAGAGAACACCCGGGTCCACGTCGATGGGTTTGACGACGCCTGTCACCCCCAACACCGCCAGGATGTTGAAGATGTTCGAACCGATAACGTTCCCCACCGCGATATCGGTCTGTTTCTTCATGGCGGCCATGATGGATGTGGCGAGCTCCGGTAGGGAGGTCCCGATGGCCACGACGGTGAGGCCCATCCCCAACTCGCTTATCCCCAGGTTGCGGGAGAGGTAGATGGCTGACTCGACGATGGCCCTTCCGCCCATCAGGAGCCCCAGCGTGCCTGCAGACAAAAGGCCCAGATCCAGGAGAATGGTCAGACCCTTCTTCCTCTTCGATCCCTCTGCCAGTTTGGAATACTCGGAGATCAGGGGAGCAGGGGCCTTTCTCCCCCGATAAAAGACGTAGGTGAGATAAAGGGCCAGCAGCCCCACCAGCAGGGCGCCTTCAAGGCGGCCGATCTCTTCGTCCATGGCGAGGGGGAAGAGGATGAGGGTGAGGAGGATCATGATTGGGATCTCCCTCCGAACCACCCGATCGGCCACCAGGAGAGACCGTACCAACGCCGTGGAGCCCAGGATCAGCCCGATATTGGCCAGGTTGGATCCCAGAACGTTCCCAACGGCGATATCCGCATTACCCCGGAGGGTGGCCAGGATCGCCACGATGAGCTCCGGGGCTGAAGTCCCCAACGACACGACGGTCAGCCCGATGACAATGGGGCTGAGACCCAGGCTCCCCTGCAGCCGGGCCGCCCCCCGGACCATCCAATCGGCTCCGAAGTAGAGGGCAAGGAAACCGAAGAAGAGGAGAAGGCTCATCAAGAGCATGATGGCCCCCTCATGTATTTTTCTTCCGATTCACCCAAACCTCGAAGTCTTCAAGGGACATAGCGTTCAGAATATCTCCTGTTTCGAGCCAACCCCTGCAAGCCTGATCGATCCCATAGGACATCAGGTCCAGGTCCTGGATGGAATGCGCATCGGTGCTGACTGCAACCTTTACTCCAAGCTCTTTGGCCCTCCTCAGGTGCCGGTCGTGCAGATCCAACCTGGACGGGTGGGCATTGAGCTCCACCGCCACATCCAAGTCAAATGCGGCCTGCAGAACGGCCTCTACATCGAGGGCAAACGGTTCGCGACGGTTCAGGATCCTGCCTGTAGGATGGGCCAGTATGTCGACCTCGGGGTGTTCCAGTGCCCGGATCACCCGATCCGTCATTTCGGTCAAGGACATGTTCATGAAGGAGTGAACGGAGACCAATACCAGATCCAGGCCCGCCAGGATCTCATCGGCCATGTCCAGAGAGCCATCCTTCAGGATATCGACCTCGAGACTCCGAAAGAGATGGATACCGTCCACACTCTGTCGCACTTCCTCCACCTCTGCCCACTGCTCCCTGACCTGGTCGGGCTTCAGGCCGCCAGCCACCGTTACCGCCTGGCTGTGATCTGTAATAGAGAAGTACTCGTACCCTCGATCCCGACAGGCCTCAGCCATCTCTTTCAGAGTATTGGCGCCATCGCTCCAGGTGGAGTGCATCTGGAGATCGCCCCGGATGTTCTCGATGGTAAGGGGCTCGGGAAGATGTCCCTCGGCGGCAGCCTCGACCTCGCCCCGGTTCTCTCTGAGGAGAGGGGAAATCCAAGGAAGACCGACGGCATTGAAGACGTCCTCCTCATTCTCCCCTCCCAACCTCTCCCCCCCGGAGGAATCGGATTCTTCTCCGCGAAACACCCCGTACTCGTTGATCCTCAGGCCCCTTCTCACCCCCAGGGTCCTGATGGCGACATTGTGCTCCTTCGAACCAGAGAAATAGTGCAGAGCGGAGCCGTAGGATTCCTCTGAGAGAATCCGAAGATCTACTGGGAGCCCTGACCTGAGGACGATGCGCCCCTTCGTCTCTCCAGCCGCCTCCACCCTCACCGCCCCTGGGTAGGAACGGAAGGCTTTCATGACAACTTCAGGGTCTTTCTCACAGAGAACGAGGGCATCGATGTCGCCCACCGTCTCCCGGCGGCGGCGGTAGCTTCCGGCGACTTCGATCCTCTGCACGTCGGGGACCTCTTCCATATACCGGAGAAGGGGCCGGATCAGGTGGTCGGCTTCTGAGAGAAGGAATCGGCCCTGGTGCTTCCGGAAGTCTTCGATGGAGCGAAGTATCTTGTCCGCACTCTTTTTTCCGAAGCCGGAAAGGCCGGCGACCTTGCCGGCCTCGAGGGCCTTCTCCAGCTCGTCCACAGAGGTGACTTCGAGCTCCTCCCAGAGGGCCTTCGCTTTCTTCGGGCCGACCCCCTCCAAACGAATCAGGTCCGTGAGGGTCCGGGGCACTTCCTCACCCAGCTTCTCCAGGGCCCTCAACTCTCCCCACTCCACCAACTCTCTTATGTGACTCGCCATCTCCTTCCCGATGCCGGGCATGGCCGTGAGGTCCTCCCCCTCTTCCACCATGGCGGAAAGGGGGCGCGTGAGGTCGTTGATTGTGCGGACGGCGTTCCGGTAGGCTCTGACGCGGAAGGGGTTGGAACCTTTGATTTCCAGGAGATCTCCGAATTCCTTCAGGACCGCGGCTATCTCCAGATTCTCCATGGCTCAGCCCTGCTCCCCTTCCCCGCTCGTATCTCGAGACGCTACATCCCCCAGGAAGCTCAGGAACTCCCCCTCCGAGAGGATCTCCACGCCCAACTCCTGGGCCCGATCAAGTTTCGATCCGGCGTTCTCGCCAGCCACCACATAGTCGGTGCTGGAGCTGACCGATGAGACGACTCGCCCCCCCGCCGCTTCCACCAGTGCCTTGGCCTCGGCCCGGGTCAAGGTCGGCAAGCCCCCGGTAAAGACGAATTTCTTACCTGCGAGAGAGTCGGCTTCCACACCCAAAAACCCGGCGGAGGTCAGCTCTATTCCCTTCGAGAGCACGGCATCGATGGCTCTGGCGTTCTCCTCCTCGTGGAGGAACCGGTGGATGACCTCCGACATCTTGGGCCCAATTCCGTCCACCTCCTCGAGGCGCTCTCGGCTGGCGCCCCGAATCGCTTCCAGATCAACGAAATGCGTGGCCAGGTCCCGGGCCACGGCCTCGCCAACCTCTGGGATTCCCAACCCGAAGAGGAAGCGCCTGAGTTCCACTTTCTTTCGACGCTCGATGGCCTCCACCAGGTTCCGAGCGGATTTCTCTGCGAATCCCGGCAGCCCCTCAAGCTGAGAAGCCTCCAGATCAAAAAGGTCTGCCAGCTGCCTCACCAGACCTTCTCTCACGAAAAGGGTGGCCGTTTCCTCGCCCAGACCCTCGATGTCCAGCCCACCCCTGGAGCCGAAGTGCATGATCTTGCCCTTGAGCTGAGCCGGGCACCCGAACTGGTTTGGACACACGGTGAAAGGTCCCCGCTCCACCAGGTGCGTGCCGCAGGCTGGGCATTCCTCCGGCATCCGGAACGCCGGACCCCGAGGCCGCCCCTCCTCCTCCACCCTCCCCAGAACCTGAGGAATCACATCCCCTGCCCGCTGGATCCGAACCAGGTCTCCGGTACGGACATCCTTTCGGACCACCTCCTCCCGGTTGTGAAGGGAAGCCCGGGACACCGTCACCCCTCCCACCTCCACCGGCAGCAGAAGCGCCACAGGGGTCACCACTCCGGTTCGGCCTACGGACAAAGCGATGTTCTGGATCCGCGTCACCTCTTTCCTGGGCTCGAACTTGTAGGCCAGCGCCCATCTGGGATGCCTGGAGGTGGAGCCCATGACATCCCGGGCAGCCAGGTCGTTCACCTTGATGACGATTCCGTCGATCTCGTAGTCCAGATCGTCCCGGTCCTGGAAGAAGGCCTGGTGGTAGTCCAGGATGCCGGTCACGGTATCCACCAATGACACCCGATCCGGAACCTTGAAGCCCCAATCTCCGAGGGCATCAATAATGTCCCGGTCCTCACGGAATTCGGTCCCCGTCACGGAGAGGATGCCGAAGGCCAACAGGTCCAAGGGCCGCCGGGCTGTCATCCTGGAGTCCAATTGCCTGAGGGCTCCCGCCGAAGCGTTCCGTGGGTTGGCGAAGGGCTCGCCCCCCTCCTCCATCAGCGTCTGATTCAGCGCACGAAAGGCCGAAAGGTACATCAGGACCTCTCCCCGAACCGCCAGGAAGAGCGGGACCGGCCGCACCTCGTCACGGAGTCGGAGGGGAGCAGAGGGTATCGTCCGGACGTTCTCCGTCACGCCCTCTCCTTCTCTTCCGTTTCCCCGGGTCACTGCCCTGACCAGGACCCCATCCTCGTACACCAACTCCAGTGAGGCGCCGTCCAACTTCGGCTCCAACAGATACTGGACGCTGTCCCCAAGGGCTTTTCGCACCCGCTCGTCGAACCGACGGAGATCGGCTTCTTCCTTGGTGGAGTCGAGGGAGAGCATGGGGGCCGTGTGCTCGATGGTGGGAAGGTCGTTCCTGGGATCAGCACCCACCCGCTGGGTGGGAGAGTCGGGGGTAGTCAGGCCCGGAAAAGCCTCCTCCAGGGCAAGCAATCGGCGGAAGAGAGCGTCATACTGGCCATCGGAGATCTCGGGGCGGGCCT
Organism: Gemmatimonadota bacterium; assembly: GCA_050049805.1. Lineage (GTDB taxonomy): Bacteria > Gemmatimonadota > Gemmatimonadetes > Longimicrobiales > Gaopeijiaceae > JABDNZ01. Next base: position 9,719 of record JASFVN010000065.1, read on the forward strand.
CTACATAGTAGAGGTAGTTGTGCCTTTGGATGGCGCGGCGAAGGCCCTGGGCTTGGGTCTCCGCTTGAGCCCGGGTCAGAGCCTGGATAGGAGTGTCTAGGTCCGATTCTTCGCGAGCCAACACGGTCTCCTGGGCGCCTCGGGATTCGCGGATCAAACATTAAAGGGTAACCTCGTCTCATGATCTTCGGGAGTCTCCTGTTCCTCCCTGCCGCCCGAGTGCAAAGCCAAGCGGATGGAGTCCTTCGCCAGCGGGAGCAGTTCCCTACCATCCTGGATTTGAAGACTCCCCCCATCTCCGGATAGATTGCCCCGACCCAAGGCCAATCTCCCGGAGAAGCCATGACCAAGCGCGCGGTGTTTCTCAGCCTCTTCCTCGCCCTGATTCTGGGCTCCGTGTCCACCCTCCAGGGCCAAATGCAACCCACGACCCCCCGGGGCCCCGACGAAGGTGCCGGCCCCTTCGACCGCCTCATCATCCGGGGTGCATTGATGATCGACGGGACCGGGGCTCCACCCCGGGGCCCGGTGGATATAGTGGTCGAGGGAGACCGCATCGCATCGGTCCACAGCGTGGGCTTCCCCGGCGTTCCCATCTCCGATGGGAGCCGGCCACAGGGAGCCACCTACGAGATTGACGCCCACGGCATGTATGTGCTGCCAGGTTTTGTGGACATGCACGTCCATACGGGGGGCGTCCCGAAAGCCCCTCAGGCCGAATACATCTACAAACTCTGGCTTGCCCACGGCGTCACCACCGTTCGCGGTGTCCCATTCGGCGGCTTCGATTGGTCCCTCCGGGAGAAAGCAGCATCGGAAAGAAACGAAATCGTGGCCCCGAGGATGTTCACGAGCCACAGAGCCGGCACAGGTTGGGATCAAGGTGCCGTGACCGACGCAGAGTCGGCACGGGCCTGGGTGCAGTGGCTGGCCAATGTCGAGATCGACGGCGTCAAGGTGGACGGGATCAAGCTCGGAGCCCATGACCCGGAGATCATGGAGGCCCTGATCTCCGAATCGAAAAACCATGGCCTTTCCACCGTGGCCCACCTTGATCAGATGGGTGTGGTCCGGATGACGGCCCTGGATGCGGCCCGGATGGGCATGGACATGATGACCCATTACTACGGGCTCATGGAGTCCATGCTCACCGACTACAGCATCCAGAACTGGCCGGTGGACTACAACTACAACAACGAGCAACACCGTTTCGGAAACGTAGCCCACCTCTGGTACCAGTCGGCCGAGCCAGGGAGCGATAGGTGGAACGCCCTCATAGAGGAGTTTCTGGACCTGGGGTTCGGCCTCGATCCAACCATGACCATCTACGAGGCGAGCCGAGACCTGAAGCGGGCCATGAACGCCGAGTGGCATGAGGAATACACGCTACCCTCCCTCTGGGATTACTACACTCCCAGCCGCAGGGCTCACGGTTCCTACTGGTTTTATTGGACGAGTGAGGACGAGTATCACTGGAAGAAGTTCTACCAGAAGTGGATGCACTTCCTGAACGACTACAAGAACGCAGGCGGCCGGGTCACCGTCGGCACTGACTCCGGCTTCATCTACAGTACCTTCGGCTTCGAGTACGTAAGGGAGCTGGAGCTTTTGCGGGAAGCCGGGTTCAGTCCCTCTGAGGTATTTCGGTCCGCAACCATGTACGGTGCCCTGGAGCTGCACGACCCGAGAGGTGAGCCCCTGGACTTCGGAATCATTCGACCCGGGCTCAAAGCCGACCTGGTGGTGGTGAGGGAGAATCCTCTACAGAACATCAAGGTCCTCTACGGCACCGGAGCCGTTCGCCTCAGCGAGTCCGGGGAGGTGGGAAGAACCGAGGGGATCCTCTACACCATCAAGGACGGAATCGTCTACGACGCCAAAGAGCTCCTGGCCGACGTCAGGCGCATGGTCCAGGAGGCCAAAGATGCCGGTGGATCCTGAAAAAAGGTCCTAGTGTTAAGGCCCCCGAACCAGGGCCAGGACCGGAGGCAGAAAACCAGAATCCTTGATGTTTTTGCGTCATGATGAAGAGTTTTCATCGGCGCGGCGTACTCCTACTAACGAGTCAGGACTGGAGCGGAATTGGGACCGGAGGTCGAGCGAGAGCTCATTCGGAAGTGTAAGGCCGGCGATTCCCGGTTTTATGAACCCCTGGTGAGGGCCTACGAACAACCAGGCCTTCGGCTAGCCCTGGGGATGCTGGGTAATCTTGAAGACGCGAAGGATGCCGTTCAAAACGCTTTCATCAAGACTTTCGAGGCCCTCGCCCGGTTCGATCTTCGGAGGCCTTTTGGCCCATGGTTTTTTCAGATCCTTCGGAACCAATGCCGGGATCAGCTTCGGAGTAGGAAGGCACGTTTTCGATTGGAAGCTTTAGACGAACGCTTGGAGCTACGGCCGGCAGACCCTGAGACCGGACCCGTACGTTTGCGGGAAAGGGCCCAGGCCCGGGAGATCATCTGGGAAGCCCTGGAGAAAATCGGGGACGAGCACCGGGAGATTCTCGTCCTCAAAGAGCTTCAGGGATTCCGATACGGAGAGATCGCCGCAATTCTCAAGATCCCGGAGGGAACGGTGGCAAGCCGCCTGTATCACGCCAGGCGGGCACTGAAGGAGGCCCTGGAATCCATCGGGGCCACATACCCGTGAGGGAAGAGTTGTGTCGGATCGGGTGACCCACGAAGAGCTCATGCGCTACCTCGACGGCGAGGTAGGGCCTGAGGAACGGAACCGTATAGAAGGAGCCGTGGAATCCTCCACCGAGCTCCGTCGGGAACTAGCGGTGTATAGAGCCATGAAAGACGACCTCCAAAGCCTCAAACTGAACGACGGTGGAGAAAACGGTAGCGTCTGGCATGCCGTGAATCGCCAGCTTGCCAGGCCGTTCGGATGGGTTCTGCTCATCGTAGGTTCACTGGTCTGGGCGGCGTACGGTGTCTATCTCTATGTGACATCCGAAAGCTTCCTCTGGCAGAAGCTCGCCACAGCTGGCGTAGGAATCGGGATTCTGGTCCTCCTTGCCAGCGTGATCTGGGAGCGCTACAGGGTCTGGCTCACAGACCCCTACCGGGACATCCAAAGATGATCGTCGTCACAACTCAAGATCTTCCCGGCTACCGGGTAGTCCAGGTCCATGGCCTTGTTCGAGGAAACACCATTCGAGCTCGGCATTTGGGCAAAGACATCACTGCAATCCTCAGAAATGTTGCCGGAGGGGAGATCACCGAGTACACCAAGATGCTGGCAGAGGCCCGGGAGCAGGCTATCGACCGCATGCTGGAGGAGGCCGATTCTCTCGGAGCGAACGCCGTGCTCGGTGTCCGGTTCCAAACCTCCATGGTCCAGTCCGGAGCCGCCGAGATGCTTTGCTACGGAACGGCAGTGACCGTAGAATCAGCCTGAAACACCCATCCCCTGAAAAGGGACCCCAGCCCCCCCGGTTCGGGGACAACCATTGAACGAAATCGTGCTCCTCCCGTCCGATCAACGGGCTGCTGCCACGCTGATTGGAGCGCTGGATCCACCCCATCGGATCCAGGTGGTGGGAACCTTCAGCAAGCTGGAGGCCGTGTTGGAGAAGGCACAGCCCCTTGCGTGTCTCATGGATATCTTCGATCCGGCCCCCCCCATTCCCCTCAACGCCCTTGGACAGCTCCGACGAAGGCACCCCGGCCTGGCCGTCATCATCGCCTCCGACTTTTTTGGGAGGGAGATGGAACTCTACCATCTCGGCCGACTGCGCGTGGACGGAGTGATCCGAATGGAGGAGGGGCCCACGCCCCGGCACATCCTGGGAGTGGTGGATCGAGCCATCGCTGCTTCTCTTGCTACCCGCGTGGTCCTAACCTGCGGAGGGTCCCTCCCACCCGTGGGACAGGAAGCCATTCGGTGGGCCATTGAACACGCGGAGTCCCGACCTCAGGTTTCTGACCTGGTAGCCGCCATGGCCGTGAAACCGCGGTCCCTATCTCGAGAGATGAGGGCTCTGCGCCTCGGGTCACCGCGGAAGCTACTTCTGTGGGGACGGCTGGTCCTCGCAAGTCACCTGCTGGAGCGTTCAGCGGAGACGGTAGAGGGCACGGCCTTCCGCTTGGGCTATTCCTCAGGAGGAGCCCTGGGGAAGGCTCTCAAGCGCCATGTGGGCTACAGCCCAACAGAGCTACTGAACCGGGGCGGGGTTGAGCTGGCCATTAAAGTTTTTCGGGAGAAGATCGTTCCGATCGAGACCTGACCCGGATGGGTCGGAACCACCGGAGGACACAGTGGGGGAAAAAAAGACCAGGAGGGTCGGCCCCTCCATCCTGTTTCCAGGTACCCTCTTTCCCCTCCTCCCGCTTCTGGGACTCACAGGAGGTTGCGTCACCTTCCCGTTTTCGGGGCAACCAGCCCTGGAGGACGAGATCGAGGAGATCCTCCGCACTCCACCGCTGAACCAGGTGAATTGGGGAATCCGTATCGCTGACCCTGATCGAGGAGAGATCCTCTACAGTCGCAACGCGCACCGCAAATTTGTTCCAGCCTCCAACATGAAGGTACTCGCTACCTCCACGGCCCTTTCCCTTCTGGGCCCGGAGTACCGGTATGAGACCGATTTCTATGGGGTGGGATCCATGGGGGAAGACCCCGGCGTCCTGGAAGGCGACCTTCTCCTCCGAGCCAGCGGTGATCCGACACTCTCCGAGAGGTTCTACCCGTCGGCCGAAGCACCTCTGGACTCTCTGGCCCGAGGTTTGTGGGAATCCGGATTGCGATCGGTTACAGGGTCCCTTGTAGTAGATGTAAGCACCTGGGATTCCACCACGGTGCCAGGAAGCTGGATGGTCCAGAATCTCGCAGGCGTCTCGGGAGCCACCGGTGGGGCTTTTTCCATCGCTGAAGGTGTTTTGACAGTGGAAGTGACTGCCGGGGCAGAGGCAGGATCCCCGGCCCAGGCCCGGTGGTGGCCTCACTCGGAAGAGGATTTCGTCTCTGTCCAGATGGCCACGGTGGAAAGGGATACTGTCCAGCGAAGGAGAACGGTGGAGTACCTGCCCGAATCCAGGCGTTTGAGGATTCAGGGGGCTGTGGAAACGGGAAGGGTCGATACCATCCGGATCGGCCAACGCGATCCCGTTCGTTTGGCGTCCGCAGCCATGCTTCGGGCTCTGGAGAGGCAGGGTGTCCGGGTGAGAGGGGGTGTGCGGATCGCCTGGGACCGTGGAGAGCGGTTGGGGCCAGGAACCTGCACCACTGGTTCGGACGATCCTCCCGATCAGGCGTGTGAGGGGGCCGTTCGGCTCACCGGCATCAGCTCACCGCCCATGTCGAAAATCGTGAAGGCCATCCTGGAGCCCAGTCAGAACTGGATGACCGAACAACTTGTGAAGACTCTGGGTGCAGAACGAGGAGAAGGGGGAAGCTGGCAAGAGGGGTTTGCTATTGAGGAGAAGTTCCTTGCCGAGGAGGTCGGGGTGGACTCTCTGGATGTCTTCTACCAGGACGGATCGGGGCTTTCCGCCTATAACCTGGTGACCCCCAGGGCCATGGTTCGGATTCTCGAGTACATGAGGACCTCTCCCCACGCCACGATCTTCAAAGATGCGCTGGCAAGTCCAGGCGAAGAGCCGGGCACCCTCAGTAGACGACTTCTTTCCCTGGAAGGGAGGGTCTTCGCCAAGACAGGCACCATCAACCACGTGAATTCCCTGAGTGGCTATCTCATTACTGATTCGGGCCGGGAACTGATCTTCAGCATCCTCACCAACGGTTCCGGCATCTCTTCAGCGCTGGTCCGTGCCGGCATTGACCAGGTAGTGGAGACTCTAGCCCGGCGTTGAGACTGACCGCTCCCCCGGAAGGACCTCCCTGCGAAAAGCCTAACTCCCCAGAGCAAAACCCGTTAGCTTTTTTGACTCTGGAGGCATTTCCTCACTTGACGTGAGGAATGCGATCCATACCTTTATGAGACTAAGAATCATTCTTAATAGCTTTTCCGGGACGCCTCGGCGGCCCCTGGAAACCAGAAAACGGTGAAAAACGGATGAGTGACGCCCCCATCCTTCAAATCAGGAACCTTTCCGCCAAAGTGGCGGAGGAGGGAATCGAGATACTTCACGGGCTCGACCTGGACATTCCCGCCGGCGAGGTCCACGCCATCATGGGACCCAATGGATCGGGCAAGAGCACCCTGGCCAAGGTCATCGCCGGGCACCCGGAATATGAGGTCACCAGTGGTTCGGTGACCTTCCGGGGCGAGAACATCCTGGAGATGGAACCCGACGAGCGGGCGAAAACCGGATTGTTCCTGGCATTCCAGTATCCCGTGGAAATCCCGGGTGTCTCCATCGCCAATTTCCTACGGACCGCAAAGCAGGCTCACCTGCCCGAGGGCGAGGAGCTAGACCTTTTCGACTTCCAGGACGAGCTCCTGGACCGGATGAAGCTCCTCGACATGGATCCGACCTTCGCAGAGCGCCCAGTGAACGACGGGTTCAGCGGGGGAGAGAAGAAGCGAAACGAGATCCTCCAGATGGCCATGTTGAAACCGACCATGGCCCTCATGGACGAAACCGACTCAGGATTGGACATCGACGCTCTTCAGGTGGTGGCCCACGGTGTCAACACTTTGACTGAAGAGGATCCCCAGATGGGTGTCCTCCTCATCACTCACTACCAGCGGCTTTTGAACTACATCAAGCCCGATGTCGTGCACGTCATGGTGGACGGGAAGATCGTGAAGACCGGTGGCCCCGAGGTGGCCCTTCAGCTGGAAGAGGAAGGCTACGCCGATTACCGGGCGTTCGAACCCGCCTGACCCCACGCAGACCCGCGCCGAAACGACAATCCTCCATAGGAAGCCTTACCTATGCCGGAAAATGAAACTCTTCAGGACCTTGGTCTCGACGAATACAAGTACCATTTCGTCGACGAAGAGAAGCACGTCTTCCGAACCCAACCCGGTTTGACGGAGGAGGTGGTTCGCCAGATCTCGGCCCAGAAGGATGAACCGGACTGGATGCTCGAGTTCCGCCTCAAGGCTCTCGAGATCTACAACTCCAAGCCCATGCCGACCTGGGGTGGGGATCTGAGCAGCCTCGACAGGGTCCTGGGCGACATCTACTACTACGTCCGGCCCCAGGACAAGATGGAGCACTCCTGGGACGATGTCCCCGAAAACATCAAGGCCACCTTCGAACGGCTGGGGATCCCCGAGGCGGAACAGAAAATCCTGGCAGGGGTCGGCGCTCAGTACGAGAGCGAGATGGTCTACCACTCCCTGAAACAGGAGTGGGAAGAGAAAGGCGTCATCTTCGACTCCATCGAGGAGGGGCTGAAAAACCACCCCGACCTGTTCCGAGAGTATTTCGGCACGGTGATCCCTTCCGAAGACAACAAGTTCTCCGCAATGAACTCGGCGGTCTGGTCCGGTGGGTCTTTCGTGTACATCCCCAAAGGTGTCGAGTTGGAAACCCCCCTTCAGGCATACTTCCGGGTCAACCAGGAGAAGATGGGCCAGTTCGAGCGAACACTCATCATTGCCGACGAAGGTTCCCACGCCCACTACATCGAGGGCTGTACGGC
>JASFVN010000066.1:0-17254 GCA_050049805.1 Gemmatimonadota bacterium
GGCTTCGCCGGTGGCCGTGAGGACGTCTGGGAGTCCGAGAAGGACGTCTATTGGGGAGAAGAGACGGAGTGGCTCGGGGACAAGCGCTATTCCGGCGACCGTGAGCTGGACAATCCCCTCGCTGCCGTACAGATGGGCCTCATCTATGTGAACCCGGAGGGGCCGAACGGGGAGCCCGATCCGGTTGCGTCAGGCCGTGATGTTCGGGAGACCTTCGCCCGGATGGCCATGAACGACGAGGAGACCGTGGCCCTCGTGGCTGGCGGACACACCTTTGGGAAATGTCACGGTGCCGGCGATGCGGCCCTGGTCGGCCCTGAGCCTGAAGGCGCCAGCATGGAAGAGCAAGGGCTGGGTTGGCGGAGTCGCCATGGCAGCGGCAAGGCCGGGGATACCATCACCAGCGGCATCGAAGGGGCCTGGACCCCCACCCCGGTGGAGTGGGACAACAGCTATCTCGAGACCCTGTTCGGGTACGAGTGGGATCTGGTGAAGAGCCCGGCCGGCGCCTGGCAGTGGGTCCCCACAGACCCGGCCGCGGCGGACGCAGTGCCCGACGCCCACGACCCGTCGAAGCGGCGCGCACCCATGATGACGACTGCGGACATGGCTCTCCGGATGGATCCGATCTACGAACCCATCGCCAGGCGTTTCCTGGAGAACCCGGATGAGCTCGCCGATGCCTTCGCCAGGGCTTGGTTCAAGCTGACCCACCGGGACATGGGGCCCCGCTCCCGCTTTCTGGGCCCAGAAGTGCCTGAGGAGGAGCTGATTTGGCAGGATCCGGTACCGGTCGTCGACCACGAGTTGGTAGACGCTGAAGACATTGCCGCTTTAAAGGGCAAGATTCTCGCCTCCGGCCTTTCCGTCCCCGAGCTTGTCTCCACCGCATGGGCTTCGGCGGCCACCTTCCGGGGCTCGGACAAGCGCGGCGGAGCCAACGGTGCGCGCATTCGTTTGGCGCCCCAGAAGGACTGGGAGGCCAATCAGCCTGTCCAGCTGGCGAAGGTCCTTGGGAAACTCGAAGCGGTTCAAAAGGAGTTCAATGACGCCCAGTCCGGCGGGAAGAAGATTTCCCTTGCCGATCTTATTGTTTTGGGCGGTTGTGCAGCGGTTGAAAAGGCGGCCAAGGACGCCGGCCACCATGTCGAGGCCCCTTTCACTCCGGGACGAACGGATGCGTCCCTGGAACAAACCGATGCGGAGGCCTTTGCCGTCCTGGAGCCGGCTGCGGATGGGTTCCGCAACTACCTCAAGGACAAATATGCGGTCACGGCAGAAGAGCTTCTGGTTGATCGAGCCCAGCTCATGACGCTGACTGCGCCGGAGATGACGGTCCTCGTAGGCGGCATGCGGGCCTTGAACGCGAACTTCGGGCAGAGCCAGCACGGCGTCTTCACCGACCACCCGGGGACACTCACCAACGACTTCTTCGTGAACCTCCTCGACCTGGGTACGGAGTGGAAGGCCACTTCGGAGGAGGAGGATTCTTTCGAGGGGCGGGATCGTGCGACGGGCGACCTGAAGTGGACCGGCACCCGCGTGGACCTCATCTTCGGGTCCAACTCAGAGCTCCGGGCCATCGCCGAAGTCTACGGGTGTGATGACGGGGAAGCTGCTTTTGTGCGCGACTTCGTGGCTGCCTGGGACAAGGTGATGAACCTGGATCGGTTCGACCTGGCCTGATCCGCCCATCAGGCGATCCGGGTTGAGAAGGGTGGCGGCTCAGCTGAACCGCCACCCTCTATTCTTCAGTTGGCCAGGTACGAGTTCATCAGGCCGAAGAAGGCAGTCTCGTACTCCGAAACGGTCATTCCCATGTGGGTCTCGAAGGCGCTTTCGAAGATCGATCCCGTCCTCCTTTCCAGCATCAATTCACCAAGACCGGCATTCCCATGAGCGGCCAGATCAGCCAAACGAACACCGTCAGCACCACGAGGAGGAGTGCGCTGGCCGGGAGGCCGGCCAAGAAGAACTCCTTCGTGGTGAACTGGCCGCTGGCATAGGCGATGGCGTTGGGTGCTGCTCCCACCAGAAGGAGAAAGGGCATACCCGCCACCACCAGGGAGGCGAACAGGATCACCTCGGGGGCCACCCCCAGGTAGGGGGCCATAACCAGTGCCACCGGCATGGAGATGGCGATGGCCGCCACATTCATGATGAAGTTGGTCATGACCAGGACGAAGGCCGCGATGCCAATGACGAATACCAACCAGTGAGCGCCCTGGAAAAGGGTGAGCCAGTGGACGGCAAGCCATGAGGCGGCTCCGGTCTGCCACAAGCAGAGCCCGATACTCATGGCCCCACCGAAGAGGAACACGATGTTCCAGGAGGTTCCCTCCAGGTCGTCCAGGGAGAGGACCTTGAAGAGGAACAACAGGATGGTGGGGAGGAGAATGATGGCGCTCTTGTCCACCTCGGCCAAGGACGGGATGAAGGACCGTAGGCCCAGGACGGCAATGGTACCCAGGACCACGATGAGGGCCAGGATTTCGTGTCTCGTGATGGGACCGAGGGCCTGGCTCAATCGACCCACCCGATCCCTGAGGCCAGGTATGGTCTTTTTCTCGGGTGGGTACCAGAGCATGAAAAACACCCAGAGGAGGATCGTCATGAGAACCCCCACCGGGAGCATGTACCAGGTGAGTTCGAAGAAACCGATGGTCCGCCCTTCCGTTTCGGCAAAGAAGCCGATGGCCACGGCTCCTCGGGCCGCCCCCAGGAGGGTTATGATGCTTCCTGCTCCCGCAACGAAGGCCATTCCCATGAAGAGGCCCTTTCCGAAGCGGGTGGGCTCCGTCTCGTCGGTATAGAGAGCGTATACCGCAACCAAGAGGGGGTAGATCGTGGCGGCTACCGCCGTGTGGGCCATGATGAGGGTGAGGAGGGAGGTCATGGCGAAACATCCCAGGTAGATCATGCTGGTTCGTTCACCCACCAACGCCAGCATCTTGTAGGCCATCCGCCGGGTGAGCCCTGTCTTGGTGAACACCATACCGATCATCAGCGAGCCGATGATGAACCAGACCGATGGGTCCATGAAATCGGTGAAGGCGTCTCGGGCCGGGCGGATCAGGAACAGCCCCTGAATCACGCCGATCGTGATAGCCGTGACCCCGATGGGCACCACCTCCGATACCCACCAGGTTGCGGCCAGGAGGAAGAGGCCAAGACCGAGGCGGCCTTCCCGGGTGAGGGGGAAAGCCTCACCCGCAGGATCAACCGCGGCCGGGGGATCAGGGAGGAAATAAGCCAGGGTAAAGAGGGCGATCCCCAGGAGGATGAAGACCGTACGCTTTCCGTCCCCGCCACCGGATGGCTTACCAGGGTTGGATTGTTTACTCGAAGCTTCGGCGGTTGAAGCTCCTTTGGTTGAAGCTCCACTGTTTGAAGCCCCGGTGGTTGACGCTCCGCCTGATCCCGACGATGCATCCATCACCATAAAAGAGAACCCCTCCTTGGTTCACCACCCCTTTTTTCTCATGATGTCCGCCACCTTGTCTTCGATCCTCTTCTCTTCCATGGCCCACCGTTTGGTGGCGGCAAGCTCGATTTTTGCTACCAACACTTCGATGTCGGCTGGTTTTTCCAGGAGATCCAGAGCCCCGATTCGGATCGCCGTTGCTGCTTGCTCCAGCGTGGCACGGCCCGTCAGTAGGATGACCTGGAGGTCCGGGTTGATCTTCAGAAGGCCCTCCAGGGTCTCCAAACCGTCCATCCCGGGCATGGCCATGTCGAGGACAATGGCATCGAAGGTCCTTCCTTCCGCGGCTGCGAGGGCCGACGGACCGTCATGTGCCTTCACGACATGCAGTCCTCTGGCTTCCAGCCGATCTGCAAGGGCGTCGACAAAGTCAACTTCATCATCCACCAAAAGGACGGTACAATCGTTCATGCAACCCACCCCTTCCTAGCTAAGCCGGGGGCCTACGCCCCAAAGCGGCCGCCTCGAGGATACGAACCAGGCTGTCGATCTTCACGGGTTTCATGAGGTAGTCGAAGGCTCCCAAGGCCATCCCATCCTCCACGCTTTTCACCGATCCGTGCCCCGTGAGGAGCACGACCTGTAAGCGAGGCCGCATGTCCTTGATGCGGCGGATCACCTCCAGCCCACCCAGTCCCGGCATCTTCACGTCCAGGAGGACGACGTCACATTCCGCGTCCTTCAAATATTCCAAGGCCTCGATACCCGTAGTCACTCCCCGAGCCTGAAAACCCCGCAGGTTCAGCCGCTCAACAAGGGCGCTGACCAGCTCTTCTTCGTCGTCCACGATCAGGATTCGCAGAGGGTCCATTTGCACTCCTAACTCTCGAGCTTCCCTACGGGGAACGTGAGGATGAATCGGGTGCCCACACCAACCTGGCTCTGGACCGAGACTTCTCCGCCGAGTTTCTGGACGATTCCGTAGGTGATGGAGAGGCCCAGACCGGTGCCGGCTCCTTTCTTGGTGGTGAAGAACGGGTCGAAGATGTGGGAAAGGTTCTCTTCCGGAATCCCGACTCCGTTGTCCTGGATCCAGACCGACACCTTCCCGGGTTCAGCCTCGATGATGCCGATCTGAATTCGCCCGCCGTCGTCCACCGCGGCAAAGGCGTTGTTGATGACGTTCAGAAAGACCTGTTGGAGCTGCCCCCGGTCGCTGACGATTTCCGGTGCCTCGTCGGGGAAATCGAGATCGATCTTGATGTCACGATAGGTGGCTTCTTTCTCCAGGAATCCCAATACCTCGACGATGAGTTGGTCCAGCTCGATGGTTTCGGTCTGGACCTGCATGTGTTTGGCGAATCCCAGGAGTCGGTGAGTGATTCCTCCGCAGCGGTCCGCCGAGCGGAGGACCGAATCCAGGAGGTCCATCATCTTCTCCTTGGGAGGTACCTCATCCGACATGAGGAGAAGGTCTTTCAGCAGCCCTGCCTTTTCGCTGATGATGGATACGGGATTGTTGATCTCATGGGCGACCCCGGCGCTGAGGCGGCCCAGGGCCGCCATCTTGTTCTCGTACTCCATCCGATGGTAGGCGGCAGCACGGGCGATGTCGGCGTCCCGGGCCCGGTTTACCATCCAGTGGGATCCCCAGATGACGACTGCCAGAATCAAGATTGTGCTTCCGACCAGAAAGAGCAGGAGATTGCGGCGGAGGCCTGTCCATCCGGGGGAGGTCGGTCCTCCGGGGCTCACCATGGTCAGGACAAAGGGAGATCCGTCGATCCGGGTGTAGGCTGCCAGTCGTGGGCCCAGATCCGGCTCTTCGATTTCGATGAGCTCGGTCTGAGTGCTATAGGGCAAGGAAGGGATGCGGGCGGTAGTCAGGACCTCACCGTGGGAGCGGGAGGGCGTCTGGAGAGTCCCCTCCTGATTCACCAGGAAAACGTCACCGCCCGGCTGGGCCAGGAGGCTGCTCACCAGGCGGTTGATGTACTCCGTGTCGATGGTTGCTCTGAGAACGAACCCCTCTCCCCGTCCGATCTCCCGATAGGAAGCGATGACGAAGTGGGGGAAATCCCGATAGCCCAGGAAAACCTCGCTCACGTAGATGCCCCGGCGAAGCACCTCCTGGAACCAGGGAGCTTCCCGGTAGTCCCTTCCCTCCAATTCGTAGGGGCCCGCATAGGAGAGCTGGGTTCCGTTGGCCTCGATTACGCCGAGGTCCGAGAACCCCCCGAATGAGGTCTTCACGTCTTCCAGGACCTCGGCCAGCGTCCCTGGGTCGGTGAGTTCCTCGTAGGTGCGCGTTCGGGACACGAACCGAAGGGCGGCGGTTCGCTCCTCGAGGAAGGCTTCCAGCGCCAGCTTGCCGTTGGCGGCGAAACGGACCATGGGCCTGGACTGCTCTTCCCGGAAGGCCTCCTGATATTGGAAGTAGTTGATGGCCGTGGCGATGACCAAGGGGACGATGGCGACGAAAGACACCGAGAGGACCGCTGCAAGTAGGATCCTTCGGTACCGCCGCTCGGAGATCAGGGAATCCTGGTCCCCCTCCGGTACCCCGCCCGGAACCGGGCCGTCGGGAATCAGCTCGGTCATCGCCTAGGGCCTTACTCCTTTCCTTCGACAGCTTCGCCGGCTCTGCGGACCTCGGCCATGAGATCTTGTATGTCCACCGGCTTCTGCAGGTAAGCGAAAGCCCCCAATCTCAGGGCTTCGGCCCGTTCCTTCTCCGAGCCGTGGCCCGTGAGGATGATGACCTGGACGCTGGGGTACCTCCCCTTGACGGCCTCGAGGACCTCGAGGCCTCCGATCCCCGGCATCTTCAGGTCCAGGACCATGACATCCGGCAGCTCCCCCTCCAACATGGCCAGGGCTTCCTCCCCGTTCAGTGCCACGTCGCTGCCCAGATCCCTCATCTTCAGACGCTCTGCCATGGTCCGGACATAGTCCTCTTCGTCGTCCACGAGGAGGATCTTCAGAGCCCTCTTCGCCTCGGCTTCCTCTGCCCGTGCTTCTCTGGCAAGCCCGTGGGCCTGTTCCATCACTTTCCGGGCCTCGTCCGGCATTCCACCCTCGGCCAAAGCGGCCGCTGTCATGCTCCGGTCGAACTCCTCACCCTGATCCTTGATGAACTCTTTGGCCGCCTGGATGCTCCGCCGCCAAGCTCCTTGGATGGTGTCGACCAGTGACCCCAGATCGGCGGGCTTCTGGACGTACTCGAAGGCACCCAGTCGGCGGGCTTCCCTCTCTTCCTTCTCCCCGCCATGACCCGTGAGGATGATGACCTGAATGTGGGGATGATCCCGTTTCACCTTTTCCAGGACCTCCATACCGTGCATTCCCGGCATGCGGAGGTCCAGGACGATGACGTCCGGAGGATCGGTCTCCAGAACCTCCAGAGCTGCTTCCCCGCTCAAAGCCACCGTGCTCTGCAGGTCGCGCATATCCATGCGCTCTGCCATGGTCTTTACGTAATCTTCCTCGTCGTCCACGAGGAGCACACGAATCTTGCTCATGCTGCTTCCTGTCCTCCGGAACCGTCGAGGGGGCCCTTACCCCCTCCGCTCACCGGAAAATAGAATTCGGATACCATAACCCGCGGGGCTCCGCTCGACTCTTGCCCCCAGGGAGCCGGCCAAACGTTCCAGCTCCTGCCACCCCTTCCAATCGGAAGCGGACTCAGGAGGAACCTCTGCATCTGCACTTCGGAACTCCACCATGGGAGCCCCATCCGCTTCGCCAACACCGACCCTCAGTGAGCGGCCTTCAGGCAACTCTTCGAGACAGCACGCCACGGCGCCGGAAAGGGCCATGTGGAGGTGAAGGGCATTGATTACCAGATGTTGTTCCTCCCGATCCCCTTCCATCTCCACGCTTTGTCCCTTCTGCCTGGCAAACCGCTGGCTCAGGAATACGATCTGCTCCACCTCCTGGCCCAGCTCAACCGGGGAGAGATCCTGATCCAGGGTGTGGGCTAGCCGGTTCAGGTTTGTCAGGAGATCGGCTCCCCTTCTGACCTGGACCTCGATGCGTTGGAGTGCCCTCTGGACCTTCTCTGGATCGAACTTTCCCCGTGTGCCGTAGACCTGGGTCAGGTCATCAACAAGGCCGGCGGACTCCTTGATGATCGCCAGCACGTTCCGTACCTCGTGCGTGGCGCTAGCCGTCATGGCCGCCAGAAAGGCGGCTTCAGGGTATCTGGATGATTCCATGGCCGAACAAGGTGGCTTCCGTCACAGTAAGGGGGCAAGGGTTTTCGGGCCCGGCCCGCCCGTATCCCGTCGTCGACGGGAAGGGAGGATCGGGACTACTTCGCCCCTCTCTCCAAGACATATTCGGACACGTTGTCGAACACATCGGTCATCATGACCACTCCCACCGTCCGTGCTCCTTCGGTGACAGGTATGAGGTCCACGTCGTGCTCGAGCATGGAGCTGACTACCGTGTCCACCGGGTCGTCGTGGGCAACGGATACCCTGGTTGGGACCATGACGGAGCGAACAGGCTTTTCGGCTGCCGAAACAGCGGCTGGGCTGAAAAGGCTGCTCCAGAGGGGTGCAGCGGCCGACAGAGCTTCGGAATAGGGCAGGGCCGCGGCCACGCTGGATGCCCGTTTCAGGGATGCATATTGTGGAATCAGACCGCGAAGTAGGGCGCGCCGGTTGATCACGCCAACCAAGCGGTCTTCCTCATCCAACACGAGAAGATATCGGGGAACCACCAGGTGCCCTTCCGAGGAGAGCACCGAGGAAGCCCCGAGAGCCAGCAAAGCCTCGCGGATGGGGAGATCCTGAGGTACGTGGGGATACCCGCTCAGAGGTAGCATGAGGTCTTGGGCGGTCTTCCAGTTGGTGACGGCGGAAACCTCCGGCGGAAAGGCTTCGGCCTGGGTATCGACCACTTCTTCCACGCCCTCCACACTACCGACGAAATGGGCAATGGCAACGGCCCGGTCTCTCAGGTTGGCAGGGAGGTCCAGGGTCACGATGCCCTCACTCACGCTGACGTGGGCTGCCGCGCCGGGAAACTCGGACTTCAAGGACAGCTCAGCCCGAACCCTTACCGCCAGGGCGAAATCCCGTGTCCTACGCAGCGTCTCCGGCGTGGAACGGTACTCCTGGCGACCCACCAGATCCACAACCATCTCCGTGGCGGTATCCATGCTCATGGTCCCGAGGTTGAGGACCAGGTCGTAGAGGGACGGATCGGTGACGTCCACGTCGTAGACGCGTCGGACCCAGTTGGCCCGATCCTCATCGGCTTCCTCGATGTGTTTGACAGCTTCGGACCGGCTGAGGTCCAGGTGGGCCATGGCTGCCCGGACCCGATCCTCCTTCGGGGCGATGAGGCGGACTTTCAGGACATTGGGGAGCTCCCGAAAAAGGAGTTGCCCGGCAAGGCCGTGGTAGACCACGTCGTCACCCTCCGCCAGTCCGGCCAGAGTCGCCTGAACGGCAAGGATGTACCGCTGGCGGGTCTTCGCTTGCTTATCCCAGAATCCAGGAGGGCTCTGGAGGCTGCTCAGCAGGTCCTCCTCGGAAACCCCGTAGGTTTTGGCGGCTTCCATCACGACTTCTCTGCTGATCACCTTGAGGCCCAGGCGTTCCTTCAGACTTTCCGCCAGCCGGGCACCTCCACTCTCGGTTCCCCGGGAGATGGTGATTATGGGCATGGCCAAACCTCTCCTTTTTTATTTCTTTTTCTGTCCGGGCCTCCTCATCGAGGCTCCAGAATTATAACCAGAAAAGCCGATCCGGAGAGCGGTTTTCGGCGAGAAACGATAGCAGACCCTCCAACGACCGTGCCGAGACATGCCCGACTTTCCAAGACTCCTGGAGAAGAACCGAAGCTGGGTCCAGTCCATGATCTCGGAGGATCCGGATTACTTCACCAAGCTGGCACGGGGCCAGCGTCCGCCTTTCCTCTTTTTCGGCTGTTCCGATAGCAGAAAGTGCATGAACAGTATGATCGGGTCCGAGCCCGGCGAGCTTTTTGTTCATCGGAATATCGCCAACCAGGTGCCCCTTAATGACCCGAACGTCCAGGCAGTCTTGGAGTTTGCCCTTCTGAACCTGAAGGTCCAGCATGTGGTGGTGGCAGGGCACACGGGATGCGGTGGTGTGGGGGCGGCTCTCGCCGGGCTGGAAGAGGGCGCGGTTGGTGCGTGGCTCACCCATCTCCGGGACCTGGCCGCCCGGTACCGCCATGAGCTGGAGCTCCTTCCCACCCTCCTGGACCGGGCGAACCGCCTCTCGGAGATCAATGTGGTTTCGCAGCTCCGGAATGTTCTCCTTTCGCCGGCTTACCAGGAAGCCCGAAAGAGGGGCGTGCCTCCCACAGTCCATGGTTGGATGCTGGATCTTTCCACAGGCCTGATTCGGGAGATGGAGCTACCTACGGAGGAGTGGAAACAGGAAGACCTGCTTTAGCAGGGCAAAGAGAGCCTCGGGGGATACCATGGGGAAGATCAAGGTTCTGCTCGTTGACGACGAAAGGGAGTATGTGACGGCCCTCTCGGAGCGGATGACCTTCGACGACTTCGAGAGCGGGGTGGCCTTCAGTGGCGAAGAGGCCCTGGAGAACCTGGACCGGAACCCTCCCGATGTCATGGTCCTGGATCTGAGAATGCCCGGGATGGGAGGCATGGCCCTCTTGGAGCGGGTACGGAGGGATTATCCCGGAACCCAGGTCATCATTGTGACGGGCCACGGCGGCAAGATGGCAGAGCGCGAAGCTCGGGCAAAGGGGGCCTTCGATTACTTTCAGAAGCCGGTAGAAACTCCCGATCTCATCAGCACCATCAGGCGGGCATGGGAGGCAGCCAAGGCTTTTTGGAAGGGAAGCCGGGAGGAGTTCGAAAGAAGCATGACAGGGGCCGCCCTCGCGGAAGCAGGATTGCCTCAAGACGCAGAGGCCGTTGCCGCGTCACCCGAACCGGTCAAGAAACAACTCCCCAAAGGAGGATTGAAAGTCCTCCTGGTGGACGACGAAGAGGACTTCGTCAACACTTTGGCAGATCGGCTGGAGTTGAGGGATCTGGGCAGCGACACTGCACTCTCCGGAGAGGAGGCCCTGTCAATCCTGGAAAAGGACCCGCCGGATGTCATGATCCTGGACCTGATACTACCCGGTATGGATGGGATGGCGGTCCTGAGAAGGGTGAAGGAGCAGTATCCCCGGATCCAGATCATCATCCTCACCGGGCACGGCACTCCTGAAGGCGAAGCCGAGGCAAAACGTCTCGGTGCTTTTGCCTATCTCCACAAGCCGGTGGGGATTCGGGATTTGATGGCTGCCGTCTACGCCGCTGGACAAGAAGGCGCGCCCGGGAATCCGGGAGATGGGTAGGGGCGACCGCCTCCTCTTCCGGGCCTTCGGGCTTCCCCAGCTTTCACTGGGAAGGCGGCTCCCCCCGGATCGGATTCTCAAAGGCGGCAGACGGCCAGAGTGGGGATGTTACGCTCCGGGTCCGAGCTGAAGCCCCTCACCTCCAGAACGTAGTCGCCCTCCTTCGCCAATCCGGAATCCAAAGCCAGACGCTTCGTCACCCCATGGTTCTGCCCGGGTTCCAGGGAATCCACGGCGATGGGCTCGACGCCCCAGAAGAGACTTGTCCTGTGCCAGGCTCGGGGGCTCGGAGTGGCGGCCAGGATCGGGGCTTGGGGCCTGGCAGCACTGACCTTTCCTGCAGTCCAACCCGAGGCCGTGAATACGACAATGCAGCGCACGTCCAGGTCCCGCGTGAGTTGGGCCGTGGCCCGAGCCACGGCGTCCTCCAGGCCGAGGGGAGGGGCCTTTCCGTTGTTGGGTATTGTCCAGTCGGAGGCTTTCCTGCCCTCCCAGAGGAAACCTTCCGTCTCACGGATGATCCGGTCCATCATCTGGGCTGCTCTGATCGGATGCTGCCCCACGGCGGTCTCGCCGGAGAGCATGACCGCGTCGGTCCACTGGGTAACAGCGTGGGATACATCCATGACCTCGGCCCGGGTCGGCCGGGGGCCATGGGTCATGGACTCCAGCATCTGAGTGGCCACGATGGCTGGCTTCTCCCATTCCTGGGCCAACTCGACCAGCTGTCCCTGGACCAGGGGAACCTTCTCCGGAGGGAGCTCGACGCCGAGATCTCCCCGGGCCACCATGATTCCGTCGGCCTCCGAGAGGATTTCTTCAATTCGGTCCAGAGCCTCGGCCCGCTCGATCTTGGCGATCACCAGAGTGTCGCTGGAGGCTTCCTTCAAGATTCTCCTGAGGGCCTGGAGGTCCGAAGCCCTCCGGACGAAGGAAAGTGCCAGGAAGTCGACACCCAATTCCAGGGCGAACCTGGCCAGCTCTTCATCCCGTTGGGTAAGGGCCGCCGCGGACACGCTGGCTCCCGGGAGGTTCATCCCCTTCTTGTCCGAAATGGGACCACCTACCACGACCTTGCAGGCGATCTCGGTGCCTGAGACTCCAACGACCTCCAATTCGATCCGTCCGTCATCAAGAAGGATGGTGTTCCCTGCGGAAAGGTCCTGGGGCAGCCCAGGGTATTGGGAGGGGATGAGACCGGGCTCACCCAGGACGTCCCGGGTCGTAACGACGACCCCCGATCCGGTGTCGAGCTGGGTGAAACCGTCCTTGAAGCAGCCCACCCGGAGCTTCGGTCCCGGAAGGTCGGCGAGGATGCCTATGGGCCTTCCCGCCTCCTTGGACAGTTCCCTGACGGTTCGGCAGAGCATCTCGTGGGAGCTTGAATCGCCGTGTGACAGGTTCAGCCGGAAGACGTTTACTCCCGCCTGGACGAGGCCACCGAGAACCTCGGAACTGGATGAGGCGGGACCCAGGGTGGCTACGATCTTGGTGCGCCTACGATCCAGAAGATCACGAACGGTATGGATGGGCATGGCACCTCAGCAGTCAGTGAGGATCGGAGCGTTACCGATCCAGAACGATTTCCCGTCTTTCTAATCGCCGGCAGGAACCATGGCCGGCTCCTGATCGGCCTTCCGTCCCGAATCCATCTCCCGAGGCTTGCCGATCCAGGCCAGGATGTTGCCCTGAATGGCCGTGAAAGCTGGGACCAGCATAACAAGGATACCGGTAGCGAAGAGGATTCCGAACCCCAGAGCCGCCGCCATAGGTATGAGGAACTGAGCCTGCACGCTCTTCTCGAAGACCAGCGGCGCCACACCCAGAAAGGTCGTCATGGAGGTCAACATGATAGGCCGAAACCTGGCTTTGGCTCCTTCGAGGATGGCCTCGCGACGGTGGAGACCGGCCTTCAGGCGCTCGTTGATGAAGTCGATCATCACCAGGGAATCGTTGACCACTACCCCGCTCAACCCGACAATTCCGAAGAGGGAAAGGAGCCCCACCGGGATTCCGAGAATCAGGTGGCCCCACAGCGCTCCGACAATTCCGAAGGGGACGGCCGACATGATGATGAGGGGTTGGGTGTAAGAGCGGAATGGTATGGCCAGGAGCGCATACTGAACCAGGATGGCAAGGAGAAAGAACTTGCCAATGGCCCCGAAGGACTCGGCCTGCTGCTCCTGTTCTCCTCCGAACTGAAAGCCCAGTCTGAAATCCTCCGCCGCCAAGGCCGGTAGGACGTTGGCTCGGAGAGCCTGGTTCACTTCCTGTCCGGAAACGACCTGGGGATCGACCCGGGCCGTGACCGACAGGATTCGCTGTCCGTTCTTCCGACGGATGGTGGTTGGTGATTTGCCGAAAGACACGTCGGCAACCGAGCTCAGAGGAACCTCGCCGCCCCGGGGAGGCCGCACTCTAAACTCCTCGAGGTCGGCAATGGCGTCTCGTTCGGTTTCGGGGAGGCGCACGTAGACCCGAACGTCCTCACGGCCCCGCTGTACACGGAGGGCTTCCTCTCCGAAAAAGGCGCTCCGGGCCTGCCGAGCCAGATCATCCAGGGTCAGCCCCAGGATCCGAGCCTGGGGCTTGAGTCCCAACTGTATCTCGGTGAGGCCTGCGTCCCGATCGGTCTCGATCTCGAACACCCCTTCGAACTGGCGGAGCTCAGCCGCCACCCTCTCACCGAACCGGTCTAGTTGAACGGGGTCCGGATGGGAGAGCTCGACCGCCACGGGGGCTCCAGCCCCGAAGATACTGGAGGCGAAGGTCAGGGCTTTGGCCTCGGGAATGGGCCCCAGTTCTTCTCGCCATCTGCGTTCGAATTCGGCGGAAGAGACGTCGCGGATCTCGGCGTCCAGAAGCTGAATTTGGATTCCAGCGATGTTGCCGGAGAGGGCCCCGGCTCCACCACCGCCGCGGGGTCCCCCGCCAGCCGGGCGGGATCCGATGACCTGGTAGATGCCCTGGACGAGATCTGGGGCGTCGGGATCCCGCTCTCCTTCGAAGGACGCGGCCACTCGCTCTCCGGCCAGGCGTATCTTTTCGGCTACCAGCATTGTCCGCTCGGCTGGTGTGCCCTCGGGCATCTCCAGATTGGCGGAGATCAGGTCGCCTTCCACCTCCGGAAAGAATTGAATCCTGAGGATGCCGGAAGGGATGGTCGCTACCGTGAGGATCAACAGGCCGACTGCTCCGGCCACGATAACGGAGGGAGAGGCGATGGAGAACCGTATGGCCCGGTCCAAAGGACCGTTTACGAATCGCTGGAACCGCCGGTCCACTCTCTGCTGCACCCGGTCGAAAAACCGGGCCACGGGATTCTTGACCGGATCACCTGGGGAAGGCAGGTGCGAGAGATGGTTCGGCAGGATGAACAGGGACTCGAAGAGTGAGAGGAATAGGACCGAGATCACCACGACGGGAATCGACCCAAGTATCTTTCCCAGCGTTCCGGGCACGAAGAGCAGGGGCATGAAGGCTGTGATGGTGGTCAGAACCGCAAAGATCACCGGCCTCTGAATCCTGGTGGCTCCTCGGATGGCTGCCTTGAGCGGCCCGGTGCCCCGCTCCCGCTCCGCGAAGATGTTCTCGCCCACTACGATGGCGTCATCCACCACGATCCCCACGGCCAGGATGAACCCGAAGAGGGAGAGGACGTTGATGCTCACGTCCAGCAACAGCATGATGGCCAAGGTGCCCACGAAGGAAACCCCGATTCCCACCGCCGTCCACCAGGCCAAGCGCAGGTTCAGGAAAAGGGTCAGTGAGAGAAGCACGAGTCCCAAGCCGAGGAGGGCGTTGCGGAGGAGAAGGTTGAGGCGGGCCTGCAGAACATCGGCGCTGTTGTCCCAGATCTCCAGCTCTATTCCGGCCGGCAGGGAGGGGACGATGTCTGCCTCCAACCGCTTCTGAACCGCCTCCACGATTTCCAGGGCCCGCTCGTCGGAGGTTCGGTATACCTCCACCAGCGCCGCCCTCTTTCCGTTGTATCGGGTGATCAGATCGGCGTCCTGAAAGCCGTCATTCACGGTGGCGATGTCGCCCAGTGTGATCTTGGTGCCCCCGGCTCGGCTGAGGACAACGATTTCCTCGAAGTCCTGTTGGGTATAGTTCTGCCCCACGGTCCGGACCCGTACTTCCCTGTCTCGGGTTTCGATACTTCCGGCCGATAGATCCAGGCTCCCTCTCCGAACGGCGTCGGCGACATCGCTCAAGGTGAGGCCCAAGGACCGGAGGGTGGCGGAGGGGACGTCGATGGATATCTCGTAGGGCCGAACTCCCGAGGTCTGCACGAAGGACACCTCGGGAAGGGCCGAAAGGGCATCCTCCGTACGGTAGGCCAGCTCTTTCACGGTGCGCTCCGACGCGTCACCGAAGATGGCCAAGCGAACCACACTGGACCGGTTGGTGAGTTCCCGCACTTCGGGCCTCTCGGCCCGAATCGGGAAGGTGGGGATCCTATCCACTTCCGCCTTGATATCGTCCAGTGCGCGGCTCACGTCGGTTCCGAGCTTCAGCTCGACGGAGACCACGCCGAGACCCTCTGACGCCGTGGCAGTGATCTCCTTGATTCCCTCCACAGCCTCGATCTGCTCTTCGATCTTCCGAACGATGGATTCCTCCACCTCTTCCGGAGTGGCACCGGGGTAGACCACGGAGACCTGGACCGTGTCCAGGCTGAACTCCGGGAAGACCTCCTGAACCAGGCTGCCCAGGGAGAAGATTCCGGCGAAGAGTAGGAAGAAGAGGAGGAGATTGGCCGCGACGCCGTTCCTCGCCATGTACGCAACGGGCCCCCGGGCCTGCCTGCTCACCAGCCCACCTCCCCCATGTCCTGGACGGTCATTCCCTCGGTGGCGAGGTCAATGCCCTCTACGACTACACGCTGGCCCGCCTCCAGGGCCCCGGCGACGAACGCCTGGCCTTCGCTCAGTTGAAGCACCTGTACCGGGACGATACGGATCGTCCCGTCGTCGACGACCCAGACTTCGTTCCCCGGTCGAACAGCGGTCCGGGGCACGACCAAGTAATCGCCCACCCGACCGTCCATCTCGACGTCCACGAACTGGCCGATGAGGAGCGGTGGTGTCTCGTTGCCCTCATTTGACCGTTCGTCCAGAGCTTCCCCTCCCTGGAAGGGATTGGAAACGCGGACCACTACATCGATGGTCCTGGTCTCTTCGTCCAGGGCCGCTTCGACCCGGTGCACATATCCGTTCCACCGGTACCGGCTCTGACCAAAGTCCACCAGTACCACCGCTGGCAGCCCCGGTCCTGCGGAGGTCCCGGATTCCCAGATTCCCGGAAGCAGGGACGCATCGTCATCGGAAAGGGGGATCTTGACTTCCACCTCTTCCGTGGAGAGCAGGCGGGCCAAGGATTGGCCAGGGTTCGCATAGGCGCCGACGTCCACGGACTCACTGCGAACCACACCGTCGAAGGGGGATCGAAGGTCGATCCGGGAAAGGGCCAACTCGGCGTCGGCCAACTGGGCCTCAGACCGGGCTAGAGATGCCTCCGCGGCCTGGACCTGTGGCTCCCTCAGCGTCAGGGGGCTCGCCGGGAGCAGTTCTTCCGGCTCTGCCCCCAAGGCACTTGCGGGTGGGGCCATCCGCCGCTGTCGCTGAAGGAATTGCCGATACTCCGCCTCAGCGATCCGGGCTTCTTCCAAGGCTTGGAGGATGCTCACCGAGTCCTGGGCTACCTGAGCCCGAGCTTGCAGTACCGCATTGGCGTAGTCGGAGTCTTCCAGGCGGACCAGCAGCTCACCTTTGGCGACGCGTCCGCCGCTGACCAAGGAGGGGCTCACGTAGGAGACCCGGCCTCCCACCTGAGGTGCCAGGTCGATCTCGGCTTTCGGCCGGACGGTCCCGCTCCCCCGAACCTTCAGTGGGCCTTCCAGCCCCTGGATGCCGGCGGTCACGACCGAAGGCGCTCGGATCGTCGGGGCCGCTCGGGGTGGGGCCTTGCGGGACCCCAACATGAGTATTGCCCCAATGATTGACCCGGCGACCAGACCTGTCGCGATAAGAGCATTTCTGCGCTTCTTGGCCTTTGAGTTCATCGATCAGCTTTCGTTCGAAGTGGAAGTCACGGCCTCGCCTGGGAGCTCCGCCCAGGCTCCGCCCAAGGCCCTGTGGACCGTCAGGCGGGCCAAGGCGACGTCGCGGGTGGACGTGCTCAGACTGGACTGCGTGGTCAGGAGGACCCGAAGCGCGTCCAGGTATTCCGTATAGGAACCGATTCCGGACCTGTACCGCTCCTCCTGCAGAGCTACTGAGGCCTGGGCCTCGGCCAGCTGCTCGGAGAGGGTTCGGTATCGTTCCAGCTCTTCCCGATGCCGAAGGAGGGCAGTCTCTACCTCGCCGACGGCATTGAGGACGATCTGCCCGTGGGCCGCGAGTTGCTGGGCGTATCTGGCCTCTGCTGCGTCCAGGTTTGCCCGGAGTCGGCCTCCCTGAAAAAGCGGTTGGG
>JASFVN010000312.1:0-5283 GCA_050049805.1 Gemmatimonadota bacterium
ACCCACCCTCCTCCTGGGTGCCCCGGACCAACTCCTCAGCGATATCGCCCCGGTAGAACCGGTCATAGGCGGCGTAGATGGCCTCGCTCCGGCTCCTTCCCTCCGCCAGGGCGTTCGCCTCGGCCTCAACGAGTTTTTTCAGGGTATTCAGGAGGTCCTCTTGTACGAAGATCTCTCCAACCCTCGGACCCGGGTTCTCCTCGTCCTCCGGGTGGGTCAGGTACACTTCCCGAGAGTACTTCCACTGCCCGATCAGCTCCCGGTCCGACCGAATGCGCCTGACGGCGTCGGCCTCCATGGGATATCCAGCCGCCATCTCCATGGCCGGAGCCAGGACCTCCGCAAGGCTCATTGAGCCATATTCCGCCAGCATCACCATCAGGCCTCCGGGAGTGCCGGGGGTCACGGCGGCAAGGGGTCCGTCCGCCGGGGGATACCGGAACCCCTGTTCCTTGTAGAGCTCCGCGGTGGCCCCCGTGGGTGCCACTCCCAGGGCATTGACTCCGATGACCTCCCCCGTATGGGGGTTGTAGATGAGAGCCTGGGTTTCACCACCCCAGCTCAGGACATCCCACATCGTGGCCGTAGCCGCCAGCATGGCGCAGGCTGCGTCGACGGCGTTCCCGCCCTGAATAAAGAGGCTGGCCCCGGCCGTGGCGGCCATGGGCTTCCCAGTAATGGCTACCCAGTGTTTTCCGTGAAGCACGGGCTTCTGGGGTCGAAAGTCCTGAGCCGGTGACGCCGATGGCAGGCCTGCGGATAGGACAACACCCATCACCAGGGCGACACCGAGAGTTCTACACGTGGACCTCATGACTCCTCCTTTGGATTCGAACTGAGGTCCATGATGGGGCCCCGGGAGGAGTAGGAAAAGGGGAGGTGGTGGATCCGCCGGCCTGGATGATTCCGGCGCCCCGACAGCTCCAGTTTCAGCCACCCCCCCACGCCACCGACGGAAGGGCGTTCAGGAACCGGTGATGGCCGCTCGGAACCGACGGGCGCAATGAGCCAGGGAGGTCCGGAGGTAGCGGGATTCTTCCCGGCCGCTCCGGCTGATGGGGCCTTCCCTACCTGGCTCCATACCCACCCCGACAAAGACGGGACCGTCCACTGAGAGGATCTCCGGAAGGGTCGCCTCGTAGCCGAGATCCCGGTTGAACGAGTAGACCCGGGGGAATCCCGCGGCCCGGGCCAGCCCGGGAAAATCCACCTGCCCGGCCCCTGGAATCGGCTGGTTTCCCGTGATCTCATACGTGCCGTTCTCGAGCACGAACAGGACCAGGTTCTTCGGCCCTGCATCGGCAATGGTTACCAGGGTGCCGAGGCTCATGAGCATGCTACCGTCACCGTTCAGGCAGATCACTCTACGGTCGGGTCGAGCCAGGGCAATCCCGAGAGCCAGGTCGGCGGTGTGCCCCATGGCGCTGTCGGCGGAGGCGAAGTCCAGCTCGTGGTCGGAGATCCGGCCCCAGGGGCGTGTGACGCTCATGCTGGTGACGACGACCTCGTCCGTTCGGAGGGCTGCGAGAGGCTGAAGCAACTCATCCTTGGTGAGCATGAACCCAGAGCCCTAGTGGAACGAGGTGTCGAGAAGAACGGCCACCGGTCTTTCATCCTTCCGAGCACTGGAAAGCGCCTCGCCCACGGGGGAAAGATCGTCTGGATCCGAGACTCGGAGATAGGGGATTGCCCACGCCTTCAGTGTCGATTCGGTCATGTGGGCCACCGAATCGAGATCGTTCCGCACCAGGACCTCCCGGTCCACCGCCAGGCCAGCCGGCTCCAAGCCCAGGCCCCGAGCCTTTTCATAACCCCTGCAGGTGACCAGAAGCAGCAGAGGTACCCCCATACGGGAAGCAGTCCCCCGTAGCGCATCGCCGGCCTCCAGGAGCCCTGTATTCTGGATCAGAACGGCCGGGGATGCCCCGCCGAGCCAAAGCCCCGAAGCCATCCCGATCCCTTCGCCCTCCCGGGTGGCGTAGAGGACTCGGACCCTGGGGCCTTCCCTGGGCGTCTCCCCCCGTCGGGCTCCTTCCGCTTCAAAGGCGGCGAGGATGGGAGCAGAGGTGTTGTCGGGCACCGTTACAAGGTGGGTGATCCGGTGATCCTCCAGGATTTCCTTGAAGCGGAGGGCCGAAGCTGAGGGGCCAGCGGGGACGGGGGCGGGCTTGGCCATGGAGGATAGAATAAGCCGGGAGGTCGGAGTGGCAAGAGCCTCCTGTGGATGGGACCGGAATGCTGCGACCACTCGAAAACCTTCGGCGGATTCCGTATCCTACTCCTTCCGGCCGATCCAGCTTCCACCATGGAGAGGGGAAGTGAAGCGAAACCCAGTCGTCTTCGTCGTATCGGATTCCATGGGCGAAACAGCCCAACTGGTTGCCAAAGCGGTCCTCAGTCAGTTCCCGGCAGGCAATGTGGGCCTTCGCAGGTTCTCTCGAGTGGAGACCCCCGACGCCGCCATGGAGGTCATGCGAGCGGCCAGGGACCAGCCCACGATGATCATCTACACCGTCATCATCCCCGAAGTCCGGGAGATCTTGCGGACCCGGGCAGAGAAACACGGCATTCCCCTGGTGGACATCATGGGTCCGGCCCTGGAAGGAATGGAGCAGATCTCCGGGGAAGCCGCCCTACTGGAACCGGGTCTGATCCACAAGCTGGACGAGAGGTATTTCAAGCGGGTCGAAGCGGTAGAATTTGCGGTAAACCATGACGACGGAAAGAACCCCAAGGGATACCGAAACGCAGACGTCGTGCTACTGGGCGTAAGCCGGTCCAGCAAAACCCCTGTGAGCATGTACCTGGCCAACCGGGCCATCAAGGTCGCCAACCTCCCACTGGTTCCCGAGGTTCCGACTCCCCCGGAGCTTCATCGGGTGGTGCCGAACAAGATCGTCGGCCTGACCATCTCTCCCGCCAAGTTGGCTGGAATCCGGCGGCTACGGGTACGAGCCATGGGCGTACGGGGTCGATCCGACTACTCGGACGTCACCCGAATCCAGGACGAGCTCCTTTTTGCCCAACGGCTCTACGACGAGCTCGGTTGTGAAGTTCTCGACGTGACGGACCGGGCCGTGGAGGAGACCGCCGCCCTGGTCATGGAGTTGATCGGAGCTCCCAAGACGGCGGGGGACTGACGCTTCACCCGGTCCACTCGATGCCGCCCTCACGCGAGGGTCCAAAGGAGAAGCCAAGTGGGCACATTCGTTAAGCTCTTCGCTATCGCCTTACCGGTATTCCTGGTCATTGATCTGCTCTGGCTCGGGGTGCTGGCCCGGCCTTTCTATCAAGCCCAGCTGGGACCTCTCATGAGGGAAGACGTGAATTGGGCGGCGGCTGTTCTATTCTACCTCATTTTCGTGGCGGGAATCGTGGTCCTGGCGGTCCTGCCCGCCATTCAGAGAGAGAGTCTCCTGCACGCCTTCGCCCTGGGTGCCCTGTTGGGACTGGTATCGTATGCGGCATTCGACCTGACGGCCCTGGCCACGCTCCGGGGGTTCCCGAGGACCATGGCCATGGTCGATCTGGCCTGGGGTACCGTGCTTACGGCTACCGTCAGCGCCGTCACATACAGGATCTGGGGTCTTCTAGCCTAGGGCCGCCTGGCGTGGTTCCCGCTCCAGGCTCAGATTCCTGTTGAGCTGCCGCCCGCAGCCCCGAGGGGCGACGCGCGTGATCCCCATCACACTGGAGTCTGGTCATGTATCGCAAGGTCGAGGACTTCCTCGGTAGCTGGGTCTATGAAACCGAGGCGACCCTGAAGGTCTTCCGCCAGCTCACCGATGAAACCCTGGGCCAAAGAGTCACCGAGGAAGGCCGGACCCTGGGGCGCATCGCCTGGCATATCGTCCAAACCCTCCCGGAAATGGGGGGCCGCACCGGCCTCCAGATCCAGGGACCCGGGGAAGCGGATCCTGTTCCGTCTTCCGCCCAGGAGATCGGGGACCAATTCAGGAAGGCCGCCGAGTCCTTGGCCCGGGAGGTCGAGTCGAACTGGCAGGACCCCGATCTCGAGATCGAAGACGACATGTACGGCGAAATGTGGATGAGAGGGCAGACCCTGGGAGCTTTGGTTGGCCACCAGACCCACCACAGGGGTCAGATGACCGTTCTCATGAGGCAGGCTGGACTCCAGGTTCCGGGTGTATACGGCCCCTCCAAGGAAGAGTGGGCCGATTACGGGATGCCTCCCCAGGACTGACCCCACGAACCGTTTCCCGATGATCCCCAAGGTTGGTAGCCGATCCGGAGTGGGGTGGAGCGTGGGGGTTCTCCTCTGCCTCGCCCTGGTCCTGGTGGTCCACTTCACCGTGGGGTGGGGCTCCCTCCTCGCTCCCTGGACCAGCGTTCGGCCCTGGGTCCTTTTCGTCGGTTCTACCCTGGTGGTGGCCAGCTACGCCGTTCGCACCATTCGGATTCACGGCTATTTCCGACCGGCTACCTCCGGGCGTTTTCTCGGCGCCTTCCGGTTGGTCCTGGTTCACAATCTCCTGAACAACCTCCTGCCCATGCGGACAGGCGAAGCTTCGTTCCCGGTCCTCATGGCGAACCGTTTTTCCGTGGCCTACTCCCGGTCCATCCCGGCACTGCTCTACCTCCGGGCCTTGGACCTTCATTTCGTGCTGCTGCTCGGTGGCCTGGTCCTGCTTCTGGATCGGACCGGAATCGCCTGGGTCGGCCTCCTCCTTCTGGCCCCCGTGCCTTACGGTCTCTTCCGTCTCCAGGAACCCTTGGGCAGGAAGCTGGCCGGGCACGAAGGAAAAATCGCTGGGATTGGGAAGCAGATGCTCGCCGGCTTTCCGGCTTCCCCCGCACTCTTCTGGACTACATGGCTCTGGACCGCCGTGAACTGGTCGGTGAAACTGATGGTCCTGGCATGGATTCTTCAGGCCTTTGCCCCGATGCCGTTCCCGGCGGCCCTGGTGGGGACCACGACGGGAGAGCTGTCGAGCGTCCTTCCCCTTCACGGCATCGCCGGAGCCGGTACGTACGAAGGCGGCATACTGGCCGGCCTCGTATCCCTGGGCATCGAGTTGGAACCAGCTCTCAAAGGGGCCGTCAACCTTCACCTGTTCGTCCTGGGGATCTCCATATTGGCCGGGACCCTCGCCGCCCTCTTCCCAGTCCGGAAAGAAGCCCCGGATGAAGCACCGGTTCATTCCTAGTATCTTGATGACATGAACACGCCTCCGACGTACGGCACCGAAACCGGGGACGACCCGATGCTCTCCATCGTCATTCCCTTTTACAACGAAGGGGAGAACGTGAACGGGCTCCTGG
>JASFVN010000067.1:0-17174 GCA_050049805.1 Gemmatimonadota bacterium
CACCGCCCTGTTGCTGCCCGACGAACCGTTCGTAGGTCTCTTCAGCCTTCTGGAGAATCCGCAGGGCCCGCTGCTCAGGAGGCAGAGCGTCTTTTGTGCTCTCTTCCCGCAAGAGGCCTTCCGCCAGTTCCATGTCCTGAATGGCCAAGGGAAGCAAGTTGGCGATCTCCTGGAAGTGCGGATCGGACTCGGAGATACCCCGGGTGTTCATCTGCACCAACAGGGAGGCCACCTCGTCTCTTACTCTGCCCTGGGCCAGGGCCACACTCACCACATTTTCGCTCAGCTCCTCCGATGTGTAGCGTGCCTCATCCCGTACCAGATTGAAGGTAGCCGCCACTACCTCCCGCTGTAGCTCCGAGAGACTGCCTTGGAAGCCTTGGCCTGCCCCTTGTTGCTGGCCTCCTCCTTGTCCCTGCTGTTGCCCTCCCTGCTGGCCCTGTTCGGCCTGGCGGAAATCCCTTCTGAAGGGTCGTACCGTGATGAAGTAGATGTCGCTCAGGGCCTCTTCGGGCCGTCCGTTCCGATTGTCGAGTGCCGATGCGTAGTATGAGATGACGTCTCCGTCTTCCAGCTCCCATTCCTCCAGGAAGAGGGTGTGCCCAACCGACACTTCGGACAGGGGGGACCCGCCTCCTTGGAAAAGGAAGACGGTGTCTTCCGGCTCACCGTTCACCGAGTAGACCAGCCGTAGCTCTCGGACTCCGTAGTCGTCGTCTGCCTTCGCTTCGATGAACACTTCTTCGATTGCGCTCGCCTGGGAATCCCTACCGGGGTCTGAGATCACGACAGAGGGCGCCAAGTCGTCAAGGACGTCGATGGTGAACTCCGGAGACGCGGCCACCATTCGCCCGTCCACCCGGGCCAGCTCGATCCGGTAGGTGCCGTCTTTGGAAACCACCAGCTCGCCTACCAGGGTCCCGTCGGGCTCCAGGGAGAGCTCTCCAAAAACGGAGTCGGCCGTCACCAACTGGCCTCCCGGGGTCTGCATGGTGGGCCGGATGGACATTTCCACCCTGGTTCCGACGATGGCGGCGATATCCCCTCCCTCCTCGACTTCCCGAGGGCTGAGACCCGTGTAGGAGGGGAAATGATAGGTATGGGACATCGCCTCCACGTAGGGGAGGTCTTCCACCTCGATGACGTAGGTGGGGGAACGCACACCGTTGGCTTCCACGAAATATTCGGTCTCCTCCGCCATGTTCAGGAGGAAGACCTCGAACTTCCCGCTGTCCGCAGGCAACATGGAAATCCGATTGAAGGGGTCTCCCCCGTTTCCTCGGGTGAAGGCGGAAACATCGTCCGACTCGAATCCCACAAGCTCGGCGGTGACGACCTGGTCGGAGCCACGTGCCACCGTAATGTCCCCCGGAGACACGGCGATGCTGTAGGGGCTGACCTCGGCTGCTTCGGTGGTGGGAAGAACCAGGGCCGTCATCCCATACCGGATCCCAGTAGGTCCGAAGAACGCGAAGAGAAGGAGGGCGAGAGTGAGCAGAGAGAGAACCGCTGAACCCTGGTAGAGGCCTCTCCGATCGATTCGTCGGCCATAGTCTACCTCCCGAGCCTTGTCCACTGCCCGCTCCACCAAGCGTTCCAGGAGGGCCGGCGATGCTTGATTCACAACACCGGTCTCCACCTGAATCGCCCCCAGAATCGCCGCCTCCAGTGAGGGCTCCCGCTCTTCCAGATAGAGAGCGACCTGATCGTCGGAGACCCTCCGTAGGAGAGGCCGAATCAGGAAGAGGTAGAAGAGGAGAGCCACCAGCACCCAAGCCAGGATCCGGAATGTCGTTACGGCTGAGGGCGAGAAGCGTGTGGCCTCCAGGCCGTACGCTGAGAGGAGGAAGGCCAGGAACCCGGCACCGAGAACAATGCTCAACCCCCGCAGCACCATGCGAAGACGCCAACGTGTCCGGACGCTGCGGATGATGGGAAGGACGCGAAACGATCTACGAGCCGGCATAGTACCCTCTCCCCCCCGCCGTACCGGAAATCCGATTGGATATCACGGTTTCGAGGGCCAACAGAAGTAACGCCATCAACAACAGGAACCGCCACAGGGACTGCCGACGTTCCTGGTCTTCCATCCGCAGCCGGGCCGCCTGGATCCCCTCCATCGGGGGTGAAGCGCTATCCGTCCGGGCGACCAAAGACGCTGTGACCATCTCCACGTCCAGCTGGTGGAGATCGGCCTCGGCAAGGTCCACGTTCACGGCCACCGCCACAGACCTCATATCCGAGTCACCGGGGGTCCGAATGTCGTAGACCCCCCGTTCTTCCAGGCGGAGGAACCGAGGCCCCTCTCCCGCAGGAATCTCGAAAGATTCACCGGAGGGTGTGAAAGCCACCCGGTCCTCGGATCCGGCCAGGTCCTCCGCGATCTCTCCGAGACCCGCCGCAGCCATGGCTGCAGCGTCGGACACATCCAGGACCTGCCCGGCCGTGAACGAGGCCACGGTCTCCGACCTTCCCGACGCGTACTTTATGAGCTGGTGCATGAAGGGCAGAAAGACCGGCTGCTGAGCCAGGTCGTTCCAAAAAGCGTCCAGAGTCGAGGTCCAGACCAGGACTGTTCCATCCCCCACAATCTTTTCGGCCAAAGCAACCGACCCGTCATCATATCGGGCCAGCACCCTTCCATCAGCCATCTGCACGGTCCGGTGGCGGAAGAACCGGGCCCCGGTGAAATCCCCTGATCTCGGCCCTCGGAAGATCTCGAATACGGGATGGTCATAGTCCAGGAAACCCAGACGTCCCGCCCGGTTGTCCGAGCTTTCCACGGGCGGGGTGATTCCACCAGGAAGCAGGTCGGCCAGCTCACCGGGCCAACGAATCCGTTCCCCTGTGACAACCAGGAGTCCTCCCCCCTCTTCCACAAAACCGCGCAGGGCCTCGGCCGTGTTCCCGGCGGGGATGGACCTGTCGTTCACGACCACCACCGATACTTCCCGAAGTTCTGCCGCCGTCACCGTCCCCCGAGCCTGCACCGTTACCCCGAACAGGCTCTCTTCCGAGATTGCCAGGGCCTCGGTCATGAAGAGGCTGGATGCCGCACCTCGAGCCCCGTCGTCCAGGATCAATACGGAGATGGTCCTCCCTGGGCTCATGACGAAATGGTGCTCGTCGTCCGGAGCCAATTCGTCGGCTTCGGCGAACCGAACGGTTCCCCGGGTGAAGTCCTGGGAAAGGTTGAAGGGCTCGAAGATCACACCGGTGGCCCCATTCGCCGGAAGCACGACGGCCTGGCGTTGCACCTCTCTTCCTTCAAGCTCCAGGATCACCTCCACAGTGTCTTCGGCCTCTCCCCCGGTCCGGGTGAGGCGAGCGGCAGGGGTAACCCTATCCCTTCCATCCAGTCGTTGCCTGGGAAGGGTGACCCGAGCGATGGCCTGGTTGGGGGGGACTTCTTCGCCTACAACGATGGGAGTCACCACGGTCCCGGACGGGAGGTGGACCCCTTCCTCCCCCGTCCAACCCGTCCTCTGGAAATCTCCAACCAGAACCAGCTCCCGGGCAGGGAGTTCGCTCTCTTCGAGGATCGTCTGGGCCAACTTCAGACCCGGACCGTAGGAGGTGGATTCGTTGCCTGGCTCGAGAGTATCCAGGGTCGCGAGGAGACGGGAGGCGTCCGAGGTGGAGCGGACCAGGGCCCCGGCGTTCCGCCCGAAGACAGCAAGGCTGGCGCGGTCCAGAGGCCCCAGGTCCTGGACGGCTCCTCGAATAGCATCCAGCGCATCCTCCCACCGGTTCCCGATTCCCATGCTGTAGGACCGATCCAGGAGGATCACCAGCTCCCGAGGGCCGGTGCCGGCCAAGGCATCCCCCCCCGAGTTTGTCAGGAGAGGCCTGGCGAAGGCCGCCACCACCAAGGCCACTGCCAGCGCCCGGAAGAGGAGCAGGAGCCAGTGGTGGATCCGCCGTTTGCTCTCCGCCCGGAACGGGACCCGTTCCAGGAACATGAGGGAAGGAAACTCCACGACCTTCGCCCTCTGGCGCCGGGTCAGATGCACCAGAATCGGGATCGCCACAGCCGCAATCCCCAGGAGGAAGGCCGGAACGAGGAATCTGAGGGGCATCAGCGCACCCGACTCCGCTTCTCACGGTGCAAGAGGAACCGGAAAAGGGCCTGGTCGAGGGGTTTCGATGTGTCCAGGACGGAATAATCCACCTGGGTGGCCGTGAACCTGTCCGCCAGCACGTCCCGGTGATCGCGGAGTAGCCCCAGATACCCTTCCCTCACCTTGTCGGGAACGAGGGGAACTTCTTCTCCGGACTCCATATCCCGAAAGTTCGAAGCACCCTGGAAAGGAAACTCCAGCTCTGCCGGATCCATAACATGAAAGACCATTACATCGTGACCGGGGCTCTGGAGCAAACGGACCGATTCCCGAACCTCTTCCGTGTCACGGTAGAAGTCACTGATGAGAACCACGATTCCCCTCCTGCGCAGGCTTTCCATGGCCTTCAGCAGAGGCTTTCGCAGCTCCCCGGCCCGGGATGCTTGGGCCCGGTGGAGGGTGTGGAGGCAGAGATCCAGGTTCCTGGCGGACGGGGGGATGTAGTCCACCACGTCCTCGTCGAAGGTAATGAGCCCCACACGGTCACGTTGGTGTCGTGAGAAATAGGTGAGACAAGCCGCCAGGTATCGGGCATAGTCCAGCTTCGTCACAGAATGGGTCCCGTACGCCATGGACCTGGAGACGTCCAGGAGGACCACGAAATTCGCGTTGGTCTCGGCCTCGAAAAGCTTGATGTAGTGTCGGTCCGTCCTTCCGAAAAGACGCCAGTCGATGCGTCGAATGTCATCTCCCGGCATGTAGGGGCGGTGTTCCGCGAAGTCCAGGGAAAGGCCCAGGTAGATGGACCTGTGAAGGCCACTCAGGAACCCCTCCACCACCGTCTTGGCCAGGAGTTCCAGATTGTCGATCCTGGCCAGGACCTCTGGAAGAAGGAGGTGGGTTCCCGTTGCTGAGCGGGAGGTCTCGGTAGACGTCATTTACATCCCCGACCTGGGAATTGGTGTGGCTTCAAGGAGCCGATCCACCAGCTCGCCCGTGGTGATCCCCTCGCTCTCCGCATGGAAGTTGGTCAGAATGCGGTGACGGAGGACCGGGTGAGCCAGGGCCCGGATGTCTTCGAAACCCGGCGTATAGCGGCCGGAAGTAAGAGCCCTTGCCTTCGCCCCGAGGATCAGGTATTGAGCCGCTCGAACACTGGCGCCATAGGCCACCCACTTCCTCACAAAGTCCGGGGAGTCGCCGTTGGGGCTCGGCCGGCTGGTTCGGGTCAGCGAGACAGCGTACTGAAGGACCGGCTCTGGAGCCGCCATCCGGCGCACCAATCGCTGGAAGGACACCAGGTCCTGCCCTGTCACCGCATGGCTGAACTCCGGCTCCTGGATCCCCGTCGTCTGTCGAACCACCTGCAGTTCCTCGTCCTCGGAAAGGTGATCCAGGACAATCTTGAACATGAATCGGTCCAGCTGTGCCTCCGGCAAAGGATAGGTTCCTTCCAACTCGATGGGATTCTGGGTCGCAAAGACGTAGAAAGGCTCATCCAGCTTGTAGGTGGTTCCCTGCACGGTGACCCGGTGCTCCTCCATGGCCTCCAGGAGAGCCGCCTGGGTCTTGGGCGGAGTCCGGTTGATCTCATCGGCCAATATGATGTTGGCGAAGATGGGGCCCGGCTCGAACTTCAGAATCCTCCTCCCCGTATCCGGATCCTCCTGAATGATGTCCGTCCCAGTGATATCCGAAGGCATGAGGTCCGGCGTGAACTGGATTCGGGAGAAGCCCAGATCCAGAACCTCGGCCACGGTATGGATCAGGAGGGTCTTGGCCAGTCCGGGCACGCCCAGAAGCAGGCTGTTTCCCCCGACGAAGAGGGTCAGAAGGACCTGGTCCACCACTTCGTTCTGGCCCACGATGAGCTTCCGGATCTCCCGTATGATGGTCTCCCGCCCCTCCCTCATTCGATCCACAAGGGCCACATCGTCCTCTTGCTCCAGGTGGGTTGGGTTCTCCAGATCCTGCATGATGGTTTTCCTTTTCGGTTTGACGCCGGGGAACGGTTATGGCCTCCCCTGAGCCGCGTTAGTGTGTCAAGGCGTAGATCAGAAAGTTGACCCCGAACTGGTAGGCCTCGTTGGAAAGGTCGATGGGGTAGTATCCCCGATCCGAAAACTCCCAATACTCCTGCAGGTCCTGGTTCCAGTTCACCATGACCATGAGGCGCCCTGCCTCCGGGTCGTTGTCCTCGAAGATTCCCAGGTATTCAGGAATATTCCATCCGTACGGCGCAGCTAGATCCCGAGGCTCAGGAATGCTGAAGAACGAGTTGAAGATCTCGTGGTCGTCGGGAACGGGCTGGATTTCATACTCCGGGAGGGCCCGCTTCATCTGGGCATAGAAGTTCTGGAACTCGAAGCCCCTTTCCTGGCGGGTATCGTCCACGATCAGAAAGCCACCCTTCAACAGATAAGCCCTCAGGTTGGCGATGTCCTCGTCGGAGGGGTTCCAGTAGCCCACCTCGATAATGGTAGCGATGGGATACCGGAACAGCTCGGGATCGTCGAGGGTGAGTACCCGACCTCCATACCCGCCGGTGTAGGTATCGATGAAGGTGGTAGCCTCCACGATCTTGGAGAAGTTCATCTCCGCGTCGGGCCAATCGTGGGCCCAGGTCGGCCCCCTTCCCCCCCTCCCTCTCCGGGATCTCGATCCCCAGCTGGGAGCACTTCTCAGATCGTCGCCGTACCGCAAACGGACATAGGTGAACTGGCCGTTGTAGGGCGGTCCCCCTTCTTCCTGGGCCGCAGGAAATGGCATCGCCGCCGGCCCGGAACTCACCGCCGACAACGGGTCGGAATCTGACCAGAGGACTCTTTTTCCACCGCTAGCCAGGCCCATACCACCGACGGAAAGGGCCAAGATCAGAGTCAGAGCAGCCTGGTTCATCGGGCCTTTCCCTCCGTAGTCAGCTCCAAAGTCTCTCCCGCGGGCTCGGCCCCTCCCTCCCGCCTCAGTTCCAGAAGCAGATCAAGGGCGGGCTCGAACGTTGGAGCGATCTCCAGAGCCCTGAGAACCTGGGTCCGGGCCTCATTCCGGTCTCCCGCTCGGGCCAGAGCTCGGGCCAGAAAGTAGTAGGCCCCGGCCTTGTCCGGCGGGTCCAGAGCCAGGACTGCCCGTCGCTCCCTGACTGCCCCGGACAGGTTGCCTGCTTCCTCGTACTGGGTTGCGAGTTTTTCGTGGGCGTCCAGGTCGAAGGGGAGTATCTCCACGACCTTTTCAAGAGCGCTCGTGGCCGCCTGTTGCTCGCCCAGCTCCAGCCAGAGATCGGCTTCCTGGGCGTGGGCCTCAGGGAGCTTCTCCGACAAGCTCCCAAGCCGGTTCAGAGTCCTGGCCGCCCGTTCCACCTCACCGCTCTCAAGGTAGATCTGAGCAAGGTATGTGAGTGGACCGTCAGACCCGGGATACTCCGGGAAGAGACCCAGGGCAGTCTGAAGCTCCGGTTCCGCCTCTTCGTGCCGGCCTTCCATGAACAGGGCCCGACCCAGAGCCAGGCGTGCCAGGAAACTACCCGGCTCCTCCTGAACCCAAAGCTGCAGGCCTCCGAGTCCAGCCCCCTCCCCGGGCAGGACCCGCACACCCTCTCCATCTACAGGAGGAGCCACGGCCTCCATCTGGTCTTCCCAACGGGCCCGCACGAAGGTATCGAAGGCTTCATCGAAGGCGCCCGGAGACTGACCGAGGGCGTCCATGAACACCTGTTCCGTAGATTGCCCACGCCGATAGCCGTCCAGCATTGCCAGGATGGCACCGAGCCCCCACTGCTCTTCGATGAACTCGAACACCAGGGAGCCCTGATAATAGCTGAAGATGACCTGCTCCGGGTATTCGGGTCGGATGAAGCCCAGGTTCATCTGGCTCACGGGGTGAAGCCGCCCCGCCCCGTAAGCCTGCAGCCACCCGGGGGAGACGCCGTAGCCCCATCGCGGTTGGGCCTTGTGCTGCTCGTGGACGGCCAACCCCTCCGTA
This sequence comes from Gemmatimonadota bacterium, assembly GCA_050049805.1. GTDB lineage: Bacteria > Gemmatimonadota > Gemmatimonadetes > Longimicrobiales > Gaopeijiaceae > JABDNZ01. The sequence continues at coordinate 8,040 of JASFVN010000067.1, forward strand.
AACCACCTCGGTACCCTGTGATCGGTCATGGCTAGGTGAAAGGCGTGGGCCACCTCGTGCCAGAGTGTCGACGCCCAGTTGAACTCCCCCGGATCCATGGCCGACGGCGAGTCCATGACCAGCGTGCTACCGAAGCTCACCCCCAGGGCTCCCAGGCCCGTGAGCCCAACGGTACGGACGGAAAAGTCCGGATGGCTCGGGTAGATTTCCAATCTGATAGGCGTCGGAGGGGTGGCACCGTAGCGGGCGGCCAGCGCGGCGAAGGCCTTCTCGGCTATGGACTCGGCATACGGACCCAAGAGTTGAGCTTCTCTCTCGTGGAGGAGGATCTCGAAGTGTTCGGTGCGACGGGTCTCGTACCGGACGAAGGTGTCCAGGAGGTCCAGGGTGTTCATGTACCAGGGGTTGAAGGGATCCCCCTCCCAGGCTCTCTCCAGGTTCTCACGGCCCTCCTCCACCGCCCCGGTCCGAAGTTGGTTCAATCCCAGGACGCCGTAGGCCCTCCAGGAGGAGGGGTCCAGCTCCACCGCCCTGGCAGCCAGGTCCACGGCCATCTGGTACTGCCGCTGGGCCACGGCAGCTTCCGCCATCCTGATGTAGAGGTCGGGGTAGGACGGGTTCAATGCGTGGACTCTCGACCGGGTTCGCTCAAAGGCAGCGCTGTCCCCTTCCAGGAAGTGGGCTGCTGCCAGCACCGAGAGAGACTCGAGATGCATGGGGTTGATCTCCAACCCCTCTTCGGCTCGTCGTTTGGCCTGGTCGTAGTCCTCCGTCTTGAGAAAGAGGGAAGCCAGGAAGGCGTGAGCGTCCGCATAGTTCGGATTAACGCCCAGGGCCCGCAGCACCAATTCCACCGACCCTCCCGAGCCTTCGAAGTCCAGGATTCTGGCTTGACCGAGGAGGGCCCGGGGATGCCTCGGGTTCGTCTCCAGAACCGGCCGAAAAGACTCCCGGGCATCGGTAGGTCGGTATTTCTCGAGGAACAGCTCGCCGGCCAGCAGATCTGGCCGATGGTCGGCCGGGTCCACCGCTGCTGCATCATCGAATGCCCCGAGGGCGTCGTGATAAAGGTCGGAGTTGGTGACCCCCAGGTAGCGGACGGCGATCCCAACCGCCATCAACTCCTCGGCGGAGAGCTGAGATTGATGCCGATTATAAAGGTCGATAAAGGTGTCGAAGATTCTCAGGGCTTCCTCTCGGTCTCCCTGGTCCCAAGCCAGAATCCCGAGGTTGAGTTGGGCCACGTGGCGATCTGCGGCACCACCCCCCAATGCCCTGCGGAAAGCCGCTTCGGCCTCCGCCAGGCGCCCCTGCAGGTAGTCCAATTCCCCGAGAGTGTTCTCAAGATCCAAGGAGCTGGCTGTCCCACCTGGCCCTTCCAGGATTTTCCGGGCATCCTCGTACCGGCCCACTTCCAGAAGACCCTGGGCGTACGCTCGAATGGTCATGGGGTGGGCGTCCGCACTTCGGGAGAGGCTTCTGAGCTCCTCGAGGGCCTGATCGTACTCACCGCTTCGAAGCTTTCGGACAGCTTCCCCGGCAGGTCCAGTCCGGGGAGTAAGGTGGGAGCGCCCGGACCCCGGATCCTGAGGGGCCAGCTCGGATGGAATCGAAAGAACCAATGGGACTGCGAGGAAAAGGAAAAAGGAAGCGATTCTCATCCTCCACCTCCCTTTTCCCGGATTTCGCGGCTCTTCAACGCAAGCTCTACCAAAAGGGTCTCCAACTCCTGCTCATATCGGGCCTCCTCCATCTGCCCCCGGAGAGCTCTCAGCTGGATCACCCGCTGTTCCAGCTCGGCCCTCTCCTGGTAGAGTCTGCGCAGAGCGGGATCGGTCACACTGTCCGGAATTGCGGAGCCAGCCGCTACAGCCCCGGCTGGACCCAACCAGAACCCTCCTGCCAGGAGCCCATCGGGCATGTCTTCACCCAGCTCCCCGGAACCTTCCCCATCACCGTTGTCATCCAGAAGCGCGTGTTCGGTGGCCAGAAGGTTCTGAGACGCATAGTAGCGATCCACTTCCACCCGGGCGTACTGAAAGGCCTCCGCAAGAGAGACCCGGCCATCTCTGTCCAGATCGGTTCCTTCTCCCGACATCGCCTCAACGAAGAAGCCGCCGAACTGGGTTTCGTTTCGCTCCTGCGCGGTCCTGGTTGCCGTCAGCACCACGCGGTTGGGTCCCGAAAGGACCGGAATGAACGGACCGCTGGACGGGGATGTATTGACCACCCCGATGGTCTGGGTGGGGAACTTCTGGAGCATTTCGTCCAACTCTCCAGGAGTGAGGTCCGGACCCGGTAGGTTGAACTCCACATCTGCGCCCTGCCCCGTGCCGTGGCCGATCAGGACGATAAGGATTCGATCCTGGGGTCCAGCTTCGGCCGCCATCCTCGTGAGGGTCGCAGAAATGTTCTCCACCGTGGATCGATCATCGATTGTCCCCGGATCGTCGGCGGGTCGCTCCCCCAGATATGTCACCCGTTCCGCGGACAGGCCGAACCGATCCACCGCAGCCGTCACCAAATCCACCGCCCACCCGTGGAACTGCGCCCTGTACTCAGGGTCTCCTCCGAGCCCGACCACAAGAAGCAAATGGCTCTCCTGGCCAGCCGCCGGAACCCTGCAGAGGAGCACCGACAGAAGGAGCAGAGGAATACGCATGGATCTCACACCAACCCCCTCCGCCTGCGGAACACCCACTCACTGCCTACGAACGCCACCAGGAGGAGAAAGAGGAATGGCATGTCCCAGAGGTCTCTTTCCTCGGTCAGGGTCACGCCAGCTCCCGTGAACCGAATATCCTCCGCCAGGCTCCCCACATCCTCGGGCTCGTAGTATTTCCCACCGGTTTCCTGGGCCAACCTTTCCAGAAGGCCTCGGCGGAGGTTTGCATCGAAATACTCCTCCATGCTCGGTCCTACCCGAAGGTGCGTAACGTCGGCGCCCAAGGTGTGACCGGCCCCCCGGGTCGCTTCAACCCTGATCTCGTAATCGCCATTCAGAATGGGATTGAAGGATCCCGAATACTCGCCGTCCCGGTCGATTGTCCAATCCAGCGGAAGAACCTGAACACTACCGTCCGGAGCTGTGATGGTAGCCTCCACGAATGCATCGTTCACTTCCACATACGATGAGTCGTTGAGCTCTGTCAGGATCCTAACCGGCTCGCCGAGCTCCACCGACTCCCGGTCCGTTTCCAGGCTCACGTTCTCCGGGACACCGTCCACGAGCCAGCGCAGAAGCTGCTGCCAGAAAGTCTCGTGCGTGGGATCCTCGAGAGGGAGATCGGCGTGGAATTGCCAGGTCCAGGAATCCACCACGGGAAAAGCCACGGACTTCCCACGGCCATACCGCTGATAGGCGAGAACCACCTGACTACCCTGGGGTCCCTCCCCCGACAGCAAGGTGGTGGCTCCAGGTTTCGCCTGGCGGATGGGGTTCATGACGGACAAGGCCGGAAGACTGTCCCACAACGCGTCACTCGCCTGCTGATCCGGCCGAATTTGAGTCGCGACATGGCCGAGGCCGGCTGTCGTAGGACGTACTTTTACTTCGGTGAAGGAGGCATGGGGATCCAGGACCGGCTCATCCATCAACACCGGGAGAGCCTCGGCAACCGGTGTTCCTCCATAGCCACCCTCAGCGTATGCCCATCGCCCTCCCAACATGAGGAAACCGCCACCTCGGCGGCTGACGAAGTCAGCGACCATGGAGAGCTGATCGTAGGTGAAGTAGCTGGCCTCGACGCTCCCGAGGATCAGGCCTTGATACCTGAACAGCTCTTCCCTGGTCGAAGGGAAACCACCCACCAGCTCGTCCGGATCGTCCACATTCAGGCGAAGAAACTTGTCCTCGGCTGTCCTTTGGAGAACGACGACCTGGAGGTTCTCATCGCCATGGAGGGCCCGTTTCAGGAATGCTACCTCAGGCCGGGGCTCCCCCTCGAAGTAAAGAATCTTTTCCCGGGTCGATTTCACCTCGACCTCGATCCGGCGGCCATTGTTCTGAGGGACCGTCTCCCCTTCCTGGACAGGGACCCTTACGGTCAGCCTCCTGGGCCCGGGCTCCTCCAGAGTGAACCGGACCCTGACCACCGTGGGTTCCCCGTCCTCGCTGAGTTGCACTTGGGTTTCCGTGAGAATTCGGTCGGCGTCTTCGACGATGAGCGGAAGGCTTTGGCCGGCGTAGCCCCTCTGGGACACCAGAACGTCCAAGAGCAGAGAGGTGCCCTCCAACACACTCCGGGGAGCAGAGATCCGGCCCACCTGGATGTCTGGATCCAGGGCATCCTCTCCGAGGCCCACGGTAAAGACCGGAACCGAGGCTGCCTGCAATGGAACCATGGCCTCGGCCAGCGATCTTCCGGCGTTGTCTGCACCGTCCGAGACCACCACCAGCCCAGAGAGAGGCACGCTGGACAGCTCTTCCCTGGCGCGGTCCAGAGCTCCCATGAGATCCGTTCGTGTGCCGTCGTAGGTCAACTCTTCCGGTGCCTCCACCCGCTCCGCGGATAAAGAGTATCGGAAGACCCGAACGGCGAAACGCTCCTGTAGGGCCGACAGCAACCCTTCCCGGGCAGGATCAAACTCTCGATCGATGAAAGCGCTCCTCGGTCCTCCGTCCTGATCCGGAAGGGTCATGCTCCGGGAGTCGTCCAGGAGAACGCCGACGAAGTTCCTCTGTGGAACGGTGGAGGAGTTCACGAGCGTGGGGCGGAGAAGGGCAAACAGCAGGACTCCGAAGGCTCCCAGACGCAGGGCCCCCAGGAGGACCCGGTCCGCCTTCCCCGCTTTGCCCCGGGGTCGGAGGTAGCTGCCTACTGCGATCAGGGCGCCGCCAAGGGCGAGCACGAGGAGGAAAACCACGGGCCAGGACGCACGAAACGTCAGCTCCCCTTCAGCGAAAAGGAGCGGACGGTATTTGAACAGGAAGGAGAAAAGAAACTCCACCCGAACTCCGTTGGCATCTGGGAAGTCTTGGGTTTCGCCCCGGGGACACTTCCCTGAAGCCGGATGTTGAGTGGCCGATCCAGGGAATGGATGATCTGTACTTCATCGGCGAGGAAAGGTTCCGACCATCGGCGTCAGGGAAATGTCAGGATCCCTCCGGAGTACTCTCGGACGGAAATGTAGGAGAAGAGAGGCCGGTTTCTGGGTCTTCGGACGATCGCTATCTTGCCGGTCCGTTTCCCCTTTTCGGAAGTCGAACATGGAAAAGAGCCGGTTCAAGGTTCCCCACACGCTGGTCCTCCTCTTCGCGATGGTGGTCCTGGCCCAGATTCTCACCTACCTCCTCCCGGCTGGAGCCTTCGACCGGGTAGAGAACGCCGCGGGAAGAATGCAGGTGGTGCCAGGGAGCTTCCACCTTACTCCGGATGCGGGGAGTCTCTCCCCCCTGGCCTTCCTTACCGCCATCCCGGAAGGGTTCAGCGCCGCCCACGAGATCATCTTCTTTGTGTTCATTATCGGGGGCGCTTTCGCGGTACTCCGGGCCTCCGGCGCTGTAGATGCAGCCCTCGGAGCCCTTCTGAGACGCCTGGGAGGTCGGCCCTTCTGGCTTATTACAGGTGGTATCCTCGTTTTCGCCCTGGGGTCCAGCACCATAGGAATGGCCGAGGAGTACCTTCCTTTCGTCCCAGTGCTGGTCGTCCTGGCTCACGCCCTGGGGTACGATGCCATTGTCGCCGTGGGAATCATGGCCGTGGGCTATGGAATCGGATATGGGGTTGCAGCCCTGAACCCCTTCACCGTCATGATCGCCCAGGATGTGGCCGGTTTGGAGCCGGCATCGGGCATCTGGTACCGGATCGCGCTCCTCTTCGTCTTTCTGCCTATCGGAATCCACCACGTATGGTCTTACGCCAAAAAGGTGGGGAAAGACCCCTCCCGGAGCCTGCTGGCTGACTCTGCTCCAGCGAAGGAGGCCGGTTCGGTGACGGAGAATGGGCTCCCCGGCGAGCCGGACGGGAGCGAACATCCCCACATGACCTCGACTCACAAATGGGTCTTGGCAGCGGTGGTGGCTTCACTCCTCCTACTGATCTACGGCCTGAGTCGGTGGCATTGGTACCTGGTAGAAATGGGAGGACTCTTCGTGGCTCTGGCTATCGTCCTGGCTATCATTGCCAGGATGAGCCCGGACAGGACCGCCATCGAGTTCGGCAAGGGCGCCGCGGAGCTGACTACTACGGCTCTCATGATTGGAGTTGCCCGGGGGATTCAGGTGGTTCTGGACGAAGGGGGAGTGGTGGACACCATCGTCCATGCCATCAGCCTACCCCTCCAGGAGCTGCCTGGAGCCCTTTCGGCCGTAGGCATGTTCTTCGTTCAGAGTATGGCCAACCTTTTCATACCTTCCGGAAGTGGTCAGGCCTATGTCACCATGCCCATCATGGCGCCGTTGGCTGATCTTGTCGGAGTGAGCCGGCAGGTTGCGGTCTTGGCTTACCAGTTCGGAGACGGATTCACCAATATCCTGGTGCCAACCAATGCCGTAATCGTAGGAATTCTTGCCATGGCCGCCATTCCCTTCGACCGCTGGTTCCGGTTCATCATCCCCTTCATGCTCAAGGTCTGGCTGGTGGGCTCCATCGCTCTCGCTGTTGCGGTGCTGATCGGATACGCCTGATTGGGCCGGCGATGGCGGGTCGAACACGGGGGCTCTCCCCCCGCCTTTCCCCACCCTTCCAGCAAAGGGAGCCTCGGGGCCGGAAGAGGGCCTCAACGCCGGAAAGGGGCCTCAGGGGCCTGAGCGGCGGAAGGGGGCCTCAACGGCGGATGGGGGCCTCAGGGGCCGGAAGGGGGGCCTCAGGGGCCTCAGCGGCGGATGAACGCGCTTCTCCGGATGTTCTCTAGGATGATGAGGTCGACCCTCCCCCCACCCTGGGCAGTCCCCGGCGGAACTCTGTAGCGCTCGCCCAACATGGATTCCAGCTCGAGCCTGAGGGGGCGGCCCACAGGGTGCTGGAATTCCAGCAGCTGGATGGACCTGGGTCGGATGGTGGCCAACAATTCCCTTCGGTTTCCGACCTCGACATAGATCGACACATCATAAGAACTCCGGCTCTCCACCCTGATCTGGTAGTAATCCCGAGCCGTGCCCTCTTCGAAAGGATTGCTGTACCCTCCACTGGCGCATCCCGAAAAGCTCAGCGCCAGCAGGACAAGAACCGCTCCGGGCCCCCACCGGCCCCGGGAGTGACATTCTGATGCTTGCAGAAACACGCTCAGACACCTCCGTGATTTGACCATACTCCGAATCTCTCCGGCCTAACCAGGTCGGTCAAGAAATGCTCTTTCTCGCGTAATACACCACATCCGGCTTATCATCCCGCCGAAAGCAGCCGGACTCCGTCAGCTAACAGGGAAAAACCCCATGAGATGCCTCTCACTGCTCTTCCTGGCCCTAATTCCATTCCTTCCTTCGCCGGGATCCGGGCAGCAGGAGGAAAGCTACGACTACTGGACATTCAACCGGGAAATGATTCGGCGTGGCCAGCAGGCTGTTCTGACCTGCAACGGGCTGTTCACCTCGAACAGAACCCTGGAGCAGGTCTTTGCCCAGGAGTTGGCTTTTCTGAGAGATCCGGTGGGAACCTCAGACGGTGGGGACTATGTGGTGGATTGGGATCGTCGCGCCGTTGCCATCGGTGCCGAGGGATACGTGCCTACCATGCGTGCAGCGTTCCGGGAAGGCTTGGGGTGTGTGGTTCTGGCTCCCGACCAGGACTTCGACGATATCCACGAACTCCCGATTCTCGACACCCCACCGCTCCCGGGTGACCCGGCCCAAATCCCCTGGCCGGAAGGGGACCTGATGGCGGACTCGAGTCTCCCTCCCAGCGTGGACGGGTCTGCGTTGGAGGCCGCTTCCGAATGGGCTTTCCAACGGGAGTCTCCAGAGCAGGTGACCCTCAGTCTCCTCATCGTCCATCAGGGAAGGATCATCCACGAGCGATACGCTCCGGGCGTGGACATGTTCACCAGGACCCGGACGTGGTCCACGGCGAAGAGTATCGCGGTGACCCTCATCGGTATGCTGGCAGACCAGGGGCGGCTCGACCTGGACGAGCCACTTGGGTTCGACTGGCTGCCCCGGGCCAGGGCCCCGGAGTCCGATCCGCGGAACGAAATCACCCTTCGCCACGTCCTGAACATGTCCAGCGGTCTCTACCCCGTGGACAACGCCGGCCTGGAGTACGCAACGGGGTCGGGGATGGCCTACTGGGCCGGAGCCAGTTCGGTTCAGGGAGCTCTTCGCCGAGCCATGATCAGGACTCCCGGCACCTACTGGGACTATGAGAATTACGAAACGCTTCTAGCCGTCTTCGCCATGAAAAGGGCCCTGGGAGATTCCCAGGCCTACTTGGAGTTTCCGCGAAAGGCCCTGCTGGACCGGATCGGTATGAGAAACACCCTCCTGAGCGTGGACCGATTCGGCGACTTCATTCTCAGCAGCCAGGTCTATACGTCTGCTCGGGATCTGGCTCGATTCGGCCTCCTCTACCTCCAGGAGGGGGTATGGGACGGGGAGAGGATCCTCTCCAAGGAATGGATCGACTTTGTTCGGACCCCAGCCCCGGCGACGGCTGAGCGAGGAAATCAATACGGCGGTCAATGGTGGTTGGTCCCGGACGGGAGAAACGATGTGCCCGCGGACGCGTATTCCACTTCGGGGAACAGAGGGCAATATGTGATCGTAGTCCCTTCCCACGACCTGGTCATCGTTCGGCGTGGTCTGGACTACGGCCGGCAGGGATTCAACCGTTGGGACCTGACCCGGGAGGTGCTGAAAGCTTTCAAGTAATCGTGTATCTTTCTTTGTCCTTCTCAATCACGGGATGTCTACTCTAATAATGAGGTGTATGCGATGAGTGTCATGGTCGTGAATATCATAGAGCAGTTGAAGTCCATCCGATCCTCGGGAGGAAAGACCACGACCGTCGGTCTTCCCGACCACACCCTCAACCGCTTCGCCGAATCCGATCCCACCCTGGTTGAGGCCATCGAAGCGGCAGTGAAGGAATTCGAGCTTCTGCAAGAAGAGTTCCCCGGTTTCATGGCCAGGGACGAGCTGGATCAGGTGGCTGCGATCCAGGCCGGGATCGTGAATTTCTATGCCCACGACGCAGTGAA
>JASFVN010000313.1:0-5262 GCA_050049805.1 Gemmatimonadota bacterium
TCTCCTTCTTCTCCCGAACCGAGGCCACGGGCTGGGTGAGCCCTATATGGTTCGCCGCCGCTGGGACTATTTCGTGAAGCACCTCCTGGGAGCAGAACCACCGAAGGAGTACGCCATGGGGGGCAGATAGCCCCCCCAGGTCGCCCATGGGGCCAACCAGCGGGGGCTACTACCGAACCGTGGCTCGGGCCTCGGCAATCCTGGCTGCTGACGAAGAGGATACCCCGTCGAAGAAGCCTTTGAATTGTGCGGACTCGGCAGACTGGAAACTCCCCAGATTCTGGGCCCACCGAAAGCCGATGGGTTGGTAGAGGAGTTCAGCTTCGACTTGGAAGGGTCCTTCTGAGCCCCCGACATCCACGCGGTATCGGGTGATGTCGCCTCCACCCAGGAAGTCCTGATCTTCCAGGGCTTTCCCTATGACAGCGACCTCCCAGGAGGCCGTGGCCTTGTCGAACCCCTTGGGCAGGATCCGGTTGTCTTTCGCGTATTTCACGCCCCATAGGAGACCTGTGGTGACTTCGCCCGCATAGTCCACCATGATGTCTTCGTAGACCTGAACCTGATCCGGATCTGTGATCTCCACATAGTGTGGCTCGAAGCGGCTCCCGTCGGCGTCGTTGTCATTGCCGACGATAGACCCGTCTGGTCGAAGGGCTCCCGACTCGAAGACCACCCTTCCCTCCGCATCCCTGACGGCCAGATGGATCCAGGCCCTTCGGGAGGGATAGGCCGACGGCAGCTTGTGGCCGACTCGGCTGGCCACGACCACATCCATTGTGAGCCCGCCTTCCTCCACCCCGGTCGGAACGATCTCCAGCGAAGCGGCCTTGGTCCCGAGATTGGCCTCGGCGGCTTTGGCCGTCTCCTCCAATTCCTGGGGCAGGGCTGCGACGGCAAGGTCCGCCCGATGCTTGTTGAGAATTCGGGGCATCAGGAAGTTCCCACCCCGGAAGGAGTGCCGATTCACGTCGGCACGCGGATTGGGCAACACGCCGGTGACCGAAACCTCGCCTTCCACCACTGGCATGTGACAATCCTGGCATGTGGACTGGCCAGGGTAATCGCTGTGCTTCCATTCCAGGTAGGGCACCTGCTCAGCCAACTCTCCCACTTCGTTCCCCTCGGCGTCGAGGGCGTGGGTAAAGAGGGTATGACAGTTGGCGCAGAACTCGGCGCTCTGGATATGCGCCGCCTCGAGGGGTCGGAACTCCGATGCCGAGTTCATGATCCTGGTTCGGCCGGCATCCACCTCGAAGGGGCCGAACACGGTCCGGCTGCCCAGGGCCACATCTTGATCGATGACGTATCCCCCGGTGAAGCCCTCCGTCACGCCCAAGTTGACATTCTGGATCTGGTGACAGGCGGTGCAGGAGACTCCATCGATGGCCAGGTCCGAGTGGGGACCTCCCTCTCCAAGAATGGGGAAGTTCTCGAAAGCCCTGCCCTGGCCTCCTCCCACCACGGCCGTGGTCCGGGCCATGGCCAGGTGGCAAACGGTACACTTGTCCTCGATGGCGTCAATGGCAGCAGGATGGTCCAGGCTCTCCCTTCGGACGGCCGCCATCCAATATGGATCCCGGCCGGAGTTTCCCATCATGGACGACCGCCACTTGAAACCGATGGAGACGTCCTCGCCGCTAGGAGCCACCAATCCGTTGTGACATGCGATGCACTGGTCCGAGGTATGGAAGAGAACCGGAGGCTCTCCCGGCGAGCCCGGCGTCTGAGCCGCCGCAGATCCGCCCCACAATCCCACTCCCAGAGCCAGGAATTTCAGCGCCGGCAAGAAGCGAAAAGAATACATTCCTTGTTTCATGACTCACCACCCCTCGAAAAGACCGCCGTCGAACCAATCCCAGAGAAGGAGGAACTGAATCTGAGGCTCCCTCCCCTCCGTCTCCGTCAATGGGAAACGCACACCCACATTCGCCATGATGTGTTGGCGCTGATTCAGGGTGAAGTGCACCTCGGGCATGATGTCCCAAACGGCCGTTCCACCATCCAATTCCTTTGCACCCAGAAACTCGACCATGGGTGAAATGGCTCGGCCCCACTCGCCCCCTACGGTGAACGTTCTGCCCACCGCAGCCCTGAAGAGCCCCTCGTTTTCGGCATCGGTTGGCCCGGTGGGGATCTCCACCCCGGATTGCAGTTGAACAAAGGCATCGAAGGGAAGAAACTGGGCAAAAGTGACGAAGGGTTCGAGGACGGTGTGACCCTTCCCGAAGCTCTTGTCTTCATTCCCGGTGGGCAGGATCGTCTCGAAAGTGAAGCTGGCGATGGTCCCCGATCCGAGATTGTGGAAGAGGACTCGCTTGAGGCCAATGGCCAGATCGCCGACACCGCCGACCCACCGCTCCGGAGCATCTGGTCCGTCGGAGAGCTGCTGCCACCCAAAGGGAGCCACAATCTCGATCTGGGTCTGGGACCCGAACCGCTTTTCATAGATGAATTTGTTCATGACCGACCCGGCATCCTCGGTCCCCACCGTGGTTTTCAAGACCACCTCGTCCTCCGGGAAGGCCTTCTCCGTACCCAAGGCCAGGGGAAGGTTGAACTCACCTCGTGGCCAGCTCTTGTCCTCGTAGAGAGTTTGAACGTACTCCAGGATCCGATCGATCTCTTCTCGGGTGAGAGCGTCGCCGAAGGCCGGCATCAGTCTGTCGAAGACCCGGATGGGCCCACCGTGTGTCACCACGCCGGCCCAATCCGCAGCCGGCTCCCTGGATGCGAACCTGCTCTCGGTGAAATCCGGCGGTTGCACCGGAAGCCCTACCATCTGGGCCCGAACGCCCGTTCCGTCGGCACCGTGACAGTTTGAGCAGGCAGCGAGAAAGAGCTCCTGCCCCGAGAGGTGTTGATTGGCCCCGTCCGAAGCGGGACGGGTTCCCACATCTTGGGCCAGGAGGGGTGAGACATTTGAGCCCTGGAGAGCGACTGCAAGCAGGGCCAAGAACCAATAAAATCCCAGCAAACGCATTACCGGCTCCTTCCTTGGACGGCTTTTGCCACCGGTTCGGGGCCGTAGAGCCCTCGAGTCCCCCCTGAGAAGTGCAAGCAGCGGGCCACTCGGACCCACCGGATGTCCAAAGCCGGAAGGCAGGAGAAGCTGCCTCGCCTTCGACAGGGCCGAGAATCGTTCTCCGTCACCCGACGCCCTCGGAGGACCGTCCCACCCGCTTCGCCTCTTCCATCCAGATCCTCGCCTGAGCGTGATGATCTGACCACGCCTCCCATGCACCCCTGGCCCACTCCCTGACCCGTCTTATGTGCTCGGCCGAATCCGGGGCCAGAAAGATGTCCACGATGGTCATGGGCCCTCGATCCTCCGCCGGCGGTATCGGCTCCGGCCTGGTGAAGCTCGGCGTTCCATCCAGGAAGCGGCTCAATGCCGTGCTCACCGAAGGATTTTCCCCTTCCTCCATGGCCCAACACATCCCGGTCAGATGGGCCACGGCCGATTTCGCCGACTTCATGTACTGGTCGGGATGTTGTAGAGAATAGGCATCCACCGTGAGGCGATGAACCTGGAAGAGCTCCGGGCGAGTAAACTCTCTCCCGACCACCTCCTGAAAGATCTCATTACACCCCTCAGCGCCCCCGACTTCGGCCGCACCGCAGTGGGGACAGGCGGAAGATCCCTCGGGGCCACCAACCTCCTGATGCCTTCTACCTTCCATCGATGGAATCTTCCGGGAGATCTCCTGAGACTCCTACGGTTTGTTCCGGGCTTCCCCCCAAGGGCTCTGGAGGGGATAGCGGACTCCGGCTGTCCAACAAATGAAAGCCGATGTCGTCGATGCTCTGGGTACCGTTGGTGAGCACGACCACCCCCTTGCGACCCATTGGATCCAACCCGATGAAGGAGTGAAAGCCTCCGGTTCCTCCGTTGTGCCAGATGACGGGCCGGTCTTCGAACCGTTTGTTCACCAGCCACCCGAGGGCCATGGATAGGCCAGGTTGGATATCGGGGATCCGCACCTCATGCGTCCGTCGCAGGGCCATGAAAATCGGCCCTTCCTCATCCACCAGGTTCGCGGCAAGAAAGGTGAGCATGTCGCGGGCGGTGGACTTGAGGGCACCGGCTCCGGGTAAGGTCGGGAAATCCCAGTTCGGAGTGGGCTCGGCCAAAGCATTGTGTCCTTGGGCGAAAGGGGCCACGGCGGGAGGGGCCAGATGGATTCCCGTGTCATCCATGTCCAGGGGATCCAGAATCATATTCCTGACCAACCGTTCGTAGCTCATCCCTGCCTTCCGGGAGAGAGCGTGGCCCAGGAGCCCCATGCCTAGATTCGAATACTCCCATTCCGACCCGATCCCCCTCTCAAGCTCATAACCAGAGAGAAATGCGTACATCTCCTCCACGGTGTAGTCGGCATAGGGATTCTTCAGGTCCTCCGGATAGAAATTCAAGGGCATCCTGGGTAGGCCCGACCGGTGGGTGGCCAGGTCCAGGAGGGTAATCTCCCTCTCTGCCTCCCTCGGAACTTCCACATGCCGGGGAAGGTACTGGGCGACGGGGTCCTCGAACTGCACCTCACCCCTATCCACCATCCCCTCGAGAACGGCGGCAGTGAACACCTTTGTAGCTGATCCGATCTCGAACACAGTGGTCTCGTCCAGGATGACTCCATCCCGGCCGGACACCCCGGCGGTTACGACCCTCGGACCCAGTGAGTCCAGCAGCCCCACGACGATTCCGGGGTTCCGGCCCAAGGCCACCCGCTCTGACAAGATGCGTCTTACGGCCTCTTCATCCGGAAAGCCCTGTGCACTACCCGCATACGGAAGGAGCGCCGCCAGCAAAAGAAACGGGATGGCTCCCCACACCCTCCATGAAGTGATGGTCGGGATCGAAATGATCAACGGGATCTCCTCTCCATTTTTCTCTTCCGGCGTCCCAGCACTCTTCGAAGCAACTTCATCCAGAGCAGCAATTCGCTACGCTGCCACGGCCTACCCTTCAGGTGGGCTTCCACCTTTTCCAGGGAATCCTCCAGAAGCGCGTCGTGAAGAGGTCGAAAAAGCAACGGCCAGCTGAGCAGAGCCAGGGCAGAGCACGTCCTTTCTGGACGTCAGGGAGTCCAGACAGTTCCCGACCCTTTGCGGCGGAAGATCGAACCTCCTCGAGTGCCGGTTCCGAACCTTCATGGTTCCAGCCCCGGCACATGTACGCCTCCGCCACCAATCTCACCAGAATCCGCCTCCCGTTCTTCTCCCTCCCGGCTCGACAACTGCGAGGCCCGTTTCTGGAGTTCG
>JASFVN010000068.1:0-17074 GCA_050049805.1 Gemmatimonadota bacterium
TGGGTGTCATGGCCCATCCCCTCTACGGTGATTATGTGGTGGCCTTCGAGCTCACAGGGATCCTTCTCCTCGTTGCCATCGTCGGGGCGTTGGCCCTGGCGAAAAGGAGGGTGTGACGAGCCATGGGTACACAACTCCTCACTGAAGCCCTCGTGGTCAGCGCCTTTCTCTTCGTTGTGGGGACCTTCGGCGTTCTGGTCCGCCGGAATGCCATCATCATGTTCCTCTGCATCGAGCTTCAGCTGAACGCGGTGAACCTCTCCTTCGTGGCCCTCTCCAGAGTCCTGGGCATCGAAGGACAGCTCTACGTCTTCTTCGTCATGACCGTCGCAGCCGCGGAAGCGGCCGTGGGATTGGCCATCATCATCTCCATCTTCCGGCACTACGAGACGGTCAACGTGAATAACTTCAATCTCTTGAAGTGGTAGGGGCATGACTCTTCCACTGGGGTACTTCGTTTTGCAGGAAGGCCACGAGATCCAAGCGGCTGCCCACGGGGCCGCCGGTGAGGCCTTCGAACCCTTCCTGCCCGGTCTGGTCATTCTCCTCCCCCTCCTGGGCTTCCTGATCAATGGGGCCTTGGCCCTGGCCGCTTCCCGGCGGTCGGCGGACTCCCTGAGGGGTGGGGCGGAGCTGGACTTCTTCGAGGGGAAACGCCCTCTCACTCACAGCCTCCCCACCTGGATCGGACCCGGTGTCATCGGGCTGGCTTTCATCATCGTTCTGGTGAATTTCAGCCGGATGCTGGGAGCCGACCTCCACGAGCCCGTCATCCGGCACTACTGGACCTGGATGAGCACCGGGGCTTTCGACGTGGATGTGGCCCTCCAGCTCGACCAGCTGAGCATGGTCATGATGCTGGTGGTGACGGGGGTGAGCTTCATCATCCACGTCTTCAGCGTGGGCTACATGGGGGAGGACCAGGGGTATCCCCGGTACTTCGCGTACCTGAACCTCTTCGTTTTCTTCATGCTGACCCTGGTCATGGGGGCCAGCTTCGTCCTCATGTTCGTGGGGTGGGAAGGCGTCGGGTTCTGTAGCTACATCCTCATCGGGTACTGGTTCACCGACGAGGAGAAGGCGACCTCGGGGAAAAAGGCCTTCATTGTCAATCGAATCGGCGACCTGGGCTTCTTGGTGGCCATGATGCTCCTCTTCGCCGGGTTCGGCTCCTTCGCGGGGTTCGGTACGCTGAACTTCGTGGAGATCTTCGAGGCAGCCCCTGATGCGCTGGTGTACGGCGGCGGGGTGGTGACGGCCATAACCCTTTGCCTCCTCCTCGGAGCCACAGGGAAGAGCGCCCAGATTCCCCTCTACGTTTGGCTCCCCGATGCCATGGCCGGGCCCACGCCCGTGTCGGCTCTCATTCACGCCGCCACCATGGTGACGGCTGGCGTCTACATGGTGGCCCGGACCTCGGTCCTCTTCGCCCTGGCTCCGGTGGGCGGGTTGTCGGTAGCTCTGGTGGGCGCCGTCACGGCCCTCTTCGCCGCCACCATCGGCTTGGCCCAATACGATATCAAGCGGGTCCTGGCCTACTCCACCATCTCCCAGCTGGGCTACATGTTCATCGGTGTGGGGGTGGGGGCCTACGCCGCTGGGATCTTCCACCTCATGACCCACGCCTTCTTCAAGGCGTTGCTCTTCCTGGGGTCCGGGGCCGTGATCCATTCCATGCATCACGCCCTGCACCACACCCACAACCACGCCGATCCCCAGGACATGCGGAACATGGGCGGGCTGAGGAGGTTCATGCCCATCACCTGGGTGGTGATGTGGATCGCCACCCTGGCCATCGCAGGGATCTGGCCCTTCGCCGGCTTCTTCTCCAAGGACGAGATCATCTGGATGGCGGGAGCCCGAGCCGACGGGGTGTTCGGCGGTTGGTTCACCCTCATCTGGATCATGGCCCTGGCCGCCGCCATGATCACGGCGGTTTACATGACCCGCCTCATGATCATGACCTTCCACGGGAAGAACCGTACGGGGCAGGAGGAGGCCAGACACCTCCACGAGGCCCCGGCGGTCATGTGGATTCCCCTGGCCGTCCTGGCCGTTCTGTCGATCTTCGGCGGCTGGGTGAACGTACCCCACGCCATCTCCGATTCCTTCCTGGGCGGGTACGGGCTTCTCCCCATGACCGAGTGGCTCCACGAGTGGCTGCATCCCATCGCCGGGGTGGCCACGGAGATCCAGGCCGCCAACGCCGGCGACTTCGCCCACCACTCGCCCTTCGGGGGAGGGGAGCTTCTCTGGGCCGTCCTTTCAACAGTGGCTGCCCTCATCGTGGTCCTTGTTTCTGCCCGGGTGGTGGGCGGCTTCAAGATCCTGCCGGCCAGCGAGTCCCCGGCCCCCGAGGGCTTCAAGAAGGTCCTCTACATGAAGTACTACGTGGACGAGCTCTACGACCGGATCATCGTCCAGCCCCTTATTCGGGCATCCCGCTTCGCATGGAAGGTCATCGATGCGGGAATTGTGGATGGAATCGCAAACGGCCTTGGGAACCTGGCCCGAGCCTTCGGTTGGTTCGGCAGCCTCTTCCAGACCGGTTCCGTGAACACCTATGCCCTCTTCCTGGCCATCGGGGTCCTCGTGATCCTCGGGGTCGTCGCCTTCTAGAGGGAAGACACGAATGCTTTCTTTCCTTGAGTCCATCGGATACGGCGACTGGATCCTCCATGTACTGCTGTGGCTGCCCCTGGTGGGGATGGCCCTGGTGCTTATGGGTCCGGCAGCCCGGGCGAAACATGTCGCCTTCGGCTGGAGCCTGGTCCTACTCGTCTTGAGCCTCGGTCTCTGGTGGGCTTTCGAGCCCGGGGTGGGAACCTTCCAGTTCGAGAGCTCCACGCCCTGGATTGCCGCTTGGGGTGTGAGCTACGCGGTGGCCCTGGACGGCATCAGCCTGTTCATGGTCATCCTGACCACGTTCACCACGACCGTGGCCATACTGGGATCCTTCAATTACATCAAGAAGTACGAGAAGGCCTTCTACGCCTTGATGCTCCTCATGGAGACGGGGGTCATTGGAGTCTTCATCTCCATCGACCTCTTCCTCTTCTACGTCTTCTGGGAGATCACCCTCATCCCGATGTACTTCATCATCGGGGTGTGGGGCGGACCCAGGCGGATCTACTCGGCGGTGAAGTTCTTCTTATTCACGGCCTTCGGATCCCTCCTCATGCTGGTGGCGCTGCTCTACCTCTTCTTTGCCGCACAGGGCGTCACGGGTGAGCCGTCTTTCGCGTACCAGACCCTGCTCAACGCTCCGTTGAGCCTGACGGAACAGCTCTGGCTCTTCGCCGCCTTCTGTCTGGCTTTCTCCATCAAGGTCCCGGTCTTCCCCTTCCACACCTGGCTTCCGGATGCCCACGTGGAGGCCCCCACGCCGGGTTCGGTGGTTCTGGCCGCGGTGCTCCTGAAGATGGGGACCTACGGGTTCCTCAGGTTCCTGCTCCCCTTCTTCCCTGCGGCGGCCCAGCACCCCACGGTCATCACCCTCATGATGGTTCTGGGGATCATCGGGATCATCTACACGGCCTGGGTGGCGGCCGTGCAACCCGATGCCAAGAAGCTGGTGGCCTACACTTCCGTGGCCCACATGGGATTTGTGGTCCTGGGGATCTTCGCCCTCACGGTGAACGGGCTCCAAGGGGGCCTCATCGTCATGATTTCCCATGGGATCTCAACGGGGGCTCTCTTCCTTCTGCTGGGGATGATGTACGAGCGGCGGCACACCCGCCTCATCGCCGACTTCGGGGGAATCGGCAGGGTGACCCCCTGGTTCGCCACGGCCTTCATGATCACGGCCCTGGCTTCCGTGGGCCTTCCGGGGACGAGCGGATTCATAGGAGAGTTCCTCTCCCTCCTGGGGACCTTCCAGGCCCGGCCTGTCATGGCCATCATCGCTGGGAGCGGGGTGATCTTCGCCGTCTACTACATGCTGCCCATGGTCCAGAAGGTCTTCTTCAACGCACTGGAGAAGAAGGAAAATCAGGAGATGCCCGATCTCAGCAGACGGGAGATCGCCATCCTGGCTCCCATGATCGCCCTCATGATCTGGATCGGCGTGCAGCCGAGTTTGTTCCTTGAACGCATGGAGCCCAGCGTCAGGAACGTCCTTGAATATGTGAACGAAAACGGCCTCCAGGCTCAGGAAGGCATGGCTGACGAGGCAATGGTGTCTTTCTCGAGCGCTGATCCCGAGGGGGAGGTGGAGGAATCCACACCCGCCCGCCTCGGGGATGAGGAATAAGCTCCCATGGAACTCGATTTCTCTTCGCAAGCCCACTACCTCCTGGCCTTCCTGCCGGAGATCATCCTGACCGTATTCGGTATGGTCGTCCTGGTGACCGGTGTCTGGAAGAAGGAAGGGGAAGGGCGAGCAGGAACGGATCATCTCGGCGCCCTGGGCCTGGTGGGGATCATCATCTCCGCCGGCGCCAACGGCTGGCTCTATGGCATGTCCGGGGGAGACGGGATCGTGGTCATCGACCGCTTCCGCCTCTTTGCCAATTGGATCTTCCTCCTGGCTGGAGCCCTGTCGATCCTGATCTCGTTGGCCTATGTGACCCGGCAGCGGCTTCAGTCCGGCGAGACCTATGCTCTGATGCTCTTCGCCGTGGTGGGGATGATGGTCATGGGTGGAACCCAGAACCTGATCATCATCTTCCTGGGCCTGGAAGTGATGTCCATCTCCGTCTATGCCCTGGCCGCCATGAACCGCCGGGATCGGAGGTCGGCGGAAGCGGGGCTCAAGTATTTCCTCCTGGGTGCCTTCTCCACCGGGTTCTTTCTCTACGGAATCGCCCTGAGCTATGGCGCCACCGGAAGCACCGACGTAGCCGAGATCGCCCAGGCCATCAGGGAAGGGGCGGCAGCGGGTCCTCTCCTGGCCTTCGGCATCGCCTTCCTGGCCATCGGGTTCGGATTCAAGGTCGCGGCGGTACCCTTCCATATGTGGACACCGGACGTCTATGAAGGGGCCCCGGCGCCCATCACCGCCTTCATGGCCACCGGGGTGAAGGCAGCCGCCTTTGTGGCCTTCCTCCGGGTGTTCATGGTGGCCTTTCCCTCGGTGTCGGGGGAATGGTATTCCATCCTCTGGTGGCTTGCCGCAATCACCATGGTGGTCGCAAACCTCATCGCCCTGGTCCAGTCCAACATCAAGCGTATGCTTGCCTACTCCTCCATCGCCCACGGAGGGTACCTCATCGTGGGAGTGGTGGCGGCCAACCAGATGGCGTCGGGAGCCATGCTCTTCTACCTCCTGGTCTACACCCTGATGAACATCGGCGCCTTCGCCATCGTCATCAGCGTGGCCCATCAGGGCGAGGACCGCCTCCAGATCGAGGATTATGCGGGATTCGGCTGGCAACAGCCGCTTTTAGGCGTCTTTCTGACCATCTTTTTGCTCTCGTTGGCCGGTTTTCCCGGGACCGGCGGGTTTATCGGGAAGATTTTCCTCCTTCAGGGGGCTGTGGATGCAGACCTCTGGACCCTGGCCATCGTTTTGGTCCTGGCGACCCTGGTCTCGTACTGGTACTACCTCAGGGTGGCTTGGTACATGTGGATGCGCGAGGCCCCCGGTCCCGATGCCCACGCGGCAGTCTTTTCGCCGCTGACCATGCGCTTTGCCCTCTTCGGGGCGGCTGGCTTGATCCTCCTTCTGGGAATCTTCCCCAGCGCCTTCGGCTTCCTGGACTTCGTCCAATCGTCAGTGGAATCTCTCTGGAATGCCGGAGCGATAATGGCCCAGGGAGGGCCCTGACCAGCTGGAGCCCGCAGCCCGCAGCGCAGTTTGAAGCTCGCCTGAAGCTCGCCTGAAGCTCGCGGGTGAGGAGGGTCTGAGGAGGGGGCCTTTCAACTCGGTGCGTGGCACCTTCGATCTGATTCGGGCGGTACATCCATTACAGGGTGTACCGCTCGTTCGCATTGACGCCCGGGCCGGCTCTTGTCAACGTTCGTTGGTTTTCCCGTTCAGGGGCCTCAAATCCTCAAACAAGCACGGAACGAAATGGAACTCGCTACCCATATTTTCAGAGAATACGACATTCGGGGCATCGTCGATCGGGACCTGTCTCCTGATGTCACCCGGCTGGTTGGTCAGGCCTACGGCTCCGTCCTCATGGAAACCCTGGGTGGCGGGCCTGCCCGGGTAGCCGTAGGGCAGGACAACCGTCCCCATTCGCCCGTTCTCGCCCGAGGGTTGATGGACGGCCTCATGGCGGCGGGGGTGGACGTGGTGAGCCTGGGTACCGTCCCGACACCCCTGGCATTCTGGGCGGAGAAGCGGATGGAGACCGACGGGGCCATCCAGATCACCGGTTCCCACAACCCGCCGGAGTACAACGGGATCAAGATGAACATGAAGGGCCTGTCCTTCTTCGGTCAGTCCATTCAGGGACTCCTGGAGCGGATCCAGACCGGAAACCTCCGGGAGGGGGCCGGATCGTTGACGCACGAGGAGCCGATCCCCACGTACATTCAGGAAATCGCCGGTACCTTTCAGCTGAAACGTCCGGTGAAAGTGGTGGTGGATTGCGGGAATGGAGCTGGGTCCCTGGTGGCGGCAGAGTTGCTCAAAGCCATCGGTGCCGACGTGATTCCCCTCTACTGCGAGTCCGACGGGACCTTCCCCAACCATCATCCGGATCCCACCGTGGACGAATACCTGGTGGACATGATCGAGCTGGTGAAGGCCGAGGGGGCCGAGTTGGGGATCGCTTTCGACGGAGACGCCGACCGGATCGGCGCCGTGGACGAGAACGGTCATGTGGTTCGGGGTGACATTCTCCTTCTCCTCTTCGGCCTGGACATTCTGGAGCAACTGGGTCCGGGCCAGAAGTTGGTCTTCGACGTCAAGTGCTCCCAGGTGTTGCCCGAAGTCTTTCAGGCGGCCGGGGGCGAGCCCGTCATGTGGCGAACGGGACATTCCCACATCAAAGCCCGGATGAAGGAATTGGGGGCTCCATTAGGAGGTGAGCTCTCAGGTCATATCTGTTTTGCTGACAAATACATAGGCATCGACGACGCACCCTATGATGCATGTCGCTTGGTGGACCTGTTGGCCCGAAAAGACAAGCCATTCTCCCGGCTCGTGGCCGAGCTGCCCTCCTATGTTTCCACTCCTGAGATCCGAATCGAGGTGGACGAGGAGAGGAAGTGGGATGTGGTGGAAAAGGCCCTGGAGCACTTCAAGAAGAGTCACGAGGTCATCGACGTGGACGGCGCCCGGGTCCTCTTCGGAGATGGCTGGGGCCTTCTTCGGACCTCCAACACGCAACCCGTCATCGTGGCCCGGTTCGAAGCCCGTACGGCGGAGCGCTTGGCCGAGATCCAGGGAATGATGGAAAACTGGCTCGAAACCCAGGGGATTCATGTCTGAACAAGGACCGAAGGTGCTGAGAAGCGGCCGGCTGCTCCTGTCGCTGGCCGTGGTGATCGTTTTTGTATTTCTGGTAAGCCGTTGGGTGACAGAGCTTTTCACTGAGATCCTCTGGTATCGCTCGGTGGGTTATGCCTCCGTCTTCTGGATCCGGACTCTGGCGGACCTCGGCATGAGAGTGGTGGCAGGAGCTGTGACCGCTGTGGTTGCCTTTCTGAGCCTCCGGGTGGTGGGGAGGACCCTCCGCGGGGTTCAGATCAAGCGGCAGTTCGGGAACCTCGAGATCGCCGAGCGGATCCCCCAGCGGCTCATCAACCTGGGTCTGGTGGTCGTTTCCCTCCTCATGGGGCTCTGGCTGGGCGCGGTCTTCCCCCGGACAGCGGGGCTGCGTCTGTGGCTCATGCTGAAAGCTCCGGAATGGGGCCTTTCCGTTCCGTGGTTGGGTGAGGATGTCTCCTTCTTCGTGTTCGCCCTCCCCATTCTGGGGGGCGGGCTGATTCTGGGGCTCTCCCTAACCTTCCTCCTCCTCTCCTTCTCAGCGGCGGGGTATGCTGCCACCGGAGCCCTTTCCTTCCGTCGGGGAGGGATGAAGCTGGACCCCCTACCGCGGAAGCACCTGGCCATCCTGGCATCCCTTTTCCTGCTCTTCCTGGCAGGCAGGTTCTGGCTCGCTCCGCACCTTCTGATGCTGGACGGAAACTCCGATGTCCAGGGCATTTTCGGCTTCGCCGACGCCACGGCCAGGGTCAGGGGCTATCAGGCCCTCTCCCTGCTGACGCTGGTATCGGCGGGCATGGTGGTGTGGGCCGGTTTCCGAAAACGGCTGACACCGGTAATTGCGTCCGGCCTGGCTCTGGTGGTGGGTGGCCTGGCCCTTGTCCAGCTCTATCCCGAGTTGGTGCAGCGCTTTCAGGTCAGACCCAACGAGCTGGATCGGGAGACGCCCTACATCGAGGCCAACCTGGAGTTCACCCGCATGGGATTCGGGCTCCAGGACCTTCAACGCCGGCAATACGACTATTCGGCCGAAAATCCCCCGGACTGGGGGGATGCTTCCAGGCAGTTCGCCGGGCTTCCCATTTGGACCCCGGACGCCCTGGAGACGACCTTTCACACCCTGGAGGCCCGCTTTCCCTACTACGATTTCCAGGAAGTCGCATTCGATCGGTATCCGTCCCGGGACGGGGTGATCCCCCTGGCTCTGGCGGTCCGGGAGGTGGACCCAAGCGGGATCGTTGATCCGAACTGGCAGAACCTCCACCTCCGGACCCTCTACCAGGCCGGGATGGGCGTGGTGGCCAGCGCGGTGACCCGGCGAACGCCGGAGGGCCGGCCCCGAATGTTCATCACCGGGATTCCGCCGGTGTCCACCGAAGATCCCACCGGGCCCGTCGCCTTTGGGGCTGACGGCCTGGAACCTCTGAGTCTCAGTGAACCGTCGGTGTACTTCGGGGCTGCGGGATCCACCCTTCAGCCCTACGTCCTGGTGAACCCCGACTCGGTCCTGGCTTCGGGAGGAGATCTCTCGGACCTGCCCAGCGGCATTCAGCTCAACGGACTCATGAGGAAGCTTGCCCTGGCGTGGCGATTCGGGGACGCCAACCTCCTCTTCGCCTCCGAGGTGTCGTCCGAGAGCCACTTCGTGTTTCGCAGGAACGTGGTGGAGCGGGCCGCAGCGTTGGCGCCCTTCCTGAGGTTCCTGGAGGCTCCCTATCCGGTAATCCACCAGGGCAGGGTGGTTTGGATTCTGGAAGCTTTCACCGCCACCCGCAGCTTCCCCCTTTCCACGATTCACGACGTCCCGGGGGCCGGTACGGTCTCCTACCTGCGAAACAGCGTGAAGGTAGTGGTAGACGCCGTCACCGGAGATACCCGCTTCTACCGGATGGAGATGGACGATCCGCTCCTGGAGGCCTGGGCCAGGGTCTTCCCCGATCTGCTGCGGCCCTTTCAGGAGATGCCGGAGGAGCTGCAGGCCCACATCCGCTATCCCCGTGCGCTCCTCCAGGCCCAGGGGCGGGTCCTCCTCCGATACCACCAGGAAACGGCGCCCCTCTTCCATGGCCAGCAGGATGTCTGGGCCCTCTCCCAGGAGCTGGCCCGGGGAACCCGACAGGTGCCCTATCTGCCGGAGTACGGGCTCTACCGTCTACCAGGGGAGGAGGAGTCGGAGTTCCTCCTCACCACGGTGTTCGTTCCCGCCGGACGGCAAAACCTCACGGCGATCCTGGTGGCCCGCTGTGACCCTCAGGGGTATGGGGACCTCCTCCTCTTCGACATTCCCGTGGAGGAGCAGGTTCCTGGGCCCCGGCAGGTGGAAGCCCTGGTGGAACAGGATCCCGTCATCTCTCAGCAGTTCTCCCTCTGGCGACAGGGGGGTAGCCAGGTTTGGTCGGGCCACCTGCACGTGGTGCCGGTGGGTCAAACCCTCCTCTACCTGGAACCCATCTTCCTGGCGGCGGAAGCCGACGCCATCCCCGAGCTCAGACGGTTCGTGGTGAGCGACGGGCGACGGGTGGCCATGGAAGAGACGCTGGAGGGGGCCATCTCCGCCCTGGCTCTGGCCGGGGGCGAGGAAGTGCCCATACTGCCTGCCGAAATCGGAGGGGAGGCTGAATCGGCGGCTGGCCTCCCGGCGCCCTCTCAGTGGCCCCAGGAGGCGCTGGACCTCCTGGATCAGGCGGAAACCCGCCTCCGGAGTGGGGATTGGGCCGGCTTCGGCGAGGCCCTGGAGGAGCTTCGGACCCTTCTGAGAAACCTTTCCGGGAGTCCTGCCGGCGGCTCCGGTGGAAGCGCCGGTAGAAGCGCCGATGGGGGGGGCGACGCACCCCTCGCGGGAGGGTAGCCATCACCCCCTCCCTCACCTACCTTTCCGGGTCCCTGGGGCCGGGGAACCATCGGGTTCCCATGGGTCTGCCCAGGGCCGGACACGTATTCGAACCGCACGAGGATTTGCGATGAATATCCACGAATTTCAGGCCAAGGAGGTCTTCCGGAGGGCCGGGATTCCGGTCCCGCCGGGGGAAGTGGCCGAGACACCCGAAGCGGCAGAAGAGATCGCCCGAAAGCTCGGTGGGCGAGTGGTGGTCAAGGCGCAGGTGCATTCCGGAGGCAGAGGGAAAGCCGGCGGGGTGAAGCTCGCTTCCGACGCCGCCGAAGCCCGGGCCCACGCCGAGGCCATCCTCGGCATGGACATCAAGGGTTTGACGGTTGAGAAGGTGTTGGTCACGCCGGCCGAGGACATCGACACCGAGGCCTACGTCGGGTGCCTGGTGGATCGGGCGGCCCAATCCATCACCTTCATGGTCTCCTCCGAGGGCGGAGTGGACATCGAGGAAGTGGCCCACACGAACCCCGACGCCATCAAGAAGCTCACCATCGATCCCAGGTACGGATTGCTTCCCCACGAAGCCTACTGGCTGGCGGCGTCCCTCTACGACGATCCCTCCGTGGTCAAGCAGGCGGCGAAGATCATTGGCCAACTCTACCAGGCCTTTTCCGCGGCCGGGGCATCCATGGCCGAGATCAACCCCCTCATCACCACACCGGCGGGTGAGGTGAAAGCCATCGATGCCAAGATGAGCATCGACGACAACGAGCTCTTCCGGAAGCCCGACATATCAGGGTACCGGGACCTCTCGGCCGAGCCCGCCTCCGAGACCAAGGCGAGAGAAGCCGATCTGAGCTATGTGAAACTGGATGGAAACGTCGGGTGCTGTGTGAACGGCGCCGGTCTGGCTATGGCCACCATGGACCTGGTGAAGTACTACGGCGGCGAGCCCGCCAACTTCCTGGACATCGGTGGATCGTCCAACCCGGACAAAGTCGTCGCGGCTCTGGAGATCATCACCTCCGATCCAAATGTGAAGGTCATCCTCTTCAACATTTTCGGGGGGATCACCCGCTGTGACGATGTGGCCAACGGAATCGTCGAGGCCTCCAAGCGCATCGACATCGACGTGCCTTTGGTAATCCGCCTCACGGGTACCAACGAAACAGAGGGTGTGGCGATCCTGGAAGGGGCCGGTCTTTCTGCCGCCACTTCCATGGACGAGGTCGTCGAAAAGGCCGTAGCATTGGCCAAGTCGGCCTGATCCTACTGAACACGAGAAAAGAGAGTCCATAGCCATGGCTATCTTCGTAGATGAAAACACTCGCCTCGTGGTCCAGGGGATCACGGGTCGTGACGGGTCTTTCCATACCTATCAGATGATGGAGTACGGGACCCAGGTGGTGGCAGGAGTCACTCCGGGGAAGGGGGGACAGACCTTCCAGGGCCCGGACGGGAAGACTGTCCCCATTTTCAACACTGTTGAGGACGCTGTAAAGGAAGCTGGCGCAAACACTTCCGCCATCTATGTGCCTCCGGCTTTCGCATCCGGCGCTGTGCTGGAAGCGGCCGGAGCCGGAATCGACTTCATTGTTTGTATCACGGAGGGGGTCCCGGTTCAGGACATGACCCGAGCCCTCCGTTACGTGAAGGATCGGGGTGCCCGCCTTCTCGGTCCCAACTGCCCCGGAATCATCTCGCCAGGGAAGGCGAAGGTGGGGATTCTGCCGGCCCAGATCGTGGCGCCGGGCCCGGTGGGCGTGATCTCCCGCTCCGGAACCTTGACCTATGAAGCGGTGATCCAGCTCACCAACGGAGGAATCGGGCAGACCACCTGCGTCGGGATCGGTGGTGATCCCCTCATCGGCACCAACTTCATCGATGCCCTCTCGGCTTTCAAAGAAGACCCGGCGACCGAGGCAATCGTCATGATTGGCGAGATCGGTGGCACCGACGAGCAGGAAGCCGCGGCCTGGGTCAAGGCGAACCTTGATATCCCGGTGGTGGGCTTCATCGCAGGACAAACGGCGCCTCCGGGCCGGCGCATGGGTCACGCGGGAGCCATTATCAGCGGCTCCGCCGGAACCGCCGAAGAAAAGATGAAAGCGTTCGAGGAGAACGGGATCGCTGTTGCGGCCCGGCCTCTGGATATCGCAAGACTCATCAAGGACGCTCTTTAGGGCATCCGGCGTCCTGCCATCGTCGAAGGCTCCTTCGGGCGGACCGTCTGCGCTTCGCCCGAAGGGGCCCGCGACGCGGGAGTCCCGTTCTAGATGAAACTCTCGGAGATCCTCTCCAAGGAAGAGATCCTGGTTTCCATGGGGGCGGAAACCCTGGAGGAGGCGGTGGGGCTACTCTTCCAGCGCCTCGAGGCATCCGGAATCCTGGACCGCGGCGTTGGGACCCGCTTGGCGGCGGAGTTTTTCTCCGAGGCCCGAGGGGAAGTGGTTCGGGTCAACGAGTGGGTGGTCCTGGTGGCTGCCCAGACCAGCCAGGTCGAGGGACTCGTTGGCTGTCTCGGTACCGGCCGAAGCTCATTCGAATTGGGGGATCAGGGTGAGGGAGGTACGGCGTCGGTTCTCCTTCTCCTTCTCACGCCTCGGAGAGTGTCGCCCCTGAAAATCCAGGCCATCCCCGCTCTCTCTCGCTTCTTCCGCGACAAGGACAACGCATCCCGCCTCAGGGATGCCACCGCGCCGGAAGAGATCACTTCCTTTTCGGAGCTGATGGACCTGGACGTCCAGGACCAACTTCTGGTGGCAGACGGGCTCACGCCCCTCGTGTACCGGGTGTATCCGGATACACCCCTTTCCGAAGTCGTTGGCCTCATGGTCCGGAGGGGCGTGAGAGCCGTTCCGGTGGTGGGAGAGAAGCTGGAGTTCCTGGGGTTGTTGACCTCCTCCGACGCTATCCGCCACCTGATCCCCGAGCGCCTCACTGGGTCGCCCGGTGGGAAGGAGATGGGGAGCCTACCGGCCAGGGAAGTCATGACGAGATCGGTCATGTGTATCTCCGAGGACCAAAGCCTGGTGGAGGCGGCGAATCTCATGGTCAACAAAGGGGTAAGTCAGGTGCCCGTGGTGCGTGCAGGCGAGCTCGTTGGGTTCTTGACCGTGGAGACTGCTCTTCAGCTCCTCTTCGATCCCGCGGTCCAGCGTTCGGGAATGGCTTCGAAGGGAGAGACCTCTCCCGACGATTGAAGGAAACCAGCGGCGTGCCGTGGGGTTCCACTGCTGACGATCGGTATTGGAAGGGTTTCGGCCCATGGAGAAAAAGGAGAGGGAAGAGCAGATGAATCGCACTCTCGCCATCATCAAGCCCGACGCCGTTGGATCGGGGAAGGCTGGACGGATACTGGCCCACCTGGAGGACGCCGGTTTCAAGATCGAAGCTCTCAAAATGATGCGGCTCTCCGAGTCCCAGGCCAGGGAGTTCTACGAGGTCCACAAAGAGCGGCCTTTCTACGACTCCCTCGTGGCCTTCATGACCTCCGGCCCCTGTGTGCCCATGGTCCTGGGTGCCGAGGGTGCCGTCCCGAAGCTCAGAGATGCTATCGGGGCCACCGACCCTGCTGAAGCGGCTCCGGGCACCATCCGGGCCCTTTATGCGGAGAACAAGGAGAGGAACGGAATCCACGCTTCGGATTCGGACGACAATGCCATCCGAGAGATCGCTTTCTTCTTCTCCGAACAGGAGAGGCTCGGGCTGGCAGGGTAAGGGGAACTCGCCGTAATGATCGCGGGGGTCCTTGCACGGGCCCCCGTTTTCACGTTTCTTCCGCCTGTCCCGGACCTCAAAACCCCTTGTGACCCAGGGTTTTCCGCGTTGACATCGCCCCTCGATTTCAGCTATCTTTTCCAGCTATGCTGACGATCCCCTTGGCGCGCCTGGAGCGGGAGGGGAGCCTCGAGATCCAGTCGGAGATTCCGACGGATGACCCGAGTTGGGAGGGGACGGAGCTTCGGTTTTCAGCCCCTCTTTCTGTTGCAGGCCAGGTTCAATGGATCTCCAGTGGTGGGGTCCTGGCCCGCCTCAGGCTTCGGGGGCTCCTGGCCCAGGAATGCCGCCGATGTCTGGACCCGGTGGATGTGCCCGTGGACGAGGAGTTGGAACTCCTCTTCGCTCCCATGGACGGATCGGAAGATCCGGACGAGGAGAGCGTTCGTCCTCTCCCGGAAGACAGCGGGGAGTTGGATCTTGTAGAGGCGATCAGGGAAGAAGTAGTTCTCTCCCAATCGCTTCTGGCCTTGTGTAGACCTGATTGCAAGGGGCTTTGCCCCGAGTGTGGTACAAATCTGAACGAGAGTAGCTGCCAGTGCTCCAAGGAGGATGCCGATCCTCGGTGGGATGCCCTCAGAGCGCTGAACCAAGAGCGAGATTGAATCATGGCAGTACCGAAAAGAAGAACCTCCAAACAGCGGAAGCGGAAGCGCAGGACCCACTTCAAAGCCGAAGAGGTGTCCACTCAATCCTGCCCCCGCTGTGGCGACCCCAAGCTCCCTCACCGTGTGTGCCCCACCTGCGGGTTTTATCGCGATGAGGCGGTCATCGAGGTCGACCTCGACTAGACGGGACGGATTCCTTGCGCATCGCTCTTGATGCCATGGGGACCGATTCGGCCCCCTTCCATGAAGTCGAAGGAGCCGTAAAGGCCCTTCGGTGTTTTGAACGGGATTGCGAGATTCTCCTGGTGGGCGACCGGGATCGGATCGCCCCGGCGTTGGCCCCGCATTCGGGATACCCGTCCGAGAGGGTCAGCATCATTCATGCTCCCGATCGAATCGTTCCCGGAGAAGCTCCGGCAGTGGCGGTCCGGAAGAAACCGAACTCCTCCATCGTGGTCGGCGTGAAGCTCCAGAGGGAAGGGAAAGCGGACGCTTTTGTGAGCGCAGGGTCCACGGGTGCGGTCATGGCTTCATCCCTCCTCTTCCTTCGCCCCCTTCCCGGGGTGGACCGTCCCGCCGTGGGCACCGTTCTCCCGACCTCCCGGAATCCCACGCTCCTCCTGGACGCCGGAGCCAACATCGACTGTAAACCCCACCACCTCCTTCAGTTCGCCCACCTGGGTCACATCTACGCTCAGGACCTGTTGGGCGTAAAGAACCCCCGGATCGGGCTTCTGAATATCGGCGAGGAACCGGAAAAGGGGACCGAGTTGGCTGTGAAGTCGTACAAGCTCCTGGCCCAATCGGAGCTGAATTTCATCGGCAACATCGAAGGCCGGGAGATCATTCGGGGGGGATGCGATGTGTTGGTGTGCGATGGGTTCAACGGAAACCTGATCTTGAAGTTCTACGAGTCGGTCGCCGAGTTCATCATTGGAATCCTTCGTGAGGAGATGGAGGCTCACCACGCCGACGAGTTGGACCTGAACGAGATCTTCCGATTCCTCGACTACGAGGAAGAAGGTGGTGCTCCCCTCTTGGGCGTGAACGGGGTCTCCATCATCATGCACGGGTCGTCTTCGCCGAAGGCGATCTCCAACGCTCTGGAAGTCGCCGCACGCGCCGTTGAGTCGTCCATGGTTACCCACATGGCCAGGGAGCTGGCCAAAGGAACGGAAAACTAGGAAGCGGAATGGTCAAGCACCCGAAGCCACTGGTGGAAATCGTAGGAACCGGGAGGTATCTGCCGGATCGAATCCTCACGAACGAGGATCTCGAAAAAATGGTGGAGACCTCCGACGAGTGGATTCGGGAGCGTACCGGGATCCGGGAGCGCCGCATTGCCCGGGACGACGAAGGAGCGGCCGAGATGGGAGCTGCCGCCGCCCGGAAGGCCATGGAAGAAGCCGGCGTGGAGCCTGGCGAGGTGGATATCCTCATTGTCTCCACGGCGACACCGGACCGCTGGCTTCCCTCTACGGCCTGCGATCTCCAGGCTCTTCTTGGTGCCCAGAACGCCATGGCCTTCGATGTCTCGGCCGCATGCTCCGGCTGGCTCTATGGGCTAACGCTGGCAGAGGGATACCTGGCTGCTGGACACGGTGAGATCGCCCTTGTGGTGGCATCCGAGAAGATGAGCGCCATCACGGATTGGGAAGACCGGGCTACCTGCGTGCTCTTCGGGGACGCGGCAGGGGCTGGGGTCCTGAAGAAAGCCACAGGGGATCGGGGGATCCTCTCTTCTCATCACAAGTCCGACGGCACTCTGGCCGACCTTCTCCATCGCCCGGGTGGCGGCACCGCCATTCCCATGTCCCCGGACGTTTTGATGGCCAGGGATCACCTGGTGAAGATGTCGGGCCGGGAGGTATTCAAGAACGCGGTCCGGTCTATGGCCGACGCCTCCGGTACGGCTCTCAGAAAGGCCGGCCTCACCGGGGAGGACGTAGATTATCTCATTCCCCACCAGGCCAACATTCGGATCATCAATGCGACGGCCAAATATGCTGGGATTCCGTTGGAAAAAGTCTACATCAATGTGGACCGATTCGGGAACACCAGCTCCGCAGCGGTTCCCGTGGCCATTGATGAAGCCAAGGAGAAGGGACTCATCGGTCCTGGTAGCGTGGTTTTGTCCGCCGCCTTTGGAGCGGGCTTCACCTGGTCAGGCATGACCATTCGTCTCTGATTCACTCGTCGATCAAACCATGTCAGTTGCACTCCTTTTTCCCGGACAGGGATCCCAAAGCGTGGGCATGGGGCGTGAGCTCAGCCAGGCCTTTCCTGCTGCCCGGGAGCTCTTCGAGGAAGCCGACGAGATTCTGGGCTTCTCCCTTTCCCGCCTGGCGTGGGAGGGTCCTGAGGAAGAGTTGACTCTCACCAAGAATGCCCAGCCGGCACTCCTGGTCCACTCTGTCGCTGTCAACCGGGTGATCGGCTCGGAGCTCGGGGATGTTTCAGTGGCCGCCGGACATT
>JASFVN010000314.1:0-5255 GCA_050049805.1 Gemmatimonadota bacterium
CATCCATCAGCCGGGTGTCGGTGTGCCCGAAGAGGTGGAATACCCAAAGGGCATAGGCAGCCCACCAGTTGAAGTTGTCGCCGTAGAAGACGACGGTGTGGTCGGGGCCGATTCCCTTCTTCGACAGAAGACGTGCGAAGGCAGCGGGCTCCAGGTAGTCCCTGACCAGGGGATGGTTCAGGTCGGTGTGCCAGTCGATCTTCACCGCTCCCGGGATGTGGCCGGTATCGTAGAGGAGGACGTCTTCATCCGATTCTACGATGACGATGGATGGGTCATCGAGGTGCTCGGCCACCCATTCGGTGGAGACCAGCTTCTCTGGGTGAGCGTATTCCTTGAATTTTTCCCGGGGATCCAGGTCACCAGACACGGCTCGCCTCCCTTTTCCAGTGGTCCTTCCTGTCTTGTCTTCTCACCGGCCGGTCGCTTGCGACGCCACCAGACCGACGGTGATGGCGGAATTCGATAAAACACGGGGAGGCCGGGATAGTTTCATGGAGGTCTCCGGGCGGCTTCCGACCCTGCTGGGCCCTGGGCAGGGCCCAGAACTTCGCTGGCGGTCGCGAGTATCAGTGCCCGAGTTCGCCCGCACGGGCATGGGAAGGAGAGGCCCGGTCCAATCCTGCCCCCAGCTGATCCTCGAGGCCCGAAAGGCCGCACAGATGTCGTTGCCGGAAAAACTCCAGAGAGTCGTCGATCGATTCGCCTCGGCCCCAAGAGAGCTCAAAGGGCAGGCCCTGCTTCGGTATGCCAACCAGGTTCCCGAGCTTCCCCCACGGTATGCCGACGAACCGGATCTTCTGGCCAGGGTGCACGAGTGCCAATCTCCCTTCTTCCTGGCCACCGAGGTGGATGACGATGGCAGCGTTCACTTCTTTTTCGACTGTCCCCCCGAGACCCCCACCGTTCGGGGATTCGCCGGAATCATTCGGGAGGGGCTGGAGGGTGAGCACTACACCACGGTTCTGGAGGTTCCCACCACCTTCTATGCCGATATGGGTCTCGACGAGGTGGTCTCACCCATGCGTTTGAGGGGAATGGGAGCCATCATGGCTGCGATCCGCCGTGGGATCAGGAGCCAGCTGAACGGCGAGCCCGGGTCCGAAACGCCGCCCTGATCCAGGCCATCGCCCCGCCGGCCCTCTTCCGTAACCTCGCCCTGCCTCCAGCAGGCGGCCCTCTCAGAGCCCTGAACCCCCAGCCGAATCTCCGCACAGGCCCTCGCCCAATCCTTTGAAGGCGGGTAGTTTTCCGGGCAGCAATTTTCATTCGAAACAACAACCAGCACACTCAACAATCCGGTAACGTCATGTCACAGGTCGGAACAGCGGCTGCGCCCACGCCGGACTACGACGACGACATCGTCCGAAAGTTCTTCGGCGCGACGATTCTCTGGGGCGCGGTGGGAATGCTGGTGGGTGTCATCATCGCCCTCCAGATCGCCTGGTGGCCGGCAAACCTCGGGCTTCCATGGAC
Organism: Gemmatimonadota bacterium; assembly: GCA_050049805.1. Classification (GTDB taxonomy): domain Bacteria; phylum Gemmatimonadota; class Gemmatimonadetes; order Longimicrobiales; family Gaopeijiaceae; genus JABDNZ01. The sequence continues at coordinate 1,477 of JASFVN010000314.1, forward strand.
CACATTCGGACGCCTTCGCCCCCTGCACACCAACGCCGTCATCTTCGCCTTTGCAGGCAACATCTGCTTCACGGGTATCTACTACTCCATGCAGCGCCTGCTGAAGGTCCGGATGTATTCGGATCTACTCTCCAGACTCCATTTCTGGGGATGGCAGGCCATCATCGTGGCGGCCGCCATCACCTTCCCCCTGGGCATGACCCAGTCCAAAGAGTACGCGGAGCTCATCTGGCCCATCGACCTGGCCATCCTGGTGGTCTGGGTGATTTTCGCCGTCAACTTCTTTGGGACCATCGCCATTCGAAAGGTGAAGCACATCTACGTGGCGATCTGGTTCTACATGTCCTTCGTCATCACCATCGCCGTGTTGCATATCGTGAACAACCTGGCGATTCCGGCGACCCTGTTCAGGTCGTACCCCATTTTCGCCGGATTGACGGATGGCCTTGTCCAGTGGTGGTACGGCCACAACGCCGTGGGTTTCTTTCTCACCACGCCCTTCCTGGGCCTCATGTATTACTTCCTGCCCCGGGCGGCTGAGCGGCCGGTGTACAGCTACCGCCTCTCCATCATTCACTTCTGGGGTCTGGTCTTCCTCTATATATGGGCAGGTCCCCACCACCTCCTCTACTCGGCTCTCCCCGATTGGGCACAGACCCTGGGAATGGTCTTCAGCATCATGCTCCTGGCTCCGTCCTGGGGCGGCATGCTGAACGGGCTCCTGACCCTGCGGGGGGCATGGGACCGTCTGCGGACGGACCCGATTCTGAAATTCATGGTGGTGGCGGTGTCCTTCTACGGGATGAGCACCTTCGAAGGACCCATGCTTTCCATTCGGGCCGTGAACGGCCTGGGCCACTTCACCAACTGGATCGTGGGTCACGTCCACAGCGGGGCCCTGGGCTGGGTCGGGATGATGTCCTTCGGCACCCTCTACTGGCTGGTCCCGAGGCTCTGGAATAGAGAGTTGGCCTACCCGAAGATGGCGTCTCAACACTTTTGGCTGGCAACCATCGGGATCGTCCTCTACACCGTGAGCATGTGGGTGGCCGGCCTCATGGAAGGCCTCCAGTGGCGTGCCGTGAACGAAGCGGGACAGCTGGCGAATCCATTCTTCCTGGATATCGTGAACCGCCTCATGCCCTACTACTGGATGCGCCTCCTGGGTGGTGCCCTGTACCTGACGGGTATGCTGATGTTCGTCTTCAACCTCCTGAAAACCATTTCGGGCTCGGGCCAGGCAGTTTCGAAAGAAGCTCCTACCCCGGCTCCGGCGGCGTAGAGGAGGACGACCATGACTGATAACGGAAACTCGGAAGCGAAATACGGCCAGTTCCACCGCAGGGTCCTGGAATCCAGCGGCGGGCTCTTCGCGGTCTTCACCACCATCGCCATCCTGATTGGCGGGATGGTGGAGATCATTCCCATGTACACGGCGGGGGCTGGCCCGGAGACGGCCGATTGGGTCACGCCCTACACGCCCCTGGAAGTCGCGGGTCGGGATATCTACATACGGGAAGGATGTTATCTCTGCCATTCCCAGTGGGTGAGGCCCATGAGGGCCGAGGTCCTCCGGTACGGAGAGTGGAGCCGGGCCCCCGAATACCAGTTCGACAGGCCCTTTCTTCTGGGCTCCCGGCGCATGGGCCCCGATCTGCACCGCCTATCCCAGAAGTATCCCGACGCGTGGCATTTCGAGCACATGAGGGATCCGAGAAGTACCTCTCCGGGTAGTGTCATGCCCTCGTATCCATGGTTGCACGAGGCCACCATCGATCCCCACGACGTGCAGGCGTCGGTCCGGGCCCTGAAGAAAGCCGGGGTGCCGTACACCGACGCGGAGGTGGAAGGGGTGCCGGCGAGCCTTCAGGCCCAGGGCCAGGAGATCGTCGCGAGCCTGGCCAGCGCCGAGTTGGTGACCACGGCGGACACGGAGATCGTGGCTCTCATCGCCTACCTGCAGCGTCTGGGTCGGGAGGGGAAGGCATACCTGTCGAGTCAGCAGGGAGGTGGTGAGTGAATCCGGTCCTTGAACTCGCAGCGGAGAGCGTAAGCCTCGGCTGGCTTCTGGGGATCATGACGGTCTTTTTCCTGCTCTGCTTTCTGGCCTGGGTCTGGTGGGCCTACACGCCTCGGCACAAGGCCATGATGGAGGCGGCGGCCATGTTGCCGTTCATGGATGGAGAAGAGACGTGAGCAAGGATACGAATCGCTTGATGGGCCACGCCGATGAGGCGGATGGCATCGAAGAATACGACAACCCTCTCCCTGATTGGTGGCTGGGGCTCTTCTGGCTTTGCATCATCTGGGCCTTTGGGTACGCGATCCACTATCATTTCATTGCCAACCGCTCCCAGGAGGCCCGCTTCGAAGCCGAGATGGCAGCGGCGGCCGAGCGCTGGCCTGCACAGGCCGCTGAGGACGTCGTCTTCGCCGTGACTCCGGAGGCCGTCGCCGGGGGCGAGGAGATCTACTACACCTTCTGCTTCACCTGCCATGGGCAGAATCTCGAAGGTGGCATCGGGCAGAGCTTCCTGGACGATGTCTGGCTCCACGGAGGAACGCCGGAAGACGTCATCCACACAATCGTGAATGGCGTACCCGAGAAGGGCATGATTCCCTGGGGCTCCACGTTGAGTGCCGAGCAGATCAACCATGTGGCCGCGTTCGTTCTGGCCAAGAACGCCGAGGCGTTGGGAATACCCGTCGAATCCATCGGAGCCGGGGGGGATGAAGGCTCCGAGGGCGGGGGAAGCGAAGGGTCCGGAGACGAATCAGGAATTGGTTCCTGAGCATTCGTCGATGATCTGACGCCGTAGAGCAGTCGCCGACAGTCCCAATGCCCGGCGAGAAAGATAGACATACATATGCTGGGGTTTTCCGGGACCAGAGAGTGGGTCTACCCCCAGTCCGTGAAGGGTAGATTCACTACCCTCAGGCACTGGACGTTCCTGGGCCTGCACCTGATTCTTCTCATCACGCCCTGGATCAAGATCGGTGGGCGGCCTGCCTTCCTCATCGACATTCCGGCCCGTCAGGTGTCGTTCTTCGGCTCCATCTTCACTGCGTCCGACACCTTCTTTCTTCTACTGATCCTTCTTTTCGCCGCCTTCGCCCTCTTCTTTTTCACGTCGCTCTGGGGAAGGATCTGGTGCGGCTACGCGTGCCCGCAGACGGTTTTCCTCGAGACGTGGATTCGGCCCCTGGAGATCTGGATTGAAGGGGATCGGACGCAACGGAAGCGAAGGGACCAGCAGGGGCTCAGCTTCGACAAGGCGTGGCGGAAGGTTGTGAAATGGGGCGCATTCCTGGCCGTGTCCGTTCTTTTGGCTGCGGCCATGGTGAGCTTCTTCGTTCCGGCTCGGGAGCTCTGGACGGGTCGGTCCGGGCAGGTCGCATATTCCTTCGTGGCGGCTCTGACCTTCCTCTGGTACCTGGATTTCACCTGGTTCAGGGAGCAGTTCTGCAATTTCCTTTGCCCTTACGCCCGTTTCCAGAGCGCCCTCACCGACGATGAGACCCTTCTCATCGGCTACGACCCTGCCCGGGGCGAGCCCCGAGGGAAGGGAAAGGAGACCGCTGCCGCCGGCCGCTGCATCGAGTGCCAGAAGTGCGTCGTGGTGTGCCCCCAGGGAATCGACATTCGAGACGGCTTCCAGCTCGAATGCATCCAGTGCGCCAGGTGCATCGACGCCTGCACTTCGGTCATGGACAGGCTGGGGCACCGGACCCTGGTGGAGTACACCTCTTTGGCGGAACAGGAGGGCCGGACGGTTCGT
>JASFVN010000315.1:0-5247 GCA_050049805.1 Gemmatimonadota bacterium
TGGGACGGTCCTTCACCCTTGCCGAGGAGCGGGACGGGGTTCAACTGGCCGTCATCAGTCACAGCCTCTGGCGGCGACACTTCGGTGGGATCCAGGACGTCCTGGGCGCGACCCTGGAGTTGGATGGCGTCACCTTCGACGTCGTCGGCGTCATGCCCCAGGGATTCCGAGGTCCCCTGGGCACGACGGTGGAGGTGTGGACACCGTTGAACCTGAGCCCGGACGTCGAGGGGTTCAACCGAGGCAACCACTACCTCTCCGCCGTGGGGCGCTTGGCCGACGGGGTCACGTTCGACCAGGTCCGAGCAGGCATCGAAACCTACTCTCGAGCCATCGCCGGGGAGGAAGGCCGGGTCTACGATGGCGCATACTGGACAGCAATAGCCGTCAAGCTCCACGAGGACAGAGTCGGAGGAACCCGGGCGACCCTCTGGGTGCTCATGGCCGCTGTGGCTCTGGTCCTCTTGAGCACCTGTGTGAATGTCGCAAACCTCTTCCTCGTCAGGAGCCTCTCACGGGCGAAGGAGCTGGCCATCAGGGCATCGCTGGGATGTGGAAGGAGAGGACTGGTCCGAGTCCTCCTGAACGAGACCATGCTTCTCTCCCTCCTGGGCGGCGGCCTGGGCCTCCTTCTGGCTTGGGCAGGAATCCGAGGCCTCCTGCGTTGGGGGCCGGATGGCCTCCCAAGGGGGGAGGAGATCGGGATGGATCCCAACGTACTCCTCTTCACCCTCACTGTCTCCTTACTGACGGGGTTGGTCCTGGGCCTGGCCCCCCTCCTCGGAACCTCCCGGCAGGATCTGACCAAAGACCTGAGAGAGAGGGGCCGGCCAGGATCGGGAGGAAGGTACTTCCGTCGTCTAAGGTCCGTTCTGGTCGTTGCGGAGGTCGCCGTGGCCCTCGTGCTACTCGTTGGCGCAGGGACCCTGGTCAGGAGCTTCCAGGCCATTCAGGCGGTGGACCTGAAAGTGGACACAGAGAGGATTCTAACCTACGAAGTTCACCTCCCAACCTCCCGCTATCCCGACGGCCAGTCGAGGGAGGGCTTCTATCGGGAATTCTTCTCCCGGGTGGCCTCCCTCACCGGCGTAGGTGTCGTAGGGGCAACCTCCTGGCTGCCCGTCAACGGGAGATACAATAACTGGAGCGTCACCCGGCCCGACGTGCCGGAGGACTCGGAATACCGGGGAATGCAGGCCGACGTAAGAGTCGTGACCGGGGACTTCTTCACCGCACTGGACGTGGACCTGGTCTCGGGCCGTTACCTCGATGCCTCCGACGACCCGGGCAATCGGAACGTGGTGGTCGTGAATGAGCTCTTTCGGAATCGGCTCTTCGAAGGCGACGACGTTCTCGGGAAGTCGATCCGGGTGGGTGGCGGCGAGCGGACCGTTGTGGGCGTCGTGGAAAACGTTCCGTCAGACGCTTTCGGGGAGGTGGCCCCCAAGGTCTACATCCCTCACGCACAGTTTGGCGACGACCGTAATTGGGCTCTCACCCAGACCCTGACCTACCAAGGTGACCTGGGAATGGTCGTCCCCCTGCTCCGTCAGGAACTGGGAAGGGTGGACCCGAACCTGGTCCTCTTCCGGGTGCGCCCCCTGGAGGACGTCATAGGAACAGCCCTCGCCCAGCAGCGATTCTCCCTCCTCCTCATGGAGGCATTCGCGGCGTTGGCCCTGCTCCTCGCTATCCTCGGGATCTACGGGGTGCTCTCCTACCTGGTGAGTCAGCGGAAGCACGAGATTGGCGTCCGCATCGCTCTGGGCGCGGGTTCGGGGACCGTTAGGCGAATGGTGTTGAAGCAGGGGCTCGTCTTGAGCGGAATCGGAGTGACCCTGGGGTTGGGAGTCGCCTTGTACCTGAGCCGGTGGCTGCAGGCCCTCGTCTTCCAGGTCCAGGTGGCTGAGCCATGGCTGCTCGGGGTCATTGCCCTTGGTCTGGGCGGGGCGGCAGGAGCGGCATCCTATCTTCCGGCACGGCAGGCCACTCGCGTGGATCCCGCATCGGCCTTCCGGCAGGAATGAACCCCGGGAAGAAAGGCCGGCGGGGCGGCTTACTCCGCCCCGGATCTTCAACGGGGCAGTTCCAGCCACAGCTGCGGCCGATAGCGTCAAATCCGTCGACCTACCTCCCCTACTCGTTCTGGAGCGCCTCCATGGGATCTACCCGGGTGGCCCGCCGGGACGGAATGAGGGCTGCCGCCACCCCCGCCGCCATCAGGACGGCCGCCGTGCCTCCGAAGGTCAGGGGGTCGGTAGCCTTTACGTCGAAGAGGAACGAGCCCACGAAGCGGCCCAGCCCCGCGGCGGTGCCCCACCCCATGAGAGTGCCCGCAAGAACCGGCAGGACGCACCCTTTGACGAAGATCCTCCGTACGTCCAGAGGCCGAGCCCCGAGGGCCACCCGGACCCCGATCTCGTGGTTCCGGCGGGTCACGGAATAGGACACGACGCCGTACACGCCGATAGCCGAAATAAGGAGAGCCAGAACCCCGAACAGCCCCAGGACCTTGGCGTTGGTCCGCTCCAGCCCCAGGGCCCGGTCCATGAGGATCTTCACCGATGACACCTCCGGGGCCGGCATGCCCGGCGCCATCTCCGCCACCGTCCGCCTGACGGCCTCCGCCGGCGGGACTCCCTGGGCCCGGCCCCGGACCACCAGCGACACCTGCTCGGCATGGTGCTGGGCCAGGGTAAGGAAGAGGAAGGGGCGGGACTCTCCGCGCCAACTGCGGTAGTAGCGGCCGTCCCCCACCACCCCCACCACCTCCAGCGCCGGCCCGGCTCCTTCACCGCTCAACAGGCGCAGGCGCTGTCCCACGGCTCTCCGGCCCGGCCACAGGCGATCCGCCATAGACTGGTTTACCACCACTACCCCTGGACCACCCACCCGGTCGTCTTCGGTGAACCCACGGCCCTGGAGCAGCGGGATGTCCATGGCCTGGAAGTAGCCCGGCCCCACCACATTCATGTCGACGTTGAACCGGTTCTCCTCCCCTTCCCAGGCGTCGCCATCCAGGACGACGTCGTTGGCCATGCGCCGGGAGCCGAAGGGGGTGAACCGGGCCAGGCCGGCGGCCTGCACACCGGGCAGGGACCGGGTCTCGGCCGCCAGGGCATGGTAGATCTGCCTCCCTTCCTCCTCGGTGTATCCCTCACCCTCCCTCCCCTTGGCCGCCGTCAGGTCCAGCTCCGCCACCTGCAAGTTCTCGATCTGGAACCCCAGGGGCAGGGTCCGAAGATTCCAGAGGGTCCGGAGGGCCAGCCCGGCGCCGATGAGGAGGACCAGGGAGAAGGCCACCTGGACGGCCAAAAGGGACTGGCGAAGAGAGACGGGCCGGGACCGTCCGCCTCTCGGCCCGCCTCGTCCCAGCCGGGCCACCCCCTCCCCGGTGGCCCGAAGGGCCGGGATCAGGCCGAAGGCCATGCCGGTGACGACGGTCACTCCCGTGGCGAAGGCTCCGACCCGTAGGTCCAGGCTCACCCGAAGACCCGGATACCCATCCTCCAGGCCCAGGAGAGGGATCATCTTCATGCAACAGAACGCCAGGAGGAGGCCCGCCAGGCCTCCCATCAGGGAGAGGAAGAGAGCCTCGGTAAGGACCTGCCGGACCAGTCGCCGCCGGCCGGCCCCCAGGGCCATGCGAACACCCATCTCCCCCCTCCGAGCCATGGCCCGGGCCATGAGGATGTTGGCCACGTTGGCGCAGGCGATGAGAAGGACCAGCCCCACTACCACGGCCAAGAGTCCGGTGGCCTGCAACAGGGGGCGACGCCCCGGCGTGCCGGCTCTTGCCTCTTCGACGTTCAGCAGCGCGATGGTCCAGTCCCCATGCTCCCGGGGATGGGCCTCGGCCTGCCGCGCCGCCAGGGCCTCCAGCGATCCCTGGGCCACCCCGAGGCTCACCTCGCTACTCATTCGGCCCACCAGGTTCAGCCAGTGAGCGCCCCTATTCTCGAAGTACTCCGCCCGCATGTAGTTGAAGTCGTCCAGGATGACGCGGTACATCTGAAGGGGCACCCAGATCTCAGGGATAGTCCTCAGGTCCAGGGTGGGAGTTTCCGCCCCGGCCACACCCACTACTGTGAAGGGCCGCCCGTTCAGGGTTACCTCACGACCGACGAGGGCGGGATCCTTGCCGAACCGTCGCTCCCACAGTCCGTAACCCAGGACCGCCACGGGATGGGTTCCGGGGGTTCGGTCCTCCTCTGCCACAAAGCCCCGGCCCGCGGCCATCTCCGCCCCCAGGGCCCCGAAATAGTTCCCCGACACCATCATCCCCTCCACAGACTCTTCGTCCTCTCCTTCCCCCAATCGAAGTTGCCCCCCGGAGAAGGCGGCCAGTTCCGTGAAGACCTCGTTCCTCTCCCTCAGCTCCTGAAAGCCCGGGAAAGAGAAGCTGCTGAACTCCCCCGGGGTGGTGGTGGACCGGTGGAGGACGCGTACCAAGCGGCCCGGCTCACGGACCGGCAGGGGCCGAAAAAGAAGAGCGTCGGCGAAGCTGAAGATGGACGTGGTGGCTCCGATCCCCAGGGCAAGGGTGGCGATGGCCACGATGGACGCGCCAGGCGTCCGTGCGAGGCTCCGAGCCGCCACCTTTACGTCCCGGCCCACGGACTCCACGAATACCCCCGCTCCTCCCGGCCCCCTCCCCATGTGCCCTCCCCGCCGAGGGGCATGGAAGGCCGCCCGCTGCCAACGAAGGGCCACGGCGTATCTCGCTACGTGCCACCAGTACCAGAGAAAGCCTCTCATCCGACCCCGGGTCCGATACTGGCACAACTCCTCCATCTCCGAGAGGATCTCGCTCTTCTCCCTGGGACTGAGGAATCCCGGGAGAAGGAGGGCGGTCAGGCGCGCCCGCCGGCTCCAGGGCCCTTCCCCCCGGGGGCTCATGATTCTTCCAGGATCGGAAGGTCTTCCCACAGACTGGCGAAGACCCTTTTGGATTCCTTCAGGATCTCCAGGGCGGCCGGTTCCAGGGAGAAGACCCGGCGCTCCCGTCCACCTTCGTTGGCCGGTGGCGGATCGAAGCGGGAGCTCAGCAGGCCCCGGTTCTCGAGTCGGCGAAGGGTGACGTAGACCTTGGACGGGGCCACGGCCCGGCCCGTCCGCTCTTCCAGCTCCAGCACGATGGGAACGCTGTAGGCCTCCGATCCCAACCGAAGGATCGCCAGGAGAACCTGGTGTTCGAATCCACCGAGGACTTCCGTGGGCATGGCGTCTCTCACCTTTCCCGGGGCG
>JASFVN010000069.1:0-16987 GCA_050049805.1 Gemmatimonadota bacterium
TTTCTCGTGCTGGCGTGTGAAACGCCTACCCCACCGGCATCCGTCGAGGCAACCCTCAAGGTGGAGACTTCCAAGGCTCCTTCCCTGGAGATTTCTGCGGTCCCGGCGGAGGTCTCTGAAGGCGACGATGGCTATTTCCTGGTCAAGAAAGATGCCGGAAAGGTGGAATACGTTGGACCCGTTTCCGAGGACCAATTGGAGCTCATCAAAGAGGATAAGGCCGGAAATACCTTCCGCGTGCGTGAAATATCCCTTCCCGACGAGTCTTCAGACCCGAAGGCGCAGGGGTACGAGAAGATCGAGCCGCTGGAGGCGCAGGACGGGGGTGTAATCCTCCTTCGAGAGACGGAGGGCGAGGAAGCCGGACCAAGGCCTCTCGTAATCCTGGACGGTGTGATCTCGTCCGACCCGAATATCCTGGAAAACATCGACAAGGCGGACATCGCCAGCATCGAGATCGTGAAGGGCGCCGCAGCGAAAGCCCTCTACGGCGAGCGGGCAGCCGGAGGTGTGATCAAGGTCACCACCAAGAAGTGAACCGAGAAACGGCGTGAGCCAAGAAAAGAAGTGAGTCGGGGGGGAGGCGAGCCTTCACGCCTCCCCTACCCTCCTTCAATCAGGTCGTCGCTGTACGAAAGCCACCCTCCCTGGCCCGTGACCAGGAAGCCTTCGGCCTTGTCCAGAAGGAAGTCCACCTGTTCCTCGATCCCCTCATCCCACCTGGTTATCGCATCGGCGAGCTGAACGGAAGTGAAGTAGAAATACAACGGTATATTCAGCGTCGACCGATCGGTCCAGACCTTTCGGTCTTCGAGACTCCGGTAGGAGTAGACTCGTTGCAGGAGGTCCAGGGACCTCTCCACATCGAACCAGTCTTCTCCATACCCGGGAGAGCTCCGAATCAGCCCGGGTTCCGGATCCGCGCTCAGGTCCCTCGGGATCAGCTTCGCCGCCAGGCCGTGCCGGACAGCCCAGGGCTCCAGCCCCAACCTTCCCAGAATCCCCGACGGGGTGGCAAAGAAGATGGGCCGCTCATCGATGCTGTCCATGATCATGGCCAGGGTGAGCTGGTCACCCCGGTCGAGATAGGTTTCAGCAGGGTATTGCACCGCCACCGGACCCAGCGGGACCGGCGTATCGGATGAGAAGGCGCCTCCCACGATGGCATCCATCTGGGCAGGAGTCAGGGTGATGATGGGATCCGTGGGTTGAGCCTCCGGGGCCTGGTGGATCCCGCCTCCCTGTTCCGGAAGGAAAGGCCTCTGGCGGCCGGGGCTTGTGAGCTCCTGGAGTTGTTTGGGATACCAGTCCGTATAGAGGTACTGCCCCACGACCACGGTCACATCCTGCCGAATTCCTTCTACCTCCTGAACATACCAAAGCGGGAAGGTGTCGTTGTCCCCATTGGTGAAGATGATTCCATAAGGCTCTACGCTCATGAGCAGGTTGTAGGCCCAGTCCCGAGTGGCAAAATCTCCGGCCCTGGATGCCCATGTCCAGTTGGCACCCAGGGGAATCAGAGCAATCAACAGGGCTGGTGAGGCGAGGATCTGCCTCTTCGTTCCGGAAAGGGACTCGGAGATCTTGAGCCAGGCGGCAGTGAGCCCCAGGCCGGCGAGGACGCCCCACAAGCCAAAGCTGACGATGAAGAAGTAGTCCCTCTCCCTGACTTCGTGCAGCTCCCTCGCTTGGATCTCCGGGTACAACGAGTATCCGTATTTGAAATTCAGATAGAAGACCAGCCCCAGGGTAACCGTCAGTGCCAGGCCCCCGACGAGGGCGAAGGCTCCCCTGTCCACCCGGAAGATCAACCAGAGGCCCCAAAGCCCGAGGCCCAGGAAAACCAGAGTGAAGGGAATCCTTCCGCTCCTCGGGAGCTCCGAAGGATCGAAGCCCCGGGCCCACTGCCAGTCGAAGTACTGAAAGTAGTTCAGGAGCTGGGCACCGAAGGGCGCCTGCCGGTCGGTGAGCGGTGGCTTCTGATATTGGAATCTGGAAAGGACCAGGGCGAGCCGCTCGCATCCCATCTGCCCGTTGCTGTAGATGGCGGCGGCGGCCCCAGCCACACTCTCACAGGTAGGATCTCCTTCGTTGATGACCGGACGCTGGGCGGCACGGATGGGCAGAAAGAAGTTGAAGGACACTCCGATGATCACCAGGGGGATGAGCCGGACAAGGAAGCTTCGCTTGAGGAGTATGCCCGGCCCGACCACCAGGATAAACAGACCCAAGGCCGGGAGGGGGAGAACCGACATGAGATGATTGGTGGAGCCCAGGGCGATCAGGTAGAAGGCCGCCAGAAGATACCGGCTCCCCCCCTCCTCTTCCCGCTTGTCCAGCCAACGGAGGGCCAACCAGACAACAGCCGCGATGATGGCCACACTGATGGTGTAGACCTTCTCGTTCACCGTGGACTGGTTCCAAACGGTGAAGGCCGTAGCGGAAAGGAGTACCGACACGCCCGCTCCGACCAATGGCGTCCAACTAGCCGCTTCGAAGGGCCGGCCATCCTCCGGCTCCGAGGCCGCCGATCCTGTAGAGACCGACCCCAGCAGCCCCCAGAGCACCCGATGAGCCACCAGAAAATAGAAGCCGGCGGCGATGGCGCTGGTCGCCGCCGCCAGGAGATTCAACCGGACAGCCACGGACAAACCCGTGGGTGCCAAAAGGAGAGACCACGCTCTGCCCAGGACCACGAAGAGGGGGTTCCCGGGTGGGTGGGGAATGCCGAGGATGTGGGCCGTGGCGATATACTCGCTGGTGTCCCACATGGCCGTAGACGGCGAGAGAGTGAGGGCGTAGAGGACGAATACGATCAGGCCCGCACCCAGGGCCCACCAGAACGGAGGTCGGTACTCGGTCATTCAGGAGACACCACCGCGACGAAGCTGATCTCCACCAACCCGTCGCTCAGGATTTGTCCGGCTGCGGTACACTCCCTGGCCGGGGGGTTCTCGGGGAAGTACTCGCCGTATATCTGGTTCATACCCCCGTAGTACTCCACGTCCGCCAGATAAACGGTCCCCTGGACCACGTCCGTGAACTCGACTCCAACCTCTTGAAAAAGCTCCCGAAAACTCTCCATGATATTCCGGGTTTCGGCCTCGATCCTTCCTTCGGTCATGGCCAGGGTCTCCTCCGTCACCCCCAGCTTTCCGGAGAAGTAGAAGGTGTTTCCGACCCGCATGGCCTGAGAATAAGGCCTTTCGGGCAATTGGGGATTGATGGCCTCCCGGGTGATGGGCGCCTCCGTGGTGGCCGGAGGGGTTTGGCAGGCCAGGAGCGCGAGGGGCAGGAGGACCACAGGTCGTCTGTTCATGGTTGCATCTCCGCTGACGGATCTCGTACCCGATGGGATGCCCCCTCTCCCGAAAGGAGGTCGCTCTCCAGAGGGTACGTCTCTCTCCCAATGGGACGCCTCTCCAGCAAGGAGAGACCCGGAGCAAATTAGTGGGTAGCGAAGAGAATTGGAAAACCCCTACGTTTTTCGAATGATCGTCGGAATCAAACGCGCCCTCCGGTTCGCTCGGGCCTGGGAAGGAGGCCCGAAGGGAATCATCGAGGAGGAGTCGGAGATCCAGCGGGGAGACCGCACCGTGCCGGTTACCCTGGTCAGGCCCAGTCCTGCCCCGGGGCCCCGGCCGGCATGGGTCGTACTCCACGGGGTCACCCGGCCCGGCCGGCACCACCCGGTGCTCATCCGGTTCCAACGGGCCCTGGCCGGAACCGGAGCAGTCGTGCTGGTACCCGAGATCCCGGAATGGAGGGAGCTCTACCTGGCCCCAGACGAAGCCACCGCAACGACACGAGCGTCCGTGAGCTACCTGGAAGATCTTGGTTTGGCGAGCCACGGGAAGATCGGGATCATGGGGTTCTCCCTTGGAGTCCCCCAGGTTCTCCTTTCCGCCACAGATCCGGCCTTGCAGGGGCGGGTGGCCGGCGTCGCCGGTTTCGGCGGATACGGAGACCTGGACCGGGCAATCCACTTCCTCTTTCAGGGGGAACACGAATGGGAAGGACGAAAGCACTCCCTCGAGCCCGACCCCTATGGCCGGTGGATCGTCGGCGGCAACTACCTGACCCTGGTTCCTGGATACGAGGACGCCCATGACGTCGCCGGGTCCCTCTTGAGACTGGCCAAGAGAGCCGGGGATCTTCAGGTGGGGGCCTGGGACCCACGCTACGACGAGCTCAAGGAAGCGCTCCTGGCAGAAATCCACCCGAACCGACAGGAGCTTTTCCGGGCATTCGCACCACCCTCGGGATCCCCTCCACCCCTGGACGTCTCCCGAGAGTTGGTTCCGGCCCTGGCCCAGGCTGCCCGAACCGCCGTACCCCACTCCGAGCCCCTCACCTTTCTCGACCGGATCTCCGTCCCGGTCCGCCTGGTGCACGGACGCGGGGATCGACTGATTCCCTTTTCAGAGAGTCTCCGCCTGGCAGAGGCCTTCCCGAAGAACGCCGACGTCAGAGCCCACCTGACAGGCCTCTTCTCTCACTCGAATGAGGACGAGGGCGCCGTCGGGATCGAGGAAAGGCTACACTTCCTGAGGATCTTGGCGGACCTGTTGTCGATGGTGTGAGATTTTCGATGGCATCCGGACGGGACATCCGCTGAGGACCGTATTGGCAAGGCGGATCCCGTGGGGACCGCGTGAAGTCAGTCGGTATCGATCAGGGCCCTGACCACAGTCCGCACCGTGGGGTCCGAGTCGTTCGCACCCTTCTCCAGGGCCCGCAGAGCACCGTGGGTCCCGATGCCCGCCAAGGCCCGAAAAGCTGCGATCCGGATTTCCGCCGTTCCCTTGGAGAAGAGCCCGCCAAAGGCCTTCTTCTCGACAGTCCTGACCACCCCGGGGTCTCCGATCCTGCCCAAGGCCCTCAGGCTCTCGATCTGTACGTCCGGACTCTCGTCCTTCAGGGCATCGACGAGGGGCTGCACCGACCGAGATGACTTCAATACCCCCAGGGCCTGGCAGGCGGCGGCCCTTACGGCGGGATCCCCGTCGGCCAGCATACCCGTCACCAACATTTCCGCATCTCTACCCCCGAGCTTGGCCAAGCTCCGCACCGATTCCTTCCGGACTCGGGCGTCCGTGGCGGCCAGCGTGGCCGTGAGGTAGGAGACTGTGTCTTCCCCGCCCAGGTCACCCAAGAGAGCCGCCCCATTTCGTACCACGAACCAGCGGGGGTCCTCCACCATCCTTTGAGCCCTCTCCAAACCAAAGGGGCCCATGGCACCCAGGGCATCCATGAAGGCTCGTCGCTGGGACCGATCCCGGGCCTCCCCCAGGGCATCGGACAGAGCCAGCGCACCCTCTCTGCCGATGCGAAAGATGATCTTCGTCAATCGCTCCCGCTCTGCAATGTCTTTGGTACCTCCCAAACGAGCCACCAGGTGGCTTGCAACCAGGGGACTGGCCAGTTCACGCCCGAGGTCGATGGCTTCCTCCGCTCCAGGGCCATCCCCTCCGGACTCGATCAAAAGCTCGACCATCCCACTCAGGTCTCTGACCTTCCGGGAAGCCTCCAACTCCCTCCCTCGAGCCAGAATGCGCTCTCTCCATTCCGTTCGGTCCGGCTCCCCTGCGACCAGGTACGCCCCGATCTGCTCCAGGTCGTCTGGATCGAGAGCCTCCAATTTGTCTTCGGCCCCCTCGGGCTGAAGCGTCCAGGCCGAATGCGCCTCTGGGAGCTTTCCTTCAAATTCCTCGGAGGCGGGGAAAGCAGCGTCGGCCCTCGCGGCAAAGAGTCGTTGGATCGCACCCACCATCCCCGGGGGCTCGGAATCGGAGCGTTGGAAGGAAAGCCCGATGTGACGCTGAAGGCCCCTGAAATAGGCTGATGGAGGCTCATCGAGAAAGACCGACGGAGTGCTCAACCGGTGGAAGAAATCAAGAAAGACCTCTGGCGGGATTACCGACTGGAGCCTGATTTCCTGAATGCCGGCTTGTTCCAGGGATTCATGGAACTGTTCCAAGTCTTCACCTTCGGCCCGTACCTTTTCTCCACCGGTCGTGAAGCCGCCAATGCCCACCCGGAACACGACCCACCCCAGCTCCGCCTGGCCACCTCGCACCCGCTCCAAGGCGTCGGAGAGGTCGGAGTCTCCCTCTGGGGTGAATCTTGAGATGGTGTAGGCCCTGGCCAGGGCCGAGAGGAGATCTTTTGGAGTCACCATGCGGAAGTTCCGAGGAACGTAAGGCTATCAGGCAATCGACTACCGGGCATCACAAACTATCGCCGCTCTAGAACGCGCGCGATAGAGGCCCTTGCTGGACCACGGATGCCCTGACGCCCTATTCTTGCTCTTCTCCGGGGGGGGAAAGCCCACTCAGAAAAGATAAAGCCCATCCAGTTGGAGGCCCATGGTGAATAGAAGCCTGTTGGCAGTCGTCGTCCTGGCGGGCCTATCCTCCTGTCAGGCGTCCTCCGCCGATGGAGCCCGGGAAGCCGCGTTCCCCTCCTCTCCGGTTACCCAGCTGGTGCTGCTGGGAACGGGGACTCCCAACGCAGAGCCGGACCGGGCGGGTTCCGCCCTTGCCATCGTCGTGAATGGGACACCTTATCTGGTGGACGCGGGGCCCGGGGTGGTCAGAAGGGCGAATGAAGCCTTTCAGAAGGGAATTCAGGGTTTGGCGGTAAACAGGCTTTCGAGGGTATTTCTCACGCACCTCCACACCGACCATACCCTGGGTCTTCCGGACCTCATCTACACACCGTGGGTCCTGGAGCGGGAGTCCCCCCTCCTGATCATCGGCCCCGCCGGGACGGAGGCCATGGCCCGGCATCTTTCCCTCGCGTACCAGAACGACGTTCGAGTGCGTCTGGAGGGGCTGGAGCCGGCCAATCCCACGGGATACCAGGTGGACGCGCGGGACGTGGAACCCGGCATCGTATACGAGGACGACAACGTCACAGTCACAGCCTTCGCAGTATCCCATGGGAGTTGGGACATGGCCTTCGGCTATCGGTTCGAGACTCCTGACCGTACGGTTGTGGTGTCCGGCGATACCCGGCCCACCGAGTCCGTGGTGGGGAATTGCGACGGATGCGATATCCTCGTCCACGAGGTTTATTCCCATGCAAAATGGGAGCTGAGATCCGAGGTCTGGAAGGAGTACCATGCCGCGTCCCACACCTCCGGCGTTCAATTGGGAGGAATCGCCGCCCGGGCCAGGCCGGAGATCCTTGTACTCACGCACCAGCTCTTGTGGGGAGCTACGCCGGAGGAACTCCTGGCCGAGGTCCGGCAAGGCTTCGGCGGGAGAATCGCCTACGGCCGGGATCTGGATGTGTTCTGACGGTCGAGGTCGGGAAGCGGCCGCAGACAATCGAAACGAGACGATCAAACCCTGTTCGAAGGAAGGTTCCATGATGTCGAGACGATCCCTTGCCCTCCTCTGCCTTCTGGCACTGGGGCTCCCCGCCGGATTGAATGGACAAAACCGGGTCCTCGGTCCCGAGGACCTCTCGGGGCTGGCTGCCCGAACCATTGGTCCCGCGGTCATGAGCGGCCGCATCGTGGACCTGGCGGTGGTGGAATTGGACCCGACCACCTTCTATGTCGCCTCGGCCACTGGCGGCCTCTGGAAGACCACAAACAACGCCGTCACCTTCACTCCGCTCTTCGACCACGAACCTGTGCATTCCATCGGGGCCGTGGCAGTCCACCAGGTCGACACCAGCCTGGTCTGGGTAGGCTCCGGTGAAAGGGCGAACCGACAGAGCACCTCATGGGGAGACGGAATCTACCGCTCCAGGGACGGCGGGCAGAGCTGGGAAAACGTGGGGCTCCAGGATTCACGCCATATCGGTCGGATAGCCCTGCATCCTTCGGACCCTCATGTGGTCTATGTGGCCGCCATGGGGCACCTATGGGGTCCCAACGGCGAGAGGGGACTCTACAAAAGTGTGAACGGTGGGGAGAGCTGGGAACGAATCCTCTTCGTGGACGACGACACGGGGGTAGTGGACGTGGCCCTGGATCCGAGGGACCCGGAGATCGTCTATGCAGCCACCTACCAGCGACGCAGGCGGCCCTACGGATTCCACGGCGGCGGGCCAGGAAGCGCCCTCTGGAAATCTGTGGACGGTGGTCTGACCTGGACGAAGCTCACCAACGCCGGCTTGGACAACGGCCTGCCCACGGGAGACATCGGCCGGATCGGCATCTCCGTCTACCGCTCCGACCCTCGAATCGTCTACGTCAGCGTCGAGCAGGGGCTTCGCTATAACGCCTCGACAGCGTATGAGGAGCGGCTGGCCGGCGTGTACCGGTCGGAGAATCGGGGTGAGACGTGGGAATTCATGAGCGATTGGAATCCCAGGCCCATGTACGCCAGTCAGATCCTCGTGGATCCCTCCGACGACCAGCGAATCTACATGCAGAACTCCTTCTCCTGGTCCGACGATGGGGGGAGGACCTTTACCTCCGCCCGCCAAACGCTCCACGGGGACGATCGCTTCCTCTGGGTAAACCCCCAGGACTCCCGACACGTCATCAAGGCCGACGACGGAGGTCTGGGCATCTCCTATGACAGGGCCCTGACGTGGCTCTACATAACCCACCTTCCCGTGAGCCAGTTCTACCGGGTGAGTTTCGATTACCAACATCCGTACTGGGTGTACGGGGGTCTCCAGGACAACGGAAGCTGGGCCGGACCCAACGCCACCTACCGGAGCGAGGGGATCCTGAATCATGACTGGGTGAAGTGGGGGGGCGGGGACGGCTTCCTGAACCTGGTGGACACGACCACCAATCGTTGGCTCTATGTGGAGTCCCAGTATCTCGGACTGGACCGGGTGGACCTCACCAGTGGCCAACGGCAGCGAATTCGGCCAGGTGATCCCACGGGGGCCATCGGGGCACGGAAGAACTGGACCACATGGCAGGACCTGGAGGCTCCCGATCAGCGTCTGGGCAACGCCATGGCCCCGGCCAACTGGGATGGGCCCTTCCTTATCTCTCCCCACGATCCCAGCACCATCTACGCCGGAACCAACATCCTGTGGAAGAGCACGGACCAGGGTCGGAACTGGGAAGGACTGGGGGACATGACCACGGGGGTGGACCGCCGGACCTTGAGGATCATGGGCGAACTCCCCACTCCGGAGACCCTCTCCCTCGACGACGGGATTCCCTACTACCCGACGCTCACCATCATCGCCGAATCGCCGGTGGAAGAGGGTGTGCTCTACGTTGGAACCGATGACGGGAATGTCAGGGTTTCCCGGGACGAAGGACGTTCCTGGTTCGATGTCGCCCACCAGGCCCCGGGGCTTCCTACCGACTCCTGGATCAACGGAATCGAGGCTTCCCGCTTCGTGGCCGGCCGGGTTTATCTGGCGGCCAACAACTACCGAAACGACGACTACGGGAATTATCTCTTCGCGTCAGAAGACTATGGGGAAAGCTGGAGAGACCTCACCGCCGATCTTCCCCCGGGTCGGATCGTCAGAACCGTCAGGGAGGATCCCCGGAACCCCGAGGTTCTCTATCTCGGCACCGAGTTCGGAGCCTTCTACTCCGTGGACCGAGGTGAGTCCTGGCTGGAGCTGACCCTGGGCTTGCCCACGGTGGCGGTGAACGACCTGGTCATCCACCCCAGGGACAACGACCTGATTCTGGGAACCCACGGCCGTGGGATCTGGATCCTGGATAACATCAACGCCCTCCAGGAGGTGGGCGACGTGACGGAATCCGCCGTCCATCTCTTCTCCGCAGAACCGGCCGAGCAGGTCCGATACCGATCCGAGAAGGGCCACACCGGCAACATGATCTTTCGAGGATCCAATCCGCCGGCCGGTGCAATACTGGATTTCTGGCTGGCCGACGACGGCCAGGACGCGGGGTTGACGGTCCGGGACCAGGCCGGAGAGGTAGTGGCCACCCTCCCGGTCCGGGAGGAGAGAGGCATCAACAGGGTCATCTGGAACCTCCGGTATTCGGAACCGGATCAGTCCGAAGCCGTGCCCCCGAGGGGGCCTCTGGTGGTGCCGGGTTCCTACGTCGTACAGCTTGAGGCGGGGGGAACCGTTTCCGAGACGGCTCTCGAGGTCAGGGAGGACCCGCGGATCCAGGTGGACATGGCCACCCGCCGTCAGTGGACCGAGGACCTTCTAGCCCTGGGCGACCTGGCCCGGGCAGCGGAGGTGGGAGCCCGGGAGATGCGGGAGCTGGCAGAACAGGTGGAGTCGGATCCTGCCCTCCAGGAAGCCCTCTCTGAACGGTCCGGTGACCTTCTCCGGCAATGGAACGAACTCCGGAGCAGGACCAGTGGGCTGGTCCGGGAGGTGGAAGGTTGGGTCGGCCCACTCTCCGGCGATCAGGCCTCGCGACGGGACTACTATCAGGAGATGGTCGAGACACTGGGGCGGGAAGCGGACGCCATCGCCCAGCGGATCGGTGGTTCGGGGGAGTCGGCCGGAGGTGGGGGGAGAGGTGGTGAGCGATGAAGGTCAGGGTCCTGGCCGGGCTCACCTGTCTCCTTCTCTGGGGGACCGTTCCGGTTTCCTCCCAGGCCACCGCATTCGTGAACGTGAACGTCCTGCCCATGGACCGGGAGCGGGTCCTGCCGGAGCATACCGTCCTGGTCCGAAACGGGCTCATCGAGGAAGTGGCACCTTCACATCGGGTTCAGGTGCCGGAGGGAGCCGTGGTAATCCAGGGGGACAGTCTCTTCCTGATGCCAGCCCTCGCCGACATGCACGTCACCCTTCCTTCCTCTTCGGCGACGGAGGGCGAGGTGAGAGACTTCTTCCGCCTCCTCCTGGCCAACGGCGTGACAACGGTCCGAGGCATGCACGGCGCCTCCAACCACCTCCAGCTGAAGAGAGACGTGGCCTCCGGTTCCATACTGGGCCCCACCCTCTACGTGGGCGCTCCGCCCATGGGTGGATGGACTACCGAAGATCCCCAGGGCGCCATCGACCTCATGCTCTCGTACCGATCGTCCGGCTACGATTTCTTGCCCGTCGCAGGGGACATCGCCCCCAACGTTTGGGACTCCCTGGCCGAGGAGGCCCACTCCCGGGGATACACATTCGGCGGGACCATTCCCGAGGTAGTCGGACTCAGGGGAGCCCTCTCCTCCGGCATCTCCACCGTGGAGCACCTGGACGGATACCTGAAAGAGGTGGTGTCGGACGAGGTTCGAGCGCGAATGGATCGGGGGGAAGCTGTCCCGCTGCAGACCCAGCTGGAAGCGGTGGAGGGAAGGAAGATGAGGGCCATGGCCGCCCACACCCGCTCGAGTGACACCTGGGTGGTGCCCACCATGTACCTCTGGGAGAATCGGGGCAGGAATCTGAACGTGGATTCCATCCTTGCGCTCCCCGAGATGAGGTACGTCCCCGACTTCATCCTGGACGGATGGATCCTGGAAGCGTCGGCCGGCAACTGGTTGTCCGATGAAACCGCCGAGCTCCAGGCCGAGGTCCGGGGTCGGATCCTCCGGGCTCTCACCATGGCCGGCGTGGGCGTCCTTGCAGGCACCGATTCCCCGGCCATGTTCAACATCCTGGGCTTCTCTCTCCGGCACGAGCTTCGGAGCATGCAGGCCGCCGGACTCACACCTTATGAGGTCCTGGTCAGCGGCACACGGAACGTGGGCGAATACGCCCGAAGGGAGCTCCTTGAACCCGGCAACTTCGGCACCGTCGAGGAGGGGAACCGGGCCGACCTGATCTTGTTGAAGGGAGATCCCTTCCAGGACCTGGAGAATCTCTGGTCCCAGGAAGGGGTGATGATCCGGGGGCGGTGGATCCCGCGAACTGAAATCGAGGAATGGTTGCAGGACATGACCGAGAGATCCGGGGGCTAGGTCGCCAGCAGCCCCTTCGGGAGGCGAGTAATCCGTATCCCGCCCTGGAGAGGTGAGACCACACCGAATCCACGCGATTTTCCTGTAGAGAGGTGAGACCACGGAATGTCTTTGACCGTTAGAGTTCTCCTCGGATTGGTCCTGGGATTATTGGCGGGGTTCGGCGTCGGGGCCGCTGGCGTCGACTTCCTGAACGATTTGGTGGGTTGGATCGAGCCGCTGGGGCGAATGTGGGTGAATGCCATCCGCATGACGGTAATCCCCCTGGTGGGTTCACTCCTGGTGGTGGGCGTAGTCGGAACCGACGTTCGGGCCGTGGGCCGCATTGGTGGTCGGGCCATCGGGCTGTTTCTGGCTCTGATTGCCTTCGCCGCCGTCCTGACGGCCCTGGTCACCCCGCCCCTGGTCGGGCGGTTGCCGGTGGACGCGGCGGCCGCCGAAAGCTTGCGGGAGAGCTTGGCAGGGGCAGGCCAGGCGGAGAGCCAGGTTCAGAGCATCGGAGAGTGGCTGGTGAGCCTCATCCCCACCAACCCCATGGAGGCCATGGCTGATGGGGCCATGCTCCCCTTCATCATCTTCACCCTGTTGTTCTCCCTGGCCGCTGCCCGGATCGCCGCCGACCACAAGGAGGCCATAGTCGGCCTCTTCAAGGCCATTTCCGAGGCCATGCTGGTCTTGATCGGTTGGATTCTGGACCTGGCGCCCATCGGCGTCTTCGCCCTTGCCCTGAGCCTCGGGGCCAACATGGGTCTCAACGCCGCCGGCGCCATCCTGGCCTACATCATCATCCACTCGGGGCTCTGTATCATCCTTCTTGGTGTTGTGTACCCGCTGGCCGTCGTGGGCGGACGCCTACCCCTGAAGGAGTTCAGCGGCGCCAGCCTCCCGGCCCAGGCCGTGGCCTTCAGCTCCCGGTCGTCCCTGGCGTCCCTGCCCCCGGCCGTAGAGGAAGCCGAGAACCGCCTCAAGCTCCCGGCCGCCATCAACAGCTTTCTCCTGCCCCTGGGGTTTTCCGTGTTCAGGATCACGGCGCCGGTCCCCATGATCGTGGGCGCTTACTTCATCGCTTACTTCTACGGGATCACCCTCGAGCCCCTCCAGCTTCTCACCATGGTAGCCACGTCTCTCCTGGCCAGCTTCACGGTGCCTGGGGTGCCGGGCGGTGGTGTCATTGCCGCTGTCCCGGTTCTGATGGCGGTGGACCTGCCCGTGGAGGGGATCGGGATTCTGCTGGCGGTGGACACCATTCCCGACATCTTCCGGACCACGGCCAACGTGACGGCCAACATCGGGGCGGCAGTGGTGTTGGCGAGGGGGGAGGAGAAGAGCGACCGCAACGGAAAATCACCGCCTAGCGAGCCTACCTGACCTCCTCCAGCCGATACGCCCCGGGGAAATCTTCTGGCGCATCTTTCTCCTTGCCACTCCAGGACTCGATGTCAATCCGGACGACGGAAGTACGGATCAGCTCTTCTGGTTGGATGGGGGCGTAGTCTTCACCTGCTTCGAGATGGGGGGCATACTTCGCCATGATGAGCTCGAGTCCACGGAGGGCTTCCTCCGGATCGTCCACCTCCACGGCTCTTCCTGTGAGAACCACGCTCCGATACTCCACCCCGAATTCCAGGGCTTCGTCAGCCGGGAGGAGGCGACCCATCTCGTAGACCGTCATGGCCACGGGCGCACCTTTCTCGCCGGGGCCGTCCTCACCGGCGTCTTCCTTACCGGCGTCTTCCTCACTGGCGCCTTCGACACTGGCGCCCTTCTCGAGGACCTTTCCCGTGACTCCGCCGTAGGCCCCATGGACGTAGACAGCCTCCCTCTCCTCGTCGTAGGCATAGAGGCGGGGGAGGCAAACGGGCTGGCCATCCAACACGGCCGCCATGACAGCCGCCTCTCCCCTGTGCAGGAGAGCGCGAATCCAAGTCTCGTCCTTCGATCGGTCCCTGCGCCGCGGATGGCGGTGTTCGGGGGTCATGAGCTTTCTCCTCTGAGGTCAGGTCCAGAGGCCGAGGGCCGAACAGGTTGCGGGAGAGAACCTAAAGCTGCCCGGATCCGTCCAACTCCTCGATAGTGGCAGTCGACGGGCCTCGCTCCCGCTGGATTCGGCGGGCCGCCTGCTCGGCCTCCCGCCAGGCCCGCAGGAGATTCTCACCGGCCAGCTTCCGCAGGTCGTCCTCGCTCCACCCTCGCCGGGCCAGTTCCTCCAACAGAGCAGGATAGGTGGACACGTCATCGAGGCCCACGGGCGTGGAGGAAATCCCGTCGAAGTCGCTCCCGATCCCTACGTGATCGATCCCCGCAACGTCCCTGACATACTCGATGTGGTCGGCAACATCTGCCAGGGTCGCCCGGGGAGCTTCCTCAGGGGGGCCCTCGTACGTCCGGACGTCCTCGTTCACGTAGGAAGTAACGAAGGTGACCATGACCACACCGCCATTCTCCGGCATCCTCCGAAGGATGTCGTCGGGAACGTTCCGGGGGGAGTCGGTAAGAGCCCGGGCCGAGGAGTGGGAGAAGATCACCGGAGCCTCGGCCACATCCAGGACATCGGACATCCCCTTGGGCGACACGTGGGACAGGTCCACAAGCATCCCGAGGCGATTCATCTCCCGGACCACTTCAGCGCCGAAGTCCGTGAGCCCATCGTGCCTGGCCTCGTCGGTGGCCGAGTCCAACCAGTCGATGGTCCCGCCGTGGGTCAGCGTCATGTATCGAACGCCGAGGTCGAAGAAGGCTCGGAGAGCTCCCATTGAGTTTTCGATGGCGTGGCCGCCCTCCATGCCCAGCATGGAGGCGATCTTCCCCGATCCGAAGATCCGGTCCACATCGGACGGGCTCAAAGCCAGCTCGAAGTGATCCGGATACCGGGTGATGATCTGACGGGCTATATCGATCTCCTCCAACTGGACCTTCGCGGCACCTTCCTCCATTGCGTCGAAGGGCACATAGACAGACCAGAACTGGGCGCCAACACCCCCGGCCCTGAGTCGCGGGATATCGGTGTGGCCAGGGGTCCGGCTCCGGAGGTCGTAAGCCGCCACATCCATGGAAGCCGAGTTTCGGATCTCCCATGGCAGATCGTTGTGACCATCGACGAGAGGAGTCGTGGTGAGTACGCGCCGGACCACGGCAGCAGGGTCCTGAGACGGAGCTTGGCCGGTCCCCTGGGCCTGGACCCCCGCCGGAGCCAGAAGGAGTAGGTGCAGGAGTAGGAGGAACTTCCCTTGCATGGCACGTCATTCCTTGAAAAAAGTCTCGAGATCCAGGAAACGATGTCCCTGGTCAGGGTCGGCTGAGCGTCTGAGGATCCGGCTCAAAGGGTCCACCAGGCTTCCGCGTCGCCGGGCTCCTCACCCGGTCCGCGCCTCCACTTCGTCCAGCACGAACTCAGCGAAGGGAAGAGCACAGGTAAAGGCCGGAGAGACGGCGTTCAGGATGTGGAGAGACCGATCGTCTCCTTCCAGGACGAAATCCATGAGCATCTTCCGATCTCTCTTGTGGAAGAGCTGGGCACGGATCCCCGGCTTTCCCCATGTACGGAAAGAGTCCATGGGAGTTCCATCCACCAGAAGAGCCCCCTGTTTCACCAGCACCGATCGGAGGTATTTCTGAAGCTCCTCCACGGCGATTTCCCGGAACTCGAAATCGTTCCGAAGGAAGAGCCCGGCTTCGATCCCGAGAATGTCCAGGGCCTCCCGTAGCTTGAAGTTCTGGAAGCCCTTGTAGTTCTCCCTCCAGAAGGCCGGGGTGGCGGTGGGACCGATCTTGACCTCCCCTCCAACCCCGATGGTGTAGTGCACCCCCAGCCATGGCCGGCTGAGCTTGGGTACCGGGTAGATGTGGAGCCGGGGCCGCTTCACCTGAGGGTCTCCGTAGAGGTAGATCCCCTTGAAGGGAAGGATGTCGAACTCCTCACCGAAGCCGTAGGACTGGGCGAGCTTGTCTGCGTAGAGCCCGGCAGAGTTGATCAGATAGCCGGGCTCGAAAAATCCTGCGGTGGTGTTGAGGGCATTCCCATTTCGGCCCAGGGCCCGGGCGTTGAACAGGAGCTCGACCCCAGCGTCCCTCGCGTCCGAGGCCAAGGTCCGTGTGAGCTCCAGGGCATCGACGGATGCCGTGGTGGGAGAAAAGAGAGCCCGCTCATAGGTCTTGGCAGCGGGATCGATCTCCCGGGCCTCCTCGACGCTGACCATCTCCAACTCCACACCGTTTCGATCTCCCCTGCGTTTCAGCTCGGCCAGGCCATCCAGTTCCTCGGGGCCCTTGGCCACCACCAGCTTCCCACACCGGTTGATGGCCAGCCCTCTCTCCAGGCACATCTCCGTCCACTGCCGCGTGCCGTCCCGGGAAAAGCGAGCTTTCAGGCTGTCGGCTGTATAGTAGAAGCCGGCATGGAGTACCCCGCTGTTTCGACCCGAGCCATGCAACCCCACTTCCGCCTCCTTCTCGAGGAGGGTCACGGATGCGTCGGGCCACCTGAGGCGAGCGGCCCGGGCCACCGCCAGGCCGACGATGCCTCCGCCAACGATGAGATAATCTGGATTGTGAGAAGAGGGCATGGCAGGCTGGACGGAGTCTTTCTCCTTGTGGAGCCCGGACAAGTCCTTCTTGGGCTCATCCGGCGGTCGTCGACCACGGAAAGAACTCTCTCGGGCCAATGCGGTCAAGTAGGCGGATGGGGTCTAGCCCCCGACACCGCTGCCCTCGCGAGCCTGTCGCCGTGCCCTGAGCGTGTAAATGTCAGGTAAACACTCTCGAAAGACGGCTCCCAAGGCCAACCAAATCGCCCCCTAATACGTCTCTATAGAAAGAGAGGCACTAGGAAAGCAGGTCCACCCGATTTCTGCAAAGAAAGCGACCAAGGACTTCGGATAGGATCTCAGGTGGGGAGCGGAGAAGATGGAGACGGGCACGGGGTCAATCCCGAAATCGGCACTCATCAACAGAATCGTCAAATTCCTGGAGGAGGTAGGCCGGCGCCGCGTGTGGCGGACCGCATTCGCCTACGCCGCGGCGGTCTTCGTACTCCTTCAGCTGGGGGAAATCGTCTTCCCGGCCTTCGGTGCCCCGGAATGGGCTCTGAAGTGGCTGGTGATCGCATCCTTCCTCGGGCTTCCCCTGGTCCTGTCACTGGCATGGGCTTTTGACATCACTCCCGA